>CAZADS010000001.1:0-14582 GCA_964483985.1 uncultured Thalassobaculaceae bacterium
CTCCGTTACCCCATTTCGATGTAATTGGTGCAATCCAGCACATACATATCTATTGCGTAATGCGTTTAGTACTAGATAAGAAATTCGGATTGGCCAACTATGAAATGGACCCCATTAAATGGCTAGAGGCTACATATCACTAAGGCTTATGGTTGCAAAAGATGTTTAGAACTATCCTCGTCCTAACTGAGCAGACGAAAATAGTCTAGAAGCAGTCTGCAATCGTAAATCTTAATGATATTTGTATTTATTCTGTAACAATTTAAACGTTTTCCCGTCAGCTGTCTCTAATAGAGTGAGGTCATTTGGCCTCGGGATTAATTTTTGATTTAGTTTTTAATTAAGTTCTATGGTTTGTATCCCTAAAGCCCATTCAGTGAGCCAGTAGGTAACGCTTATTGGGTGGATCCAGTGATGGGGTAGCCAGTCTTTACGCGTCGATCGCCACCTTCTTTTTTACAGGGCGGACTGCGGACTTAGTTTCTTTCGAGGTGCTAAATTTCTTTTCCTTTTTGTAGGCATTATAAGAAGCAAGAATTTCCCCATCACTTAGAAACCGTATGTCACTTCTCATCATTAACATCAGAGTTACCTCCAAAAGTAATTGATGAGCTATATTTGGTGGTTACGGATTCCTGTTCAATCAAAAACGTACTTCCTTAATACAGGCATGTGAGTTTCGACATAAAGCTGTATTTGAATTGTAAATTTATGAACTGGTTTGTGAGTTTTATCACAATGTAAAGTGATCTACTTGATGAATATGAAAAGGTATTAGTATCGAATAAGGAAATAATACCTTAGTGGTAACGCTTACTAAAACTCACGATTTATCAGAAAAATAATATCTTTGTTTACCTATTAACTGTTTGTAACTCTCAATGCTCCCTCTTTAGATTGCTTACGCATTCAAAAGCACGGGCATGTCGAATTGTCCAATCAATAATCCAACGTCTTTATGACGGTTGAGTGGATGCCCGTTAGCAGCAATTAGATATTTTTAAACTACCTAAAACACCAAATTCGAACGATCGAGCAAACAACGCTTCCGTTGTGGATCATTAGAATCAGTTCATGTGACCGGCTAAGCATAAGAATATAATGAGTACGACTAGTTTTTTCATTTAATTAATATCCCTCCCCTTTTCACTATGTATATATAAAAATGAAAATCGCATTCTTTTTATTCTTAATCACTTTAAATTCTGTAGCTTCATCGTTTGATATCTTTTCAAAGCCTCATGCCATATACGCCATACTTTTGGATGTTCTAATACATTGTTAGTAACTTTAAACTCTTTGCTTAGCCCATACCTAATAAGACAGTTGAGAACTTCGGTGATCACAACTTCTTTATTTAGAATAGCAACGTTATAAATCGATGCAGGGACATCATTTCCATTTTCATTTTTGCGTCCACACTGCCACAGAACCAGCCAACCTTTTTCAGGATTGATTGGCCCCACATGTGCTTTGTTGAGCATATCCATACCTATGAAACCAGTATTACGAATGTCTATTAATGTTAACGGACCAAAGTCATCACCCATTGAAACCCCTCAATCTAAAATCAATTTTAGGAGAGAGCACGCTCCAACCAGTGTGCGGGGAATATTAAAGCTGGCTGGAAAACGAAAGGTACTATCAAAGCTCTATTATTTGCCAGATGTATTTGTTTAGGATTAGGGTTCTGATATGAAATATCTATGCTTTCTATTTTCTGCTTTGGTATTACTGGCCATGCTTACTGCCCCTTCGGTGACCTTAGCCAATGCACGCAAAGATTATCAAAGAGGGGTGGCCGCATATGAGGCAAAGAATTACAGCGAAACCGTCAAGTGGTGGCGTAAGGCGGCTCATCAGGGGCATATAGTCGCGCAGTTTTTTCTTGGTTATATGTACAGTACAGGCGAGGGCGCCGAAAAGGATAGTGCGGAAGCGGCTAAATGGTACCGCAAGTCGGCTGAACAGGGATATCCAGACGCGCAATTTAATCTTGGTCTGATATACGCCGAAGGAGAAGGCATATTCAAAGATACTGTATCGGCTCACATGTGGTGGAACATAGCAGCATCAAAGGGGAATCGTAATGCAGCAAAGAATAGGGATACTATAGAAAAAAGCATGACACCTGAGGATATTTCTGAAGCTACCAAGAAAGCGAAACTCTGCCTAAGGTCTAATTACAAGAATTGTGAATAGAAAATAGACCAGAGAAACTTCTTTATAACACCTACAAAAAGACTATAAAAATGCACAGCGCTCTTCTTTCCTATGTGGACTATTTAGAAAAATTAACGACCGAAAACCTCGACAGGTTACCGTCGTATGTAGCACCAAACGTCAGGTTTAAGGACCCTTTTAATGACGTTAAGGGTATCGAAGCAATGAAGGCTGTGTTTTCCCATATGTTTGATAATGTGGAAAATATCGTTTTTAGGATTAAACGATCATACTCTGATTTAAACAGTGGGTGCATGGAATGGACCTTCTCTGGGAAAATCAGAAAAAAGCAATGGGTTTTTAATGGAACGACCATTGTATCTTTCGACGAAGAAGGACTTGTAACAGCTCATATAGACTATTGGGATTCAGGACGGGATTTTTATGAACATATGCCGATTATTGGATGGGTACTCAAATACATTCGCAATCGGTTGGAGCCCCGTCAAGGGGATAGCTGTTTAACTCAATGATGGGGAAATTCTTGCTTCTTATAAAGCCTACAATAAAAAGGAATTTAGCTCCTCGAAAGAAACTAAGTCCACAGTCCGCCCTGTAAAAAAGAAGGTGGCGATCGACGCGTAAAGATTGGCTACCCCATCGCTGGATCCACCCAATAAGCTGTACCCTCAAAATTAAACGAAGGGAGGCTAGCAAAAATACTGTTCTTCTCAACCTCGGCAGCAGTGTAGAAGCGTGTGCCTGTCTGGGTATTAAAGAACCGGTAAAGCGGCGTTCGACTCCCTATTTGTTCTATATAGGCGGGATATTTTTTACTTTCGAGATTAATAGAATCGATGATTGAAAGAAGTGTGCTGAACATTTTTAGAGCCAGTATTTTCCTATGTTATTGCTAACTTCTCACCTAAATCTGTATTGTGGAATCCGATCCAACCGACGGAGGGGGAACAAATGTTAAAACCACATACCTCGGAAGCCACCATCGCCTGTAAATGTGGGAAATGCCAACTTATCCTAGGGGATCGTAGGGCTTTAAAATATCTTAGGTGCGGGTGCGAAGATTGCCGTCAAGCTTTGCAGTGGGGACACTTAAATGGCGCTACCGTACCCGATGACCTTCCTCATCTCTACTATGTTCGTTCGGATATAATTGGAGCCAAAGGCAAACAACACATGAAAGTGTTTAAACTCCGAAAGGACGGCAGGTCTTCCCGTCTATACTGCAAAGAGTGTTATTCTTTAATGGGCATTGATCACCCCAATTATAAAAGCGAGATCTTTTTAATTTTTCCTAAACATTGTAAAACTAATTGTGATCTTTCTGTTCCATTGACGGCAATAATATTTTTAAATGATTATCCGACGGATTTTGCCTTACCGCCATCAGACGTACCTTCTTTCTACTCTTTAAGTGACGATCAAGAACGAAAAAGATTTTTATCATTGCCAGGCAATATTCTCGAATTCCCCTCTGAACCCTCACAGGGAGAAAGCTTTACATCGTTTTTACAAGACCTCGGCCCCGTAGAAATATTAGATTTGGAACGGGGCAAAAATTTACGTCCCGATTGAGGTTACGCATTGCGCGATAATTTAAGCCCTATAATTTCAATAAATGTCCGTAATACTAGTTTTATTTGCCTAGACGTGCTGTCTAATGCCCACTTAGGTCCAATAAATCCGAGCCGAGGCTAGTTATTTCTCCGGTCACAAAGCCATTAATTCTTTCAAAAACAGTATTCGACGTCTTTCGACCAGTCTCATTTTAATATTGATTTTTATTAAAGTTCCTTCTACCCCAGCAAACAGCTATAGTTACCAAAATGAAAATCGACAGAAAAAATGTCCTCCAATCTTAATCAACTCCTGCAGGAAGCGATATCAGCTCACAAAAGCAACGATTTTCTAAAAGCTGAAAAGCTGTATCGTCATATCCTCGCACGTAAACCCAATCAGCCAGAGATAAAACATAATTTAGAAATAGCTATTGGTCAGATAAAACTTAATGAACTTATCAATCAACTTAATTCTGAAGAATGGGACGCAGTGCTCGCAAATGGCATAGCCTTAATTAAACAATTCCCTATATCCCCTTTAATACCCAATATACTGGGAACGGCAACCCATAAATTAGGACATTCAGAGCGGGCAATTTATTATTTCATGAGAGCAATAGAAATTGAACCCACAAATGCTGAAGCTCACAATAATCTGGGTGTTATATTTAACGAGCTCGGACGAAATAACGATGCAGTCCGTATCTACAACAAGGGTTTGAAATTAAATCCAAACCATTCCGCACTCCACAACCATTTAGGCAATGCATTAAATGATTTAGGTTACACAAGCAAAGCGGTAGCTAGCTATACTAAAGCCGTTGACCTAGAGCCAAACTATCAGGAGGCGCATTACAATTTAGGAAATATTCAGCGAACCAATGGAAGCAAAAAACGGGCGATCCAAAGTTACAACAACGTCTTAGATTTAAAACCAGATTATATTGAAGCCCACAATAATCTAGGGGTAGTCTTTTCTGAACTTGGCAAGTCGCAAAAAGCTTTAAAACATTATAATAGAGCTATTGCTATCAAACCCGATTATGTTGAAGCCTATAATAATTTAGGAATAATTCTCAGTGAACTTGAAAAACCCAAGGAAGCTCTAAAAAGTTACATTAGAATTATTAAAATTAAGCCTGATTACGCGGAAGCTCATAATAGTCTTGGCGGAATCCTTAAAATTCTTAATCGTTACAAAGAAGCCGTCGGCAGCCTAAAAAAAGCGATTACATTGAAGCCAAACTATGCCGCGGCTCTTAATAATTTAGGGCTCATCCTTAATGATTCTGGTAAATCCAAAGATTCTATAAAAAGCTATAGAAAAACGATCACAGTCGACCCTTTCTATGCTGAAGCTTACAACAATCTTGGCGGTGCTTTAAAGGATTTTAGCCAGATAGAGGAAGCTACGGCTAGTTACAATAGAGCGATTAAATTAAAGCCAGCCTATGCTTCAGCTTACTACAACCTCAGTAATATCGTTATGCTTTCCAGACAACATAAAAAGGCTTTAAAAGGATACAAAAGAACTCTGTTAATCAGTCCAAATTTTGAGCGAGCTGAACATCTGATTAACGGTCTCGAAGGAACAACCACTAAAACTGCCCCGAGAGATTATGTCAGAGAACTTTTTAACGACTATGCTAGTAAGTTCGATGATCATTTGAACAATACGTTAGGCTACAAAACACCTAAACACCTGAGACAATTACATGATAAACTTTATACTCAGAAAAGACGATATTCAAACGTCTTAGACCTAGGTTGTGGAACTGGGTTGAGTGCCGAAACGTTCCGGGATATTAGCGACAATTTAGTAGGAATAGATCTATCTAGTAACATGATCGAACAAGCAAAACAAAAAAATATCTATGATGAGTTAATAATAGGAGATCTGATAGAGGAAGCTTCTAATCTTACAAAAAAAAACAGGCTGTTCGATTTGTTTATATGCGCAGATGTTCTGGTATATATTGGAGACTGCCACGAATTGTTTTCATCAATTAAGAAGATTTCTGAAAAGACGTCATTGCTCATATTTTCGACTGAAAAAAAAGACGGCGATGGTTACAGCCTCCAAAAAAGCGGTCGTTTCGCACATTCCTATTCATACATTGAGAGTTGTGCAAACAAATTTGGTTTCAAAGTCTTAGCTTATCGCGAAGGTTTTTTAAGAAAAGATATGAATGAATCCTTAACAGGTGGCCTTTATATGATAATAATCACGAATTCTTCCCATTAATGCTTTAGATTACAAAACTTAAGCTTTCGTATATTTTTCCAAACTCAGCTGATATTATTTTAGCGTTTTTTCAAACGCCACAACTACCTCCCTAATAGGAGGAAACTATTTCATATCTATCGTAAAGATAGTCGATCTCGGTTTGAAGATTGTTGAGTCCTCAAAAGTGCCAACGTTTATAATAATAGTTTTGGGCCTATTAGGGCTACTTTTCGTAAATTCGAATTCGCGTTCTGGCATAGCCGTTATAATATTTGTGTTGCCGCCGTATATATACTGGCATTGTCGACAATCGCATTGGAGAGAACCCAGCGTTTTTCCTTTCGAGATATAACTTATAGCTCCGCAATAGTACCCACCCTAAATTTCCACAATCTGGCCTTCTTAATATTTTAATGGTTGAATCCCACTACCAAATTTTACCATATCCCCAACCAACTCGAAAACTAAACCCAGCCATTATTAGATATTAGGACGACTAGATGAGGCTATGATATAAAAGGCAGCATACGACTCTGGTTCTGACTCAATTAATTGGAAAATAATATGAAGCTTTCCTTTATTTACTTCGACTTCCCCTTCTGGCGAGCAGAAGTAGGAAAAATTGCACTATATGTTGGCGGAATCGATTTTGAGAACAGGCTAATCACACGTGAGGAGTTTCAGCGTGTTAAGAGAGACGGTTACTTAGACGATGGAACAATCATACCGTTTCATCAATTTCCATGTTTGATCGTTGACGGAGTACCCATTGCCCAAACTGGCGGAATTTCAAGATTTTGCGGAAAACTATCCGGCATGTATCCAAATAATAACGACCTTTTAGCCGCTCAGATAGATCAGTTTTTGGATTTTGCCACGGATATTACTGTTTTAGTCGCTAATACTGGCCATGGCGAAAATGACGAAACTAAAAAACTAAAACGTCAAGAATTAGTCGCCGGAGATTTGGCGATAAAATTATGCATGTTAGATAAGAATATTCCAGATGACAGCGATTGGATATTAGGTTCTAGTATGGGGCTTCCTGACATAGCGATCTGGCGTCTAATGGGATGGCTCTCATCGGGAATGTTGGATGGTATCCCTAGAGATATTCTAAAAAATTTCCCCAAAACTAATAAAATCTGTCTGGCTGTTGATAATCATGCAAAAGTCCAAGAATGGGTCAGAAAGACTTACCCCAAAAATTACATAAGAGGCAATTACCTCTAAAACCATTTTATACCTCTAAAGAGGGAACAATTTAGGTAGGTAAATGTGATCACCTTAAAAACCATAAATTCTCAGTTTCAAACACTTTTAACAATTATTACCAGAGTCTATTTAGGAATGATGATAAAATAAATTCTAGATTGATAACCTTTACGCTAAGTGAAATGATTGACGGTGATTTCTATATCTTTGCAATAATCAAACGGACAAAAACTCATGAATGGATTTAGCGGAGGCTGCCTTTGTGGCTCTATCACTTACACATCTCAAACAAATCCGTTAGGGATTGTAAATTGTCACTGCACCAGCTGTCGAAAATCAACAGGTGCAGTTTATGGAACGAATTTATTCATAGATGATTCAAATTTAAAAATCTTAGGAAGTTCAAAGCTTCAAGAGTTTTTGCACAAAGCGGATAGCGGAAACGAGTTAAAAAAACAATTTTGCAAAACATGTGGAACGTTATTATTCAGTTATAGTAGTGGCCGACAAAACATTGTTGCCATTCGCGCTGGGACTGTGAATGAAAAAGAAGTCGTGTGCCCTAAGATGAATGTATATACCGACTCGATGATACCTTCCACGCCATTGGACCCTTCACTCAATACTTTTGTGAAAATGCCCCCGCTTAAACAAATACCGGGGATGAAATAAGATGTACGTTTATCTAAAGGTTATTTTTCCAGTGAACGGATTTGGCACTTCAACTTGACAGAAAAACTCAAAATAGGATTAACTTTTTCTGATACATTTGTTGTTCAGAAAGATCAAACGATTGGTTTTATGGGGAAAGATCGAAGGGTCTATTCAACGCCAAGTATGGTACAAAACACCGAGCGGTCCTGTCGAAACTTCTTGCTTAAATATATAGATTCTTCACAAGACTCGGTAGGCACGATTGTCGGAATAGAGCATTTAGGCCCTACCCTTATCGGGCAAAAAGTTACCATCAATTCTCAAATAACCGACATCGACAGGAGACGAATTGAATTTCTTTGTCAAATTTACGATGAACTTGATCACGTCGGCCGAATGAAACACACTAGATTTATCATTGATAAAATTCGCCAGAGCGAACGACTTGAATTGAAAATACAAAGAATGCAAGAGGCTGGGATTAATAGAAATTCATAGATTTTTATCGGGTGAATTAAGAGATGCATCTTTCTCATCCAAAAAGAATCATATGAGATTCGTTAGATTGGGAATCTACATGTTTAATGAAACCGAAATTAGTCAATTCAAAAAGTCGGGAGTCCATTCTCCTGTGCGCATTTTTAGTGAAGAGACAGCGGCATCAATAAGATCCAAAATCGAAAAATTGGAAGAAATGCATGGTTTAATTTTTACAGAAGATACACCAGCACCAGGAACGCCAGTTCAAGGATCTTTTCGCTTTAAAAGTCATCTGCTTTTTAAATGGTTAAATGATATTATACGTCTTCCGGCTATTCTCGATGGCGTCGAAGAATTAATCGGACCAAATATTCTCTGCTGGTCTACACATTGGATTATAAAAGATGCCAAATCTCCCAAATATATATCATGGCATCAGGATAGTGAATATTGGGGTGTTGAAACCCAAGATTTCGTCTCCGTTTGGCTTGCGCTTTCCTTGGCTTCCATTGAGAGCGGTTGCCTACGAGTTCTTCCAGGAACACATAAATTGCCGGCCTTGCCGCATATTGATACCTGGGCTAAGGAAAACATGCTTACACGGGGTCAAGCTATCTGCGACATAGATGAAACCCAAGCAATTAGTCTTGAGTTGTTGCCAGGCGAAGCAGCTTTTTTCGACTATCGTTTAGCTCATGCATCTGGCCCTAATCGAAGCAACGATCGCAGAATAGGATTAGGAATACGTTATATACCTACTGACGCTAGACAAGTAAGAGTGAATTCTGATTCTGCATCGCTTGTCCGAGGAAAAGACACATATAACCACTTTGAGATTGAACCGATTCCTCGATACGATTTTGATCCAATTACTGTAGAATTTCATGGGAGAGCAGACGCTACTCAGCGCAAAATTTTTTATTCGGGATCGCGCCCACCCTCTACGTAATCTGTGCAGGCGTAAAAGATCGACTAGTATTTGGATAACTTGTAAAAAGCTGCCGCTTTAGCGGGCTAAACCAAACCCTTTTTGTATATTTCTAAAAAGCTGAAAAAAGTATAAATTGTTTAGGATACGCCCTCAGCGCATAATGGTAGACTAACAAGGAGATATCATGGCCATTACAGCAGTCGCAACTTTCGAGATTTCAAATAATTTTTTCGAGTGGGAATAAGCTTTTTACGCACACCAACCTAAAGCAAGACAAGCTGGAATGTATGAACTTTACCATGGTTACGATCCCCAAAACCCTCAAAAGTTAGTGGTTATAATGATGGCCCCATCACCGGAAGCTATGGATATATTTTTCTAAAAGAACGCAGAGTCGGTAGCCGCTTCAGGTCACTTGCTGGAAACAACTCAAATAACCATTTATAAGAATTAAAGAGTCCAATATTCGCAAGTGATCGGCAAATGTCGTGACCAAAATTACATTACTTGAATTTCATTAGACATTATTTATGGTTAGGGCCAACTGCTATGTTTGGCTGTATATGGCGGGTGGCTGAGGATTATTTGCTGGATCGTTATCAAGCATTTTAAGTTCGTTAATCTTGCCTGCCTCCATTAACGGCTGAAGCTCCTCGTATAATCTAATAGCTTTTTTGTGCGAATAAATCTGATTACCTTTTATATAAAATGTGAAAGATTTTAGATATTTTTCTCTTTTGGAAGGATTTTCTATTGTCGCCTTTGTCCACTTATAGAGCGGAAAATGCTCTTTTTGACTTTCTTCAGCTTCTCTACAATATTCTACAAATGCATCATATTGGCATATTAATTGAGCGTCGTTCTTTTTAGCTATATTGAAAAGAAAACCGACTTCAGAATTATTTGGATCTACGCGAACTATTTCCGACACTGCGTCACTTAGAGTAATACGAACTTGATAAAGGAGGTTTTTTTCCATCTCATTCCTTTACATTCTCACTATTAAATAAAACATATTTATTTTTTTCTAAATCCCCGTTGGCAGCCGTTCACACTAGTTTAAACATTTAAGAATTTATCCAGGGTAACTTGCAGATGGGTATACGAATGCTATAGCAACGAGAAAATTCGATATTGTGAAAAAACTAAAGGATTCAATGATTGATTCTAACGACTTTTGATTTTCTTATAAAATCTATTCCAAACAATAGCAACAATTAGAGATACTAATGGCAGAGATTGAAAATTCATTATTAAACCAATTAACGCGTGAATTGCCTGTTACGTTTGTGGAGTTGGATATTTCAAAACTATCTGCAGGGCTCATTATTGTAGATGAAGATAATGGGTTCGCTACCATTGGTTCTGGCAACCTGGCGCCCAAAGGCCCGAATCAGCAAGTCAGCAATATGGTTCGAGAAACAAACCAATTAGCAAAACGATTTACTACAAACGATTGGCCCATAATGGTTTTCATGGATACTCACGAACCAGGAAAGCCGGAACTCCCGTATCCACCACACTGCGAAATAGGAACTGGAGAAGAAAATTTAGTCCCAGAGTTGGATTGGTTAGCCGATCAGCAAAATGTCACTCTTTTACGGAAAGACTGCATTAACGGATTTGTAGGCGGCATCCAAAAAGACGGCTCTAATCTGGTTATAAATTGGTGCAATTATAACAATATTGAGCTCATGCTAGTGGTCGGAATTTGTACAGATATTTGTGTAATGGATTTTGTATTAACTATGCTTTCAGGAAGAAATCACAATTTAACAAAAACACTCAAGGAGGTAGCCGTGTACGCGCCTGGATGCTCCACCTATGATCTACCTCTTCAGACCGTTCAAAAATTAGGGCTCCCTATTTCCGCATCTCATCCACAGGCTTTGACACATCACTTAGGCCTGTATTTCATGTCCTCTCGAGGTGCACGAATTGCTTCTGTTATTAAATTTTAACGGCTCGATTATAGACTTTCAAGTAAGATTATAAGTCCCGTGGCGGGGTTACCTTACTAGCGCTATTATTTGATCCGCCATCTAATCAATCCAATTCATTACTCTGGACGTAATCTCAGGTTCTAGTTTCTTGATAATTTTGAGACAATGCAATGTTTAAACTCGGAAGGAAATCTGACTAACTTAGGTCGTTCATATTTTATTTTTAGCCTCAGACTCCACAATTTTTTTCCGCAATGGGCCTAATATCAAATCAACGTCAGTTACTAAAGAGCATCTAGCAACGAGCTTTTTGATTTTATTCGATAAATCCAATGTCTCTCGGTTCAAATACCTATACCCAGCGAAAACATCATTCCAGAAAATTTCATTAGTACCATTATAATCAATATTACCACGGACTTTGGCCTCTATTCGAAACCCTTCCTTTGAGATCCGAATGGTATGCACTAACACTTTTCCATTTTTAAACCAAAAATCCGTCATTCCATCAATCGATTTAGAGCGAGTGAGTTCTGTTCGTTTCTCTTTCGAGTCCACCCATCGACATTTCACGCCTTTATTATTAACTTCCCCAGCGTAGGAAGAAACTGGAAACCATATCAGAAAAATACAGATTATAAGCCCTACAATACCTCTATCTACATCTGCCATTGTTCCCGCCATTTTCTAGTTGTCTCCGTCTCCTGTGATCCAATTGGTTTGCAAAATAACCATTCCTAATCGCATAAACATTTAGAAACAAGTTTCTATCAAAAATTCCCTTTAGCACAGTTTCAAAAATTAATTGTTATAGTATGAGCTGGAGTTTAATAAAATATTAGCTGCCTGCTCATACCATAGCTGAAACTACCCAAACTGGATCATTGGTTTCATTTTCCCTAACTAGATGTTGTTTTTCAATTAACCTAAATCCAGCTTGTTTCAGAACAGAAGCCACATAAACCGCGTGATCCCCCATTGGTAAAATTCTCCATATCTTCACAGCTTTTGTTGGAAACATTCTATTAGAGAAAGTAATTATAACTTTACCCCTTGGCCGAAGAATTCTCTTTACTTCCTCCCAAACTTGAACGGGGCGTTGTAAATATTGGAAAGACGCGCAATTCAAAACAAAATCAACCGAACTATTTTCTAGGGGCAACTTTTGATTCTGATTCAAATCTTGTACAAAGATTTCTGAATATCCAGCATTCGCTGTTAATTCAGCACGGTTCAAACCGTGCCCTATGACCTTTTCGAATTTTAATTCTTTAGGAAGATGCGAAATCCATGAGCCCATCAAATCCAGTACGTTAGACTCAGGCTCAAGTATCTCGCGGTAAAAAGCTGTAATAGCCCCCAAACCGTTCTCATCAATATGGGTTACAAAACGAGGGACATTATAAAATTCTTGATCTGGTTTTAAATCTTCTTTGGAAAAAAAATTCTCATCAAAATTCATCAAATTTTACCTCTATACCGAAGATAAATTTACGAAAAACCACAATTTTACCCGTAGACCCCAAGGTAATATTCGTTCACGCCGTCATTTTATCAATCTATTAATAAACTAAAAATATTACTGAATTTTACTAGCATAGAATTTCCAATACACTCCTTAGAATTATTATAATTTTTGTCAAAAATAAATGTGAACAAACTCATCATGAAGAACGCAAACGAAACACAGAATTTTGAAATATGAGAAGCTCCCATTACTAACGCGCAAGCGTGAAAGGGCCGGGATATCGAACCGAAAGATTGGCTGATATATTTCACTTCTGAAGTGATGTCAGAAATTTCTGATTTTATAGAAATATTTAGATGCAATCCTTTAACTATCGAATCGCTCTACCTCTCAGATTATAGATTAAGGGCGTGTAGATCATTGATGAGAAGCGTTCGCCAGAAACTTAAAAACGGAATTGGGTTTGTGGTTTTAGACCGCATACCGACCGATATATATACTAAACAGGGATTAAAAGCAGTTTACTGGTTATTGAGTTCAATGATTGAAAGGGCGATAGCTCAATCTTTCGATGGACGCCTGCTTTATGACGTCTTGGATACGGGCGTTGTTATAGATACTCGGGTGAGGGCGATTTAACACGTCAGGAATTATCGTGGCATACCGACTATGGGTTCAACTTTCCGCCACTAATCGTAGGACCTTTAATTTTACGCTCCTCAGATAGGAGGCACTAGCAAAGGCGCTAATATGTTGACTGCACTCTATGTTCTTCAAACCTATTATCCTAGATTGCTCAAACGGCTGTATGAGCCTTTCTGATGAAATCGGCAGGATGAACACGGGGAGGGGTAAGGGGTCACTAATTTTATCCCATTTTCTCCTATAATGACGAAACGCTTAATGATCGATATATAAAATGGCTACTCTATAGAGTTTATGAATTAATGGAGATAACATTTGATTAAGTGAGGCCAAGACACTCTAGAGACAATGTTTAACATAATGAGCGATCCTGCTCATCATATCAAATTTCAACTTGAAGCCGGCCAAATTCAATATTTAAATAACTTTTCTTTAACTCACCCCGGAAAAAATCATGAAGACACGCAGAATGGAAATGAAAAACGCCATTTAGTCCGAATTTTCCTTCGCAATGCTAGCCGACGCAGTTTTATGGGTTGATGTCTCGAATTTAAAGGAAATTTTCTAATACGCTAAAAGACAATATTAGGCGCCTGGCGGAAAATTATAATATTACAGATTCGATTGAATAGGTGCCAATTAACTGGCTTGAAATTCCGATATTCTGCAAAACAGTCAAATAATAATCATCCGAGGTTGGTGCGACAAAGGCAATGCTTGAGTCGAAACCCGTACCACTATCGTCATCCTGTGCAACTAAAATACCGCTATTATCATATAAGAAAGATTGAGGATCCCATAAAGTACCATGCCCACTATTAGATCCACGCACGTTGAACTGGTACGGTTGACCAGCTTCTAACGCGAATTGATACATATCTTGGTCGCCATGGAAAGCTATCTTACCTCCTTCAATTACTCCTAGCTGAAGTAATGGAGCATGTTCCGCTGTTTGTCCTATTAAATCTCCCAGAGCACTCGTGCTGGTAGCTGTTTGAGCCACGTCAATCTGATATGTTCCAGTCTGCCTTGAACTAAAAGCTCCTGCTTCAATATATATATCCCCTGAAGAAGACGCGTTATATACGGTCTGACTTTCGAAACCGTTTCCTCCATCATCATTTTGAACTAGCACTTCACCATTCACATCCAATATCCTCAGGAATGGATCTGTGAGTGTACCCACGCTAGAGGTTGATCCTCTTAAATCTACTTGATAGGAGGCTCCTGAAACTACCGTTAATGAAAAAACGTCTTTATCACCACCTGTTTCCAAATT
>CAZADS010000002.1:0-18201 GCA_964483985.1 uncultured Thalassobaculaceae bacterium
GGTTTGGGAAAAGGTCACTTGGTTAGGGAAATAGACGCATTAGATGGGATAATGGGTCGAGCAGCAGATGCCGCAGGTATCCAATTTAGATTACTAAATAAAAGTAAAGGTCCGGCTGTTCGGGGCCCAAGGGTGCAAACGGACAGAGCGCGCTATCGTGTCGCTATTCAAGAGATATTGGAAAAACAGGATAATTTAATTATAGAGGAAGTTGCAGTTGAGGATTTTATTTTAAATAAAGATGGCTCGATAGGGGGGATATTAGCTTCTTCGGGCCGTGAAATAAAAGCCCCTAGCGTAGTATTGACAACCGGTACGTTCCTCCGCGGCATGATTCATTGTGGGGAAGAATCCACACCGGCGGGTCGTATTGGCGAAGAGCCTGCGTACGGGCTTTCGCGGACGCTTGAAAAAATAGGTTTTCGGCTGGGCAGGCTTAAGACAGGCACACCTCCTAGGTTAGACGGCACAACTATAAATTGGTCGGCCTTAGAAGAACAGCCGGGTGATATGCGACCTGAACCGATGTCATTTATAACAAAGAAAATTCCCTTACCCCAACTTTCTTGTTTTATTACGTATACAAATGATCGAGTTCATTCAGTTATAAAACATAACCTTCACAAGTCCCCGATGTATTCTGGTAAAATAGAAGGTGTTGGCCCAAGGTATTGCCCGTCAATAGAAGATAAAATTGTAAAATTTGCAGATCGAAGTGAACATCAAATCTTTCTGGAACCAGAAGGTTTGGATAGCCACTTGGTTTATCCCAATGGGATATCGACGTCATTGCCAAAAGTTGTGCAGGAAGAGATGATTTCGCTTATCCCTGGATTGAAAACAGCCAAAATCGTCCGTCCAGGCTATGCAATTGAATATGATCACGTGGACGCTCGCGAGATGACACACACTCTGGAGGCAAGCAAAGTACCGGGTTTGTTTTTGGCTGGACAGATAAACGGGACTACCGGATATGAAGAGGCTGGGGCCCAAGGGATCGTCGCTGGGATTAACGCGGCCATAAATTCATCTGGCGTTAAGCCAAGCTTTGTAATTGATCGTGCGGAGGGTTATCTGGGAGTAATGATCGATGATTTAGTAACAAAAGAGACTCTGGAACCTTATAGAATGTTTACATCGCGCGCTGAATACAGATTACGGCTTCGAGCCGATAATGCCGATTTTAGGTTGACCGAGAAAGGGGTGAATGCGGGCTGTGTTAAGAGTCCTCGAGCCAAATATTTTGCTTCTAAAAGGGAAAACATCATTTGCGCTAAAAATTTTCTAAAAGAACTTACGATCACACCTTCGCGCTTAGCTCAAAAAGGAATAGCGGTTAATATGGACGGTGTCCCACGTTCTGCCTATCATTTGCTGGGTCACCCAGCAATCGCAAAATCCCAGCTCGTTTCCTTATGGCCAGATTTGGCTAATATATGTGAAGAGACGCTGGAACATCTGGCTATAGATTCACTTTATGAATCCTATATTCAGCGACAAGATTCTGACGTTCGGGCCTACCGTCGGGATGAAGAACTAAAGTTTCCCGAACAACTAGACTTTTCTCGTATTGGCGGATTGTCCAACGAGGTTCAACAAGCCCTGCTTGCCACTAAGCCAAGTACTCTTGGTCAAGCTTCCCGAATACCTGGGGTGACGCCGGCAGCTGTGATAGCTTTAATGAGGCATATTAAAGCTAGCCGAGTGTCGAGGCGGGACTGAAATGGCATGTTGTTACCGCTAGAGGTGTCTTCCAGAGACAAATTTGAAGCACATGTAAATGTTTCACGTGAAACGTACCAAAAACTCGAACATTATGAAATTATGCTAAAAAAATGGCAAAAAGCTATGAATTTAGTATCACGTAATACTCTTCCTGTAGTTTGGACTAGGCACTTTCTTGATAGTGCTCAGATGTTAAACATTTTTCCGTATAAAGTAGAAAGCCTGCTTGACATTGGTAGTGGTGCGGGATTCCCAGGGATGATTTTAGCAATTTTGGGGGCAACCAATGTAAATCTCGTAGAGCCGAATCAAAAAAAATGTTTGTTTTTAAGAGAAGTTTCACGTGAAACTTCAACAGCTGTAACCATTCATAACTCTCGAATTGAGGAGCTCCCCATTAAGTGTTTTTCTGTGGTAACGGCGAGAGCCTTTGCCCCACTTACGGTAATACTTGAAAAAGCAAAACCATTTCTCGGAAAAAAATCAGTTGGAGTTTTTCCAAAAGGAGCATCTTTACAAAAGGAATTGACTACCGCAAACAAACAATGGAATATGAAGTACTCCCTGGTACAAAGTATCTCTGATAGCGCTGGGTGTTTGGTAAGACTAGAGGGAATGGTTCATGAATCAAGAACGGCTAGATAATAAAACGTGCTCTAAAAACCCTCGAATTTTAGCGATAGTGAATCAAAAAGGGGGAGTGGGAAAAACAACTACGGCCGTAAATTTAGCGACGGCTATGACCGCATGCGATTTACGGGTTCTGCTCATTGATCTGGACCCGCAAGGTAATGCGAGTACTGGTTTGGGTATATCTAGGGCGGCGCGAGTTAACGATACTTATTCGGTTTTGATAGGTGATTGTGCAATAATCGATGCTGTTAAAAGGAGCACTATACCAGGTTTGACGGTAATTCCGAGTTCAGAAGATCTTTCCGGAGCGGAAATCGAGTTAGTGGGAACGCATCTACGGGAGTACCGATTAAAAGAGGCTTTGGCGGAGTTTGTGGAGTCTGGAGAGTGCGGGTATGACTATGTTATAGTAGATTGTCCTCCGTCACTGGGTCTTTTGACATTAAACGCACTGGTTGCAGCAAATTCAGTATTAGTGCCACTACAATGCGAGTTCTACGCTCTAGAGGGATTAAGCATGTTACTTAAGACTATAGAAAAGGTGCAAATCAGGTTCAATCCTGCGCTTGGCATTCAAGGCGTTGTCCTAACAATGTTTGACAAGCGTAATAATCTTTCGGAGCAAGTAGCGGCTGATGTGCGAAAGCATATGGGAAACAAAGTATATCGTACAGTAATACCAAGAAACGTAAAAGTTTCGGAAGCTCCGTCCCATGGTTTGCCTGTATTAGTTTATGATCTTAAATGCGCAGGTTCTAAAGCGTATGTTCATTTAGCGGGGGAAGTTATCAATCAGGAAAGGAGCTGGGCAGCGTGAAGGCGTTTGATGGAGTTTCAGGTAAGCGTCCAAAGCTTGGTCGGGGGTTATCGGCACTGTTGCGTGACGATAGAGTCGCCTCATATGAGTTAACTAAAGGGCTGCATTTGCAGTTGATTCCAATATCAGAGATTTCTCCTGGTTTTTCGCAGCCAAGACAAATTTTTAATGATGAAGATCTAAATGTTTTAGCAAAAAGCATGCGAGAAAAGGGTGTTTTGCAGCCAATTTTATTACGTCCTAGCGAAAAGGGTGGCTACGAAATTATTGCCGGTGAACGTCGATGGCGAGCAGCTCAGCTTGCTCAAATGCACGAGATACCGGCACAGGTGCGTGATTTTACTGATATTGAAGCATTAGAGGTTGCTCTTATAGAGAATATTCAACGCAGTGATTTAAAACCATTAGAAGAGGCTCAAGGCTATAAAAGGCTAATTGATGAATACGGTCACACACATGAAAAAATAGGAGCTACAATAGGAAAAAGCCGTAGTCATGTAGCTAACACCCTTAGACTTCTAGGCTTGCCAGAACGTACTAAGGCATATCTAAATTCCGGTCACTTAAGCGCCGGACATGCCCGTGCCCTGCTTGGTTCAGTAGACCCAGACGGACTAGCTGAAACTGTGGTCGCGCGAGATTTGTCGGTTCGCGCAACGGAAAAACTTGTCAAAAGTCTTGAAAAAAGCCTTCCTGAAACTTCTGGGCACTCTGCGGACCCCAGTAATAGTATAGACCCACATATTATTGAGTTAGAGACCCGATTAAGCAACCAACTCGGCCTTAAAATCAAAGTCCAAACAACTGATCGACATCAAGGTAAGGTATCGATTTATTATAAATCATTAGACCAACTGGATGATATAATCTTACGTCTTCAGAAACAGAAAATTGGTTTCTAGCAAGCTTTAAATATAATTTAAAAATTCCTCTGTCGAGAATGAGCAACTAGGCAAATTCCGATAAGTGTTTGAAAACAAATAGCTTGTTCTGGATATCCGGTGGACTTGCAACGAATTTCAGCTTCTACCAATCGCTCTAAACACATTTGGAAGTGTGCAAATGAACCTGCCTCCAACTGTTTGATGAATTGATCTCGCCGAGTCCAAAACAATGGTGGGCTAAGCCTGCCTAACGCTTTTTCCTTGGCGGTCCCAGTTTTCATAATAGCGAGGGTTGAATAAAGTCTTTGGAAGTGATTGATTGTTCGCCTTAGTATTGGTATGGGATTTTCCCCGTTCGCTCTTGCTCGTTCAATTGATCTGTCAAGTGCGGTGATATTTCCATCTGCAGTGTCAAATGCAATGTCATCACCACCTAAAATCCCGTTGTCGGCGATGCACAGAACGACATCCTCCAGATCTACATGTCCACTCTTACCAACCATCAATATTAATTTTTCCAGTTCACATTTTGTTTGAAGTCGATCGTTTCCCAGACATGTCACGAGATATTCCAGTGCATTTTGAGCGAGGCTTATCTCGTTCTTTTTCAAATACCGTTTAATAAAATGCTGTAAATTTTTTCCGCTATCTCCATAACAGCCTATAGCTAAAAAATTTGGGTGGTTTTCAAAAAACCGGCGGAGCTTAGACCGCGAATCTAGGGGGCCGGCGCTGATTATTATTAATGCTTCAATTTGATCTATGCTTTCTAAATCCTGAAATCCCGTTAGCAATGTATCTGACACCCCCGTGATCCTTACTAATCTCCTGCCCCCAGTCATGGAAAGGGCGGTTGCTTCATCGATCAAACGAGAGGGGTTTTGCTTTAATTCATCTGCGGAGAGGGTGGATAACCTAAATGGGTCAGATAATCCTTCTACAACTGCGTTTCCAATAAAATCGCATGTTTCGGCTATATGCCCGGAATCAGGACCGAAAACCAGGATCATTCTTAATTTATCAAGGCGGTTTTCGAGTGTTTTTGGAAGGTCCGCGGGTTTCAATTTCATGCAGGGCGCCTCGATTCCCGTTTAACGATTGTAAACAAGTCGATGGAAAAACAAACCTAATTTTAGTTGAATATCATCGCTAATTTGCGTTACTGCTCTCTTGCGAGCATCCGCTTGCGCATTGATATTTGCAAATTCGGATTCTACCAAATTGAAAATGGTGGTAGATTCGCTTTGACCTTGGCTTAACGGATTATTACTTTGAATATCGTAGAGTTTATAAACGGCGTCCATTCGGAGGCGAGCAAATGTCGAACTAGCATCTTTTAAAATAACAAGATTGGTTCGGGTTTCTTTAAGGTTGACACTGAGGCCATATCTGTTTGGGGTTTGGGGCCTATTTAGTTTAAGTTTGCCTTCTAGCATATTGCGAAGTTGTTGCCCTGCTCTATCGGCAATTGGATCTACTTGGATAGTAGCTAAATGGCTTAATACATCGTTAGAGAAATTACTTGATTGTAGGTATAGAGGCCTGAACCCACAGCTATTAAGAATAAAAAGACAAACTAGGGCGAGGAAGGTTATTTTGGATCTAAGCCACAACATTTACTATACGATTCCGAACCACAATTACCCGGCTTGGTGATTTACCGTTAAGGGCCTTGCGAACGTTTTCTAGATTTAGTGCTAATTCTCGGACTTTTTCTTCTTTGCTATCTCGAGTAACCTTAATTTCCCCTCGAAGTTTACCGTTAACCTGCACGCCGATGGTGATGGTTTCGTCGACAATTAGGGCTGTATCGTATTCTGGCCATGGTTCGTCACAAAGAAAACCATTATGTCCTAATCTCTCCCAGATTTCCTCAGCGATATGGGGGGTCATTGGCTCAATTAATCGGACTAAAGTCTCACAACCATATCGAAACATCCAGGCTTCGCTCTCATTTTTTACAGAGAAGGCACCAAGATAGTTTGTAAGTTCACGAATTTGTGCCACAGCACTATTAAATCGCCATCGTTCGATACTGTCACTTACAGACTTTATTGTCTTATTGATTTCTCGTTCTAGAGCAAGGGCGAGACCAGAGATATCTATTGGTCGAGTTTTATTTGCGTCCGGAAGCGGGGTTTTGGGATCCAGAATACAGCGCCAAAGGCGATTTAAATAACGCCAAGCTCCCTCAACTCCCGATTCTGTCCATTCTAGGTCTCTTTCAGGAGGTGAATCAGACAGCATGAATAATCTGGCGGTATCGGCTCCGTAAGTCTCTATAATTGCCTCAGGATCTACAACGTTGCGCCTTGATTTGCTCATTTTTTCGGTCCGGCCAACCACAACTGCCTTCCCGTTGTCGATCGTAGTATAGTTGCCATCGCTATTTTTCTTAACTTCATCAGGAAATAGCCAAGCGTCACCGGTTCGATAGGTCTCGTGACATACCATCCCCTGGGTCATCATGCCGTCGAATGGTTCATCTATGTCTAAATATCCGCATTTTCGCAACGCGCGAGTAAAAAATCGAGAATATAGTAAATGAAGAACCGCGTGCTCTACTCCACCTATATATTGATCAACCGGCAACCAATAGTCCACAGATTCTTTACTGAAAGCCACTTTGCTTTTGGGATCGCAAAATCTTGCGAAATACCATGAGGACTCAAAGAAGGTATCGAAAGTGTCAGTTTCGCGTTCAGCGGTTCCGCCGCAGGCTGGGCAAGTAGTGTGTTTCCAAGTGGTGTGGTTTTCAAGTGGGTTTCCAGGCTTACCAAAATCCACATCTTCCGGTAAACTTACAGGCAGTTGATCCAACGGCACAGGTAACATTCCGCAGGCATCGCAATGGATCACGGGTATTGGACAACCCCAATAACGTTGCCGTGAGACACCCCAATCGCGAAGACGATAGGTTATATCCGCTCGCCCGTGATTGGATTCCTGCAATTTGCTTGCCATTTTACTTTTTGCTTCGTCCACTGTTAGGCCATCTAGAAAATCTGAGTTAAAGATGGTGCCTTCACCAGTATATGCTACTTTTTCAATAAAGAAGTTTTCAGGGTTGGTATCCAAAGGGAGGACAACCGGCAGCACCGGTAGATTATATTTTAAGGCAAAATCTAGATCTCGTTGATCATGCGCTGGGCATCCGAAGATTGCACCAGTGCCGTATTCCATTAAAACGAAATTTGCCACAAAAATTGGTAACTCTTGGCCTTCGATGAATGGATGCTGGGCTCTTAGCCCAGTATCATACCCCTGTTTTTCCGCTGTTTCGATTGCTGCTTCACTGGTATTCAGCTGGTTGCACTGCGCAATAAAATCAAATAATGTTTGGTCTTCCTCGGCTAATTGGCTGGCTAAAGGATGGTTAGCGGCTATTGCACAGAATGAAGCACCAAATAGGGTGTCGTGCCGGGTGGTAAAAACCTCGAGGAGCTCAGTTCGGTCTTTTATACAAAAAGTAATTCTTGCGCCGTCAGATCTACCTATCCAGTTATGTTGCATTAGTCGAACACGATCAGGCCAGCGTTCTAAAGATTTAATCGCCTCTAGAAGATCATCACCATATTCGGTAATTTTGAGAAACCATTGAGATAGCAGCCGTTTTTCAACTACGGCACCTGATCGCCATCCCCGGCCATCAATAACCTGCTCGTTAGCTAGGACAGTATTTTCATCTGGATCCCAATTAACCCAACTTTCTTTACGATACGCAAGGCCATGTTGTAGAAAATCTAAAAACATTTTTTGTTCATGACAGTAGTAGTCGGGTCTACATGTAGCCAGCTCTCGACTCCAATCATAAGACAAGCCCATGCCTTTAAGTTGTGAGCGCATGGCCTCGATGTTTTCTTCTGTCCATTTAGCGGGATGAACTCTCCTTTCAAAAGCCGCATTTTCGGCAGGTAGCCCGAAAGCGTCCCAGCCCATGGGATGGAGTACATTAAAGCCTTGCGCATTTTTGTAACGGGCTACCAAATCTCCCAACGTATAATTACGGACGTGGCCCATATGGATCCGCCCAGACGGGTAGGGAAACATTTCCAATACATAGTATTTTGGTTTATTTACGTCTACAGTGACAGAAAACTTTCTAGCTGAGTCCCATCGATTTTGCCACTTTTTCTCAGTTTCTCGAAAATTATATCGTGCCATTCGACTTGAGCCTCCGATTAAAGACTAACGACAAATGGTTGGATAGGAATAGCGCACGTCTGACTTATAAAACATGTAAGTCTAACAAAAATCATTTTGTAGATGGTCGCAATTTAACACGCAACTCCCTAGCCTTGGTTAGAATCGTGTCCTCAAGCTCGCGATCGAGTCTCTCATCGTTGTCGGCGTCTGTCCATTCACCTCTTTCATCTTTTGTCTGCTTAAAAACTTTTGCTCGAATCCCGTCAGATCGAAGAGCACGATCTAAGATAAAAATGCTCACCTTAAACCGTTCTGAACGGATATTGGGAGGCCCATACCAATCGGTAATAATAACTCCGCCAAAAGGGTCCGCGGATTGAAGGGGCATAAAGGATATAGCATCCAGCGACGCTCGCCACAAAAAGCTGTTAACGCCGATGCCCGCGCCTTGTCCCCCACCCTGGTCGCCGGTTACTCCCCCAGGTTGAAAAGCGTCCAGGAGTGAAATCCCGTCGCCACCGAAAACACTTACGTGTTTCTCATATGTCGGAATATTATTAGCCCCCGTTCGCGGATAATTGTATTCGATGTCTGCTCCCTCGCAGCCCCAAACCAACTGTGCGGCAAAGAGGGCCAATACAAGCTTGACCAAACGGTTGCGACTAGGACGCTTCATGTTATATGCCCTTTTTCTAATCAAGCGTTCTTTTAACGCGTCTTTGCTTACCAAACAATTGGTTCCATCAAAAAGGGGCACCTAATGGGAAGCCAATAGGCGTAAAATCCGGAAATTCCGGCCAGAAAATCCAAACTTTAGGCTAAAACGTGTTATTTTTGCAACACTGAGACAGTTTTGCACACAGTTAATCCTTTGAAACATTGACGTTTTTGCATGATAAGCATAATCCTGTGACCTTAGCAGGTTTGACTCAGCAGCGGAATTGTTTCTGGGTGAAAATTTGCGTTTCTAGTCATTTGAGTGACTCTCGGGAGAAAGTAAAAATGAAAAAAGTTCTATTAGGAACGACCGCGATTGTTGCCGCAGGCATGATCGCTTCAGCTCCTGCTAGTGCTGCCAGCAAAATTAAAATGAAAGTTGGTGGTTACATGGAGCAATGGATGGGTTATTCCAGCCAAGATGACGTAGCGGGACAAGACTTCAGCGGTTT
Organism: uncultured Thalassobaculaceae bacterium; assembly: GCA_964483985.1. Classification (GTDB taxonomy): domain Bacteria; phylum Pseudomonadota; class Alphaproteobacteria; order Thalassobaculales; family Thalassobaculaceae; genus CAZADS01. The sequence continues at coordinate 9,375 of CAZADS010000002.1, forward strand.
TGACATAAAGTCTGACGCAGAGGTCATCTTTTCCGGTTCGACTAAGCTCGATAACGGCATAACAGTTGGGGTTAATGTCCAACTTGAAGCCTTTCACAATCCTGCTGACCAGATTGATGAATCCTATCTTATCGTTAAAGGTGACTTTGGTGAAATCAATATAGGTTCGGAAAACTCCGCCCAATATAAGATGCACTACGGGCCATCTGATTTTGGTATCGGCATCAACTCGGGTGACGAAAGCTCCTGGACTTCGACCCTTACCGGCACCGGTGGATCCATCAGTAAAGGTGGTATGTTCCGTGCACCTCTTGGCTCAACATATGTTGAGGTAAACCGGGCAAACGACAATGAGAAATTCACCTATTACACGCCTCGCGTAAATGGGTTCCAGCTTGGTGTGTCCTACGCTCCGAACACTGCTCAGGACTCAAACAGTGGGGTGAATCGTGATGAAAACGATACGGATATCATTTCGGCCGGCTTGAACTTCAAACAGAAGATGGGCGGTGTTGCCGCTAAAGCTTCGATTGGATATGGCACGGTTACTGATACCGCTGACGGCACTGCAAATGATCCAACTGCCGTCAATGCTGGGATTGGTATTGACGCTGGTGGATTTGGTGTTGGTGCTTCCTTCGCGACCTTTGAAGATCACGGAGCTCAGGACGGTACCGGTATGAACCTTGGTGTGAAATACAGTTCTGGCCCAATGGGTGTGAGCTTAGTTTACTTCCATGGTGAACGGGACGGTACTGGCAGCGTTGGTGCCGGCACTCTTGAAGGCCAATCGGATATGGATGCATTCCATTTGTCAGCTAAATATTCCGTGGGACCAGGTGTAACAGTAGCTGGTACAATCGGTCATACAACTTATACTTCTGACGATGTCGATCTTGGTAATGATATCGACGAAGTTAGTTCAACTTACGTCGTTGTTGGGATAAAAACCAGCTTCTGATTTAAGTTAATTATAAGTTTAGGGGAGGCCGCCTTTTGGCGGCCTCTTCATTTTTAGCTATATGTTCAATTGCATGTTCTATAATGCAGATTCAAAGATAATTCAGGCGCTTCATAGTCGACCCAAGAGAGCGCTGGATTTCTCCAACTTGCTCCGAAGTTAAAATATTCTGCCATTGCCCCGATTCGCCTTTGCGGAAGAATTTATCCCCATGAGGTGATCTTTCTTGGAAACCGCTTTGGCGTTCTTGTTGAGATAATTCACCAAAGGAAGAAAACCTAATGGCGCGAGCAAGCTGATCATCGTTGATAGCTACTCCTAAACTGGAAAGAACTCGGTGAAAAGTTTTGTAGGGGCTTGTAAGCAGATCCTCATAACGGACTAGAATACACGGCATATCGTCGTCATTGATCCAGGAAATAATGTGCTCATCCCAGCGTCCAAGGAAGGTAATAATTCGGTCGTTAACATCTATGGTAGAATTTTCGGGACAACAAATAGCATGAATTGTTTGATCAATAGTCATTCCAAAATGACTAGCGTAAGAAGAAACCAAATCCAGTGGGTTTCGGACTATGTAAATTGCCCCCTTGGTGGATGTTTTGTTTATTAATTTTACACCTTGGCGAAAAGAGTTTTGGCTGTGGGTTTTGACGAAATGATCATGAGGTCGAAATGCAGAAATGAGTTCTTGGGATCGGGGCCGCAATCCAATAAAATCGTCTTTACTTATCTCAGAAAAAGGCCGGCCGGCTGCTTCTTGGAAAAACCTAGGTCGAGTATCGCTTAAAGTGAAGCTGCGGAGATCATTTATAGGAAATGGCGTTTGGCGATTAAGGATGTAGTTTGCTAAAAACACCCGCATCCAAGTGTTGCCGGATTTTGGAAATGAGGCAATCCAAATAATCTTTCCCATTATCCAAGGCAACTCCAGATCGTATTAGTTTCGGTCGCGTGGGTTTTGCAAATAAAATCGAAAGATGGATAACATTAAACGCGTTTTGGCTCCAGTCATGATATAAGATCGATAAAAAGAATATAATGGTTTGATTAAGCGCCCCAATCCAAGAGGCTGGAGATCTGAGAGTGAGCAACTTTGAGTTTTCTGACTTGTTCAAAAATATAAGTCGAAGAGAATTTTTAAATAATTATCACGATCAGAAATTTTATTTTGAGAAGGGCGCTGTGCAGGACATACATAATATATTTTCCTGGCAGCACCTGAACGACCTCTTTAACCGTCCAAAGCTGTGGAATGGAGACATGATCGAACTGGCTATCAATGGTCAGCTGTTGGAACCAGCTCAGTTTTGCCGGCCGGGCTTGGATCGCATCGGAGACCAGGTGCTGCGCCCGGATCTCAACCGCGTGAATCATTTCCTGAGGCAGGGCGCGACATTAGTTCTTGATTTTCTCGAGGGTATTCATCCCTCGGTGCGAGACATCGCAACCTGTTTAGAAAGACTAACCGGAGCGTCCACCTCATGTAATGCCTATTGTTCTTGGGAACGCATCCAAGGATACGCGTCTCATTTTGATACGATGTGCGTATTTGCCATACAAATAGAGGGAGAGAAAACCTGGAATCTATATAACGGTAGGGTACGTGAGCCGATGGCTATCCCTGGTTCTATTCCGTCAGAATTTAGTGTTGAGCAACATGACAGACAAAAGGGTTCGTTGGCAAAACAAATTGTAATGCGACCCGGCGACGTTTTATATTTGCCACGTGGCCTTTATCACGATGCTTTGGCTACGGATACTGCGTCGCTTCATCTTTCGTTTGGCGCTACATATCTTGCGGGTTTTTCTGCTGTCAGCCTCTTGGTTCAAGAATTGAAGGCGGAAGAATTTTTCCGTAAACGCCTCCCTCACTTCGATGATGGAGATGAACTCAAAAGCTATCTTTCTGAGGTTGGTAGCCTTGTAGGGGAACGATTAGGAAGCTCCGAATTTCAGATTAGAGTAAAACAATATATGTTGCAGAACCTTGGAGATAAGACGGTTGGACACGCTTTACCAAATCGGGAAGCAACCCAATATTATATGGTTACGAGACAGGAGGTTCGGCTTTTGCGACGTGGTCCAGGTTGGCGTCTGGAGTTTCAAGAAATGAAGAAAGACATTGATGCTAAATTTTCACCAATTTTAAAGCATATTCTAGCATCCGAACATTTTTGGTCATCGGATGTTAAAAATTTGGTTGAGGTCCCAGAAATCGAATTAAGAGCGTTTCTTGATGAGCTAGAAAATTGCGGTATCATCTGGCCGTTAGCTGTTTGATTTTAAAGAATTGGAGATTATAGGTGAACGGCATAATCTGGCTTGCCTCCTATCCAAAGTCCGGGAATACCTGGCTTCGAATTTTTGTTGAAAACCTGTTTCGCAATACTATTGAGCCGGCCAAAATAAATGAGCTCACGGTGGTTCGTTATAGCGATAATAGCTATCCATTATATGAGCGGGTGACTGGGCGAGATGTTCGGATGATGAGTGACTCAGAAATCCACTTGCTTAGGGATCCCGTGCAAAGCTTTTTAGCTTCCCAGCAAGAGACTACTTTTGTTAAAAGCCACAACGGCCTAATGACATTTGAGGGACATCCCCTGATCTATCTAGAGCATACGGCGGGAGCGATCTATTTATTGAGGAATCCCTTTGACATGGTGGTTTCTTTTGCCGATCATTATAAGGTTAATCATGATGACGCGATTGAAGCCATATCGTCTCCCTATCACAGAATTAATACGACGAAACAGGGTATATTTCAAATTTTAGGGGGCTGGACCAACCATTATCGGAGTTGGTTCTCTGTTGAAAACTTCAAACCTCTATTGATGCGGTACGAAGATATGATACGTGACCCTGTCAAATCATTTTCTCGTTTCAATAAATTTCTTGGATTGCCTAAAAACCCGGAACGATTAAAGCGTGCAATTCGAAATAGCTCGTTTAAAGAGGCCAAAGGTCAAGAACTAAAATTAGGGTTTAATGAACGCTCAAGGGCAGACCAACAATTTTTCCGAGTGGGGAAAGTAGGATCTTATCGGAAAGTTTTAACCGAGAGACAGATCGGACAGATAATTGACGCGCATGGTGAACTGTTGGTTGAAGCGGGTTATATCAATAAAACTGGTCGATTGCGTGTCTAAAATGTTAGGTTGCCAAAATGAAACACCCTCAGATGGAGGTAGCGTTCGGTGAGGTTGAAAAAGCGGTTGCCCAAGGTAATTGGGCGCTTGCGCGCCGGAAGTATGTCCGATATTTAAAAGCATATCCCAAAGACTGGAAAGGATTCTATCGAGCTGGGTTAATAGAAGCCCAAGGTGGTAATTTCGCACATTCGATCAAAGCTTTCGAGCGTGCCCTTGAGCTGTCCACAGGTAATCTGCAGGTTACTGTAAACCTCGGCCAAATTTATCGTTTATCGGGACGCGCTGGCGACGCAATTCCGCTCTTAGAATTGGCTTCTACCAGAGTGCCTGAGGTTGGAGAGATCCAAATTCAACTAGGCAGCGCATATCATGACATCGGCCAATTGTCTAAAGCAGAAACCGCCTATAGAAAAGCCATAGAAAGAGGATCCATTACTATAGACTTGCTTAATAATTTAGCCCTGATATTACGCGCGGATGGGCGTATTGTTGAGGCTATTCGTTTCATGGAGCAGGCCTATGCAAAGGCAGGGGACAGCCTTGAAATTCTCAACAATCTAGCAAACCTTTACTCTTCAATAGGTCAACTCGAGGGAGCAAAAAATTGTTTTTTCAGGGCCGTGAATTTTGATCCTTTCAATCCCCACCCCCACCGTAATTTAGCTCTATTTTATAGGAACTTAAACGATGGTGAGGCAGCGGAGAACTCTGCGCGCCGGGCTGCTATTGTAAAACCGTATCAGTTAGATGGGCTTATAATCTTAGCTGAACTACTAGAGCACCGCGCTGAATTAGGGCGGGCTTTAAAAATAGTTAACAACGCGATAATTTGCGATAATTCCAACATAGACGCACTCAGTCTTTTGGCAAGATTGCGCCGCAGAAGTGGAAATTCAGTTGAGGCGATTGAAGTCGCTAGCGCTTCCATTTCAAGATTAGCCTCAGAAGCTAGTGTCTACAAACTTTATTTTGAATGGGCCCAAGCAGAACACGTGTTGGGCCGATACGATGACGCGTTTTTGAAATTTTCAAAGGCTAATGAAATCCAGAGAAAAATCACACCGCTCGGAAAGGCAGATTCTAGCCGTGCTTTTACGAGGCTGCAGGATCTAGGACGCATCTTGAAGAAACTAAAACCCACGAGTAATATTGAACTACCTGAGATTAGCGATCACAAATCTCCAGTTTTTTTAATCGGTTTTCCTCGCTCGGGTACCACTCTTCTGGATCAAATTCTCGATAGTCACCCCAAAATTCAAGTTTTAGAAGAGCAGCCGCTTGTTAGCGGAATGATAGGTAGAATGGTGGCGGAAGGTTACACCTATCCCCAAGATATCGGGGAGCTAAAACGCAATACCCTCATACTTCTTAGAAAAGGGTATTTTAAAGATCGAGATAATTATGTCGATATTCTAAACGATGGCGTTTTCATTGATAAATTGCCGCTCAACATAAACGAAGCAATTCTCATCAACCAAGTATTCCCGGACGCTAAGTTTTTACTTGTTCTTAGAGATCCTTGTGATGTTTGCCTAAGCTGTTTCATGCAGGCCTTTGAGCTAAATGATTGGATGGCAGCATTCACAGATTTGGAAAAAACAAAGAAAATGTATGGAGAGGTATTTGATCTTTGGTGGCAAGTAGCGGAAAAATTCGGTTTAGATTATCATGCGGTTCGCTATGAGGATTTGGTGATGGACCTGCATAAATTTGGTGATGAGATAATGGGATATCTTGGCTTAACCTGGGAGGAAAGCATGACGGAGTTCCACACCCACGCTCGTAGACGTGGATATTTGTCTACGCCAAGCCATTCCCAAGTAACGCAGCCACTTTATAACCACGCAATAAATCGATGGCGACGGTACGGAACTGCGATGGAGTCTGTGGCGCGGGCTCTTCAACCATATCGTTCGAAAATGGGCTATAAAATTTAACCAGAGAGAATATATAGTTTAGCAAATGAATGAAAATGAAACTCCCAGCTGTGAAGTAGGTGTTGGTGTATGCCTCGAAAACGTTGACCAACAAATTTTGGAGGCTTCGAAACGAGCAGGCCGAGATTTAAGATCCGTAACACTCGTAGCCGTAAGTAAAATGCAGCCCATTTTAAAAATCAAGGCGGCATTAATAGCGGGACACCGAATATTTGGCGAAAATCGAGTCCAAGAGGCAAATACAAAATGGCCTAAACTGAAAATAGAATATCCAGAAATTCAATTGCACTTAATTGGGCCGCTCCAAACAAATAAAATAAAGCAGGCGGTATCGCTATTTGATGTTATAGAAACTGTAGACCGCTCTAAACTAGCAATAAATTTGAAGCGAGAAATGGATCGCCAAGGACGTAATATACCTTGTTTGGTACAGGTCAACACTGGTGAGGAGGTTCAAAAATCAGGAATAATTCCTGAGCAAGTTCCGGATTTTATAGACTTTTGCCAAAATGATGTAGGATTAAATATTTTAGGTTTAATGTGTATTCCCCCCGCTGGGGAAGAGCCAGCTCTTCATTTTTCGCTCCTCCGAAAAATTGCAAGTCAATCAAAATTGGGCGTTTTAAGCATGGGCATGAGCGGTGATTTTGAAACGGCAATTGAACTTGGTGCGACGCATATTCGTGTAGGAAGTGCGATATTTGGCTCCCGTGAGGGAACCTAAACCGGTGTTTTGTGAAACGGACTAACCTCTTTTACATTGATGTTTTCTGAGTGGGAAAGCAGAGTTAAAAGAAATAATAGATCTGATTTTTTCATTCCAATACATCCGGCGGTAGGTTGGAAATCGTTTTTGGCAACGTGGATGAAGATAGCGCTTCCACGGTTAGCAATGACCGGTTGATCGTTGTAACCGACCTCGATAATTATGTCATATAGATCATCATTCCGCCAAAGCGCCTCGTGGCTATAATTGTAAGGAAGCTCCACTAAACTATTATAATTATTTTTATCCCGTGGATCATCTGACCAAGCCATTTTGTGGGTCAGGGCAACTGATTGAAGTTTTGAGTTGTCGATTGTGATTTTGTCTGGCCGAAAGAAAACACGGCGCAGTGGCCATAATCCAATGGGAGTACAATTATCACCTTCTATTTTGTCTAGACTAACGCCACCTGCCCCAATGCAACACCGCGCCGAATATTGTCTTATTGTAATTACAGCATTCTTGGGATCATCAGATGGATATAAAAAAACGGTCACCAAGTCTCCTTTTGATCCAAGCCATAAGATATTCTGTTAAAGCTAACGAGTTTGCATACTTTCGTATTTAGTAAGGGCTTGCAACATCCATTGTCGAACGTTGTTAGGGTCTGAAATTTTGTTGGACGGGTTTTGCTTAGATAATGGGGTTTCTATGGATTTATTCCCTGAAGATATTTTTGAGACAGAAACAAGTCGATCCAAAGCGTGTTGTGCATTAGTTTTTTGTGCGGTGATACCCTCGGATTTTTGCACGTAAAGTGAAGTAGCGCTAGCAGATACGGGAATAGGATTGGGTAAACGGCGTTGAGGAACTGGAAACCATCGATCAGGATTGGTCTGTGGGGTATTTTGTGCGATGTTGTTATCAACTAATACGTTTGAAGTCTGCGTAAAAACCTCTTCATTTAGTGGATGATTTTCGGATCGGCGGTTGTGAGGGTTTTGTTTAACGTCAGCCGTGACCTTATTCGTAGGGGAAAGCTCTTGCTGGCGGCCAAATAAAGTTTCCCCAATTGTCAACCCAGTCTCGGCTTTTACCAACGAGTCAGTAATCCCGGCAAGAAAACCTGCCGGTCCACCAAACAAAGCTGCACCAATTAGTTTTGGTGCTTCGGAAATTTGATCATTTGTCATTTTACGGTACAGCGTGGATAGAATCGGAATATGTTGAAGAGGGTTCACGATATCCAAAAAATCGGTAAAGCATAAACCGTCACTTCCCCAGGCTTTGGACGAGGATTCCCAGCTTGAAAGTTCGTAAATTGGGTCGTTAGCAACGTCGGCTTCACCTTCTGGCGCTGTGTCGAATCGGAAGGGGGAAAGCGGTTTTATGGCCTGTAGAATAGGTTCTGTCATAATAAAATCCTTCAATTAGTTGATATGCAAACCCCATACCAAATAGAGTCAGTCTAAACGGGTAAAAAAGAGTTGATTGAGGATTTTAAATTTTGATTTTGGAAAAAATGCTTTCCACAAAGGGAAACAATTACTGGTTAATACGCTAAAGGTTGTTTTAATTTTGGTATTGTCTTTAAAATAAATGTCCAGTTTTATCAGCCTTGGTCTTGAGGTACATTGCGTTATGTTGGTTGGATGGAAAAATGTGCGACACTCTTTCCACAACATGCACGCCAGCTTTAGTTAACTGATTCATTTTGTCAGGATTGTTGGTAAGTAATCGTACTTCCTTTATCCCGAGCTGGCGAAGGATTTCGGTTGCAGGGGCGTAAATTCGCTCGTCCGCTTCAAAACCTAATTGCTCGTTCGCATCAAAAGTGTCGATACCGAGATCTTGCAATGTATATGCGCGTAACTTGTTAATCAGTCCTATATCCCGTCCTTCTTGGGCAAGATATATCAATACTCCCCCTCCTTGATCTGAAATAGCACGAATTGCTCCTCGAAGTTGTTCCCCGCAATCGCAACGTAAACTCCCAAGTAAATCTCCTGTTAAGCATTGAGAATGTAAGCGCACAAGAACTGGTTCCGCAATGTTAGGTTCGCCGATA
>CAZADS010000003.1:0-30207 GCA_964483985.1 uncultured Thalassobaculaceae bacterium
GTTGCATTATTTTGGATGATTCCGGAGATCCGTTTCGGACGAATAGATGTTACCAAAACTTAGAATATTAATCGCATAATAGAAAAGAGACTAATAGGACGCCATTTTTAACTTATTTTAAAGTCTTAGGCAGTTATGTCAAAGGAACTGACTTATGAGTAAAATCTATTTTCTTACAGCGACGGAACTTGCAGAAAAAATTCGCGTCAAAGAGATCGGTTGCCTCGAACTTTTGGAACTCTATTTAGATAGGGTTGCACGTTATAATTCTCGCATTAATGCGGTAATTTTATTGGATGAAGAAAATGCGAGGGCCAGAGCTAAAGAAGCGGATATAGCATTAGCCAACGGAAAATTGTGGGGTCCTCTTCACGGGGTGCCAATGACGATGAAAGAAAGTTTTGACGTGGATGGGCAACCTAGTACATGGGGATCGCCAGAATTTAAGGACAATTTTGCAAAGTCTGATGCAGTCGTAGTCGCTAGGATGAAGTCTGCGGGTGTAACTTTATTTGGTAAGACAAATGTCCCGTTTATGTTGGGAGATTGGCAAACCTTCAACGAAATCTATGGCACAACCAATAATCCGTGGGACGTTAGTCGAACGCCGGGCGGATCGTCGGGGGGCTCTTCTGCTGCGTTGGCCTCGGGATTAACTGGAATCGAAGCAGGTAGTGATATAGGCGCATCAATTAGGAATCCTGCACATTATTGCGGTGTTTTTGGACACAAGCCAAGTATGGGAGTAGTGCCAACTACTGGTTATGGTTTACCAGGCAACAACGTACCCACTGACATTTCTGTTATTGGACCTTTAGCACGTGGAGCAGATGATCTTGATATTTCTCTCTCGTTAATGTCTGGCGTTAGTGGTCGCGATGCATCTGGTTGGTCATTGGATTTGCCCAAAGCAACTAAGTTAAATTTAAAGGATTTTAGAATTGGGGTATTATTGGAAGATTCAATTTGTGCTCAAGATGTTGAATTAACAGATCAGTTGCAATCCCTTGTAGATCGTTTGTCAAAACTAGGAGTAGAGGTGGTTGATAACGTTAGACCGGTTTCCGATACGGGGTTCGCTCACCAAATATATTTAATGATGTTGAGGGCAGTAACAGGTTCAAGATTGCCGGAAGGAGTCTTAAGGGAACACTTAAGTCGAGCGAATAGAAGCGACCCAGCCGACTTTAGCTACCAAACAATTGTAGATAGAGCATATACATTAACACATAAAGAATGGCTCATGTTAAACGAACAAAGGGAACTTTTGTGTCGCGAATGGGCTAATTATTTCAAGGAATATGATCTTCTTCTTACTCCAATGGCTGCTTCGGTGGCCTTTCCCCATGATTACACAGGTCAACGGGGTAGCAGGACCATTTTAGTTAATGGGAAGGAAGAATTGGCAGTTGATCAGTTGTTCTGGGCCGGGTTGCCTAGTATAACCTATCTCCCAGCCACCTGTGCTCCTGCGGGCTTTACTCGTTCTGGTCTGCCGTGTGGAATTCAAATTATTGGACCTTATCTCCATGATCTAACCACTATTCATTTTGCGCGCCTCATAGAAAAAAATATTGGGGGCTTTATAGCTCCGGAGGGTTATGACTGATGACTAAAATTAGTCGTGTAGAAATTCACGAATTTTGTTTTGATGCACCCAATTTGGGAAATTTGACCGGCGCCGATACGGTTGGTGCAGCGGGTTATAGTAAAGGTGCAATTACTAAAGTAGCAAAATATGCCGTAATGATTCAGACGGAAGATGGATGTCGCGGCGAATATGTCACTCACTGGTGTGCTAGCCCTTCTTCCTGTGCTCAAACCAAGATGTTGGCGCCTAAACTAATTGGACGTCATGCTGAGCATCGGGAAGGAATTTATGACGATTTAAAACGCGAAATTCGGCAATTTGACCACATGGGTCATGGTCCACTGGATATAGCTTTGTGGGATTGGGCGGGAAAACAATTGGGATGCTCTGTGGGGACTTTACTGGGTGGATTTAGAAAACGGTTGCCAGCATACGCGAGTACGTACCACGGAGATCGTAATGGGGGCCTAGACTCAAAAGAAGCCTACTCTAGATTCGCCGAATACTGCTACGACTTAGGTTATAGGGCATTTAAATTACACGGTTGGAATGACGGTAATGCTAAAGAGGAAGCAGAAAATGTTCTACATGTAGCCAAAGAAGTAGGACATAAAATGACGCTTATGCTTGATCCAGCGTGCGAATTAAGAACATTTGCGGACGCTTTATATGTAGGCCGGGCTTGTGATGATGGAGGTTATTTTTGGTATGAAGACCCATATAGAGATTCAGGAGTTTCGGCGTTTGCCCACAAAAAATTGAGGGAAATGATTAAAACTCCTATTTTGCAGACGGAACACGTTCGTGGCGTTGAGCCTAAAGCAGATTTTCTAATTGCTGGTGGAACAGATTTTCTTCGTATGGATCCTGAATATGATATGGGTATAACTGGTGGCATGAAAATAGCCCATTTGGGTGAGGCATTTGGAGTCGACGTAGAAGTGCACGCCTGTGGCCCAGCTCACCGACATGTGATGTCAGCCATGCGTAACTCCAACTTTTATGAAATCGCGTTAGTAGGTCCGGATTGTCCTAACGCAATTCCGCCTGTCTATGCTTGTGGCTATACTGATATGCTCGAATGTGTGGAGAAAGATGGTTGTGTTCCGGTTCCTGATGGCCCTGGCCTTGGGGTTATTTATGACTGGGATTTTATTGAACGAAATAGAACTTCTTTGGCAGTTTTTGGGAATGAGTAACTCTTGGGATAACGGTGGGAATAAGGTTGTACTTGTTACTGGAGCAGCGGAAGGTTTGGGCAAAGCAACGGCATTGGCTCTAGCATCGCGGAAAGTTCGCGTAGGAATATGTGATATTAATCAAGCCGGAGCATCAGAAACAGCGCTTCAATGTTCTGATATTCTAAAAGAGAAAGTCGACACAATTAACGTTGATTTAGCTAGTGTAAATGGCCCGGAAGAAGCAGTAAATCGAGTGGTTCAAAATTTTGGCTACCTTGATGGTTTGGTTAATAATGCTGGGTGCGCTGCTGTTGAACCGTTCTTGTCGATGACGCCTGAAGCTTGGGATAGTACTTATCAGATTAACATAAGGGCAGTGGCTCTACTATGCGCCAACGCTGGTCAAGCTATGATTAACCGCAAGGGTGGAAGAATTGTTAATATTACTTCTCCGGCTGCTCGAATGGCATTGCCGAATTATGCGCATTATGCAGCAAGTAAAGCAGCCGTAGATTCAATTACCCGAACAGCTGCGGTCGCGCTTGCTCCTTACGGAATTTCAGTCAATTCGGTAGCGCCGGGAATGATGGATACAAGAATGCAAGAAAGTACTGAGAAAAAGATGGCAAAAGTAGAAGGGCGACAGGATTTAAGAGTTTATTTGGATGAACGTACTAATCGAATTCCGGCTGGTAGGCGTACAGATCCTGACGAGATGGCTAAATTAGTGGTTTGGTTGTTGTTGGATGCTCCCCAATATGTAACGGCTGAACGTCTTAATGGATCGGGGGGGCTCGACAGGGATTAGTGTTGACCGGCGCAAGGTTTTTATTAAATATATTCTTAGCGTTTGTTTTTGCTTCTACTGCTTTAAATTAGCTAACATAATTTTGGCTTGAGCATTGCCGGCAGCTATCGCTCTTCTGTACCAAGCTGCTGCAAGACGTAAGTCACGTACGTTCCACCGTCCTTTCTCGTAAATGTTCCCAACTATTAGCATTGCGGGAGTATAATCATTGTAGGCAGCTCTAAAAGCCCAAAAAGCTGCTCGTTTTATATCTTTTTTGACTCCAATTCCGTCTCTAAATCTAATGGCCATAATAGTTTGGGCAAATGGCACCTCTCGGTTCGCTGCATTTAAGATATAATTGGCTGGTGCTTCAGTTTTTCCAGACAAAGTTTCCAAAAGCATATTTTGCAAATTATGAGGATCGTTGTTTTTAGAGGTTTTGCGTTCAGAAGGTTGCCAAAGCACTTTGGTGACATCTTCCACCGAAAAGTTTTTTGCTGTCATTAATGCTGGTTCTCCATGACCTGTTTTAACATTTACTAAGCGACCACATACATCTGTGGTCCAGGTTTCAAGAGTTAGTGTTTTCCAGAAAGTTCCGTTCCAAAAAACATTTTTCTGAGGAGAGTTTGATATACTATTAAAAATGCGTTGGTCGTTACATTCTTCCATATCCGCTAATTTTAATGCGACTTTGGAGATGCCAGTTCGCATTTTTTGAGCAATTATGCTATTTGCGGTTGTATGCCCAGGGTTACTTATCCGCATATATGGTGGTCTTTTAAGCCGAGCACCGAAAATAGCGTTGTATGTAAAAATTTTTCCACACCGTTTTACCCTATAGCGGGTTCTCCAAATCCCGGCGGAAGGATGTTTATCTTGCTTGGATATTTGTAAACGCGGTGATGATTGAGGTAGAGCGTTTAACCATATGATTTCATAATCGCCCTCGCAGTTGCGAGCTAAGTAGGCATCATTAATAACAGCGGCTTCTAGCAATCGTGATATAAAATGCTCTGAAGCGAGATATTTTTCAAATATTTGCTTGGAAGACGGCAAATTGTCCGCTATCGATTCTGTTAGCGGCATTGTTAAAATCAATATAATTACTGAAAGTACAATTCTAATTCGAGTAACGAAAATATCCTCCGATTATCCCAAAAATAAAACTTTTTAATTAAGACGTTAATCACATTATAACATAGTGGGACAATTAAATGTAATGACTCCAATGATAACAAATAAATGGATTAATCATCAGGCGTCTGTTGAATAGAGGAACGACAATGCAAGCCACACTTACGATTTCTGGGTTGACGCGTATTTTTGGGTGTATAGCGGATCCAATAGCACATGTTAGAGCCCCTTCGGTTTTTAACCCCCTATTTGAAAAGTACAAGATTGATGCAGTAATGGTTCCACTCCATATACCACCAAGACATCTAAACGCTGCTATCGACGGATTGAGAGCATTTCATAACTTTGGAGGCATGTCTGTTACCCTGCCTCACAAGGTTTCAATTATGGAAAATTGCGATCAAATTGGCCGCCAAGCCCAACTAGTTGGCGCTGTAAATTATGCTGCTTTCGATGAGAAACGTAGATTAATCGGTGACAACTGTGATGGAACGGCTTTCGTAAATGGCGTGTTGGCGGCCGGGTACAAGTTTATTAATACCGAAGTGCTTATGATTGGTGCTGGGGGTGCAGCAAGAGCAGTAGCGTTTTCATTGGCAGATTCTCAAGTTGCACGCCTTGCAATCACAAATCGAACTGTTTCTAAAGCCGAAGAATTAGCAGCCGCTGTTAGTTCGGCGTACCCAGATGTTTTAGTTGAAGTCTGTTCACCAGATCCACGTGGTTTTGATACTATTATTAACACCACTTCCCTTGGTCTGAATAAAAGCGACGCAATGCCCATAGATCCGAGTTTTCTCAAATCCGGTCAGTTAATGGCTGAGGTCATAATGAATCCAATAAATACCAAAATACTCATTGAAGCAAAAGCTCGGGGCTGTCGAATTCACTATGGTCGACCGATGTTTGATCATCAAGTTGTTATTCAGGCTGAGCTTTTTGGATATGACTTTCCCAAAATGGAGAAAGAATTTAATCTTAAATGCTGAATAATTTGTTTTTGGGATTTTATTTTAAAAAGAAGTTTTTAATATTTTGATGTCATTTAGATTCCTAAAATTTGGTAGCAGATTCAATCAGAAAGGAATTTCATGATGGTAAGCGTAAGAGCATTGCATTCTGAACCAACAAATCTAAAACCTACTAGAGATTTGGGTGCGTTGATTGCTAGACTAGAAACCCAAGATATGACCGAGAATGCGAAACGTTGGGCAAAGCATTGCATCTTAGACTGGATAGCAGTGACAATAGGCGGTGCTTATGAACCACTTACAAAAAAATTGATCGATGTGGCTTTAACGGAAGGGGCCAAAGGACCTGCTCGATTGATCGGGCATAGTCATGGGTTAATTTCATCGCAAGCAGCATTAATTAATGGTTCCGCTTCGCATGCGCTAGACTATGATGATGTAAACGAACGTATGAATGGGCACCCAACCGTCCCCTTAGTGCCCGCACTAATGGCCCTTTCCGATGAAAAGCCTGTGAGAGGGATAGATTTTATATCCGCTTTTGTGACTGGTTATGAGGTAGAAACCGCTTTGGCTGAGATGAGTGGTTTTGCACATTACGATAAAGGATGGCACGGAACAGCAACCTATGGCACTTTTGGTGCTGCTGCAGCTTGCGCTAACCTTATGGGGTTAAATGATATTCAGTCGACTATGGCGTTAGGTATCGCTGCTACCCAAGCCGCGGGCTTAAAATCCATGTTTGGAACTATGTGTAAACCTTTACATGCAGGGAAGGCCGCTTCTAACGGGCTTTTATCGGCTCGTCTAGCTTCTCGGGGATTTACCAGTCGAGAAGATGCAATCGAATGTCCGCAAGGGTTCGCCGCAACTCAGGCGGAAGGTTTTAAGCCTTTACCAGTCAGACCTGATGACCAAGCTGGTTTTGCGGTGGAGGAGAATCTTTTTAAATATCATGCAGCTTGTTACTTAACCCATGCTGGCATTGAAGCCGTTAAAAACTTGCGAGACGGCAACGAAATTGACTTAGAAGACATCGTATCAATAGAACAATATGTTCCAGGCACCCATTTTAGCGTGTGCAATATTTCTGAACCTAAAACAGGATTGGAAGTAAAATTTAGCATGCGCCATACGGCTGCAATGGCGCTTTCTGGCATAGACACAGGATCCTTGGGGAGTTACGAAGATTCAATAGCAGTTAGGGCTGACTTGATATCATTGCGGGATAAAGTGAAAGTTATAGCGAGAAATTTTCCAACAAGGATGCAGTCTGAAGTAGCCATCACCTTGAAAAACGGTCAAATTCTTTCAAGTTTTGCTGATGCGGGAGTTCCCGCCAGGGACCTAGATGTACAGGAGGGCCGCCTGATCGAGAAATTTCAATCGCTTGCTGATCCTATATTTAGTGAATCCCAAATAAGAACCACTATCGAATCCTGTTTGAAACTCGATGAGTTAGAAGATGTTTCCGTGATTTTCGATGCGGTATCTGGAAATTCGTTAGATTAGGAATGATACAATCATTTCATATGTGCGATTCGCTTATTGGATCTTTTCATAAAGCAATCATCAGCTTGGAAAATTATCAAAACATGTATATGGTATGCTGATATATCTCATAATAAACAAATATATGAGAAAAAAATAACAAAGAGCATTGGGGTGGTGATGAATGGATTCGTGAAATCAGCGGCTCGAGTAATGGCAATCTTCGAGTGTTTTGAAGATGTCAAACGGCCGTTGACGATTTCTGAATTAGTAAGGCTTATGGGAGTGCCGCAATCTAGTATGTCGGCGTTAATGAAAAGTCTACTTGCGCAAGGATTTGTAGATTACGACACTAAAACAAGAACCTATACGCCAAGCGTTAGAGTAGGGCTGTTGGGTAATTGGCTAATGGGAGGGCCACATAGTCAAGATAATCTTTTGTCAATGCTGCAGGAATTAAATGCTACCACTGGAGATACTGTTATTCTCGGTGTGCTTAATGGAGTGGAAACCCAATATATACATGTGGTTAATTCTTATCAGCGTTTGCGGTTTCATTTGCGGCCAGGAATGATGAGACCTATGTTTCGAACCGCCATAGGATTGGTTTTGGCCAGTCTGAGGGATGATGCAGAAATTGGGCGTATGGTTCGAAGAGTTAATACGGAAGCTGAACGCCAAGAGGACATTGTCCAAGAAACCGATGTAATGGCGCGTATTAAAGAAGTCAGGGAAAATGGTTATTTAATTACGGCTAACATGGCTACGCCTGGTGCTGGTGTTGTTGCAACAATATTGCGAAATGGTCCATCTACTCGGCCATTGGCGATAGGCATTGGGGCGCCGCATCCAAGAATAGTTTCAGGTCGTCAGGCATTAGTGGAAACTTTAATGTCAGCGGTGGACGCTTATGCTAATGGTCGAAGGGCAAGAGCTGCTTGATAGAATAGCTCAGTGTATTTGTTTCTACAAAGGGGCTGGGTTATTTGATGATTATTTCTGTGATTTAGGGAGCATGGGATATTGGCATCACTGGCGTTAATTAAGATTATTTAAATTAAGAGACAATAATTACGGCTGTTGCATCCCTTTTAAATTTTAAAATCAATCCGCTAACGTGGTTGGATTGGTATAGGGCCACTTATTTTCGCCTGCAACATTTGCTGTAAGTAAGGGTTTTTATCTTGTTTTGCTTGTCGGCTTGCTCCTGACCAGTGCACCGTGCCATTGTGTAGCAGAATCAATTGATCGGATCTGTTACACGCCGTTTTCATATCTCCCGTAACAGCTAATACAGTGGCTGCTGAGGTCGATATGTACCGGTCGATTATATCAAGAATGACGGTTGTAAGGACTGGGTCTAACCCTGCTGTAGGCTCATCCAAGATCAAAAGTTCGGGATTATCTGCCATAGCTCTCGCCATGGCAGCTCGTTTTTGCATTCCCCCCGATAGTTGAGAAGGATAAAGCGTGGCAAAATTTGACTCTAAACCTACGGTTTCAAGTTTGGCAACGGCAAAATCTTTGTACGTATTTATGGGGCGGTTTGTGGATTTTGCTATTTTAAAGGCAACATTTTGCCAGATTGGCATACTGTCAAATAAGGCGTTCTGCTGGAACATGACGCCTACTTTGCCAGATTCGTTAATGACGTCTTTAGCAGGTCTATCGCCTATTAATATTTCGCCGAAGTCCATTTTTATTAAACCTAAAATACATTTAATCAAAAGAGTCTTTCCTGAAGGGCTTGGGCCAATAATCATAGTGATTTTGTTTTGGGGAATAGATAAGGAAATGTCGTTTAGGACCCTTTTTCCTAAAAACGCTTTAGAGAGCGATTGTATCGATATCCCAAGAGACATAATTAGCTGTAATCCGAAATTAAAATGAAGACACTTTGTTACTTGGTAAATTCAGTGAAAATTACTGAAAGCTATTTCTAATGTTATTCGTGTAAGGTTTATGGACAATTTATTATGTAAGAAAGTTTCTAAAGTAAAGATTGACAGGAGATTATAACATGTTTCGAGATCCACCTGTTTCTAAATATGCAGTTTGTGCGGGAAAAGAGATTCACTATTTAGAGTGGGGACAGTCGGACTTACCCACTGTTCTCGCTTGGCATGGATTAGCACGAGTAGGACAAGATTTTGATGCGATGGCGCAAGAGTTAAAGTATAGGTATCGCGTCATAGCACCTGACACGTTGGGGCGTGGTCTTAGTCAATGGGCAGAGGATGGAGATACAGAATACTGCTTTGAGTTTTACGGTCGCGTGGTATTGGAACTGTGCGATCAACTTGGAATTGGGAACTTCGCGTGGATAGGCACGTCCATGGGCGGAAGTCTAGGTATGTATCTTTCGGGGGACGCATGTAAGGATCGAATTTCACACTTGGTAATTAATGACATTGGACCGGAATTACCTCAATCGGCAATAGATCGAATTTTGACTTATGTAGGGTCGCCGCCAGAGCTTGATTCCATGACTGAATTGGAAAGATATCTAAGGGCTATATATGCTCCTTTTGGTTACATTCCTGGGGACGAGTGGCGAAAAATAATAGAGGCTTCTTATAGGAGATTAGAAAATGGTAAAATTACGACCCATTATGATCCTAAGATCGTTAACCAATTCATTATCCACCCCGGTGATTGGCGTCTGTGGGAAAAGTACGATGCTATTAAAGCTAAGACGTTACTGCTTAGAGGCGAATATTCAGACTTATTGAGTAAAGAAATGGCGGAGGAAATGCGCATCCGGGGCCCTGGGGCTGCCGTTTTGGAATGCATCGGATGTGGTCATGCGCCCGCACTTAACGTTCCAGTGCAAATTGAAGCAATAGACTCATTTTTATCGGAATAATTTCTAATTCCTACCCTCACTGGAGATATAGCGAAATTAAGCGATTAGCGACAGGCCCTAGCAGAAGGGCTAATGCTGGATTGCTTAAACGATAAAAGGGGTAGGAGGTGGAATAGCTAATATAACTTTATATTATGCCGGCTAGCTATATGTGCGACGAACCGAGCTTGTAATGATTGAGAAGGGCATTGATTATAAATTAGTGAACCTTAGTCAACCGGACATTGGTTTACGATCAGAGGCCCATTTGTCACGTAATGGGTGAGGATGGAGGCTTGTGCAGGAGTTGTGCCGGACATTATTTCTATCTCGGGTCAGGTCGTGTCCGCAATCTTGAACGCATCCCGCGCTTCAAGTCGGTCGGCATAGGCGGTAAGATTCGGACGTTCACTAAAATCGGCACCGAGACGGCGGGACATGATGATGGCATGACCTGTAATAGTGTCTGCGATGGTAAAATCTCCTGCGAGAAAATCACGACCCGCCATATGCGTTTCAGGAGCACCAAGCGTCCTATTAAGAAGCTTTAACGCCCGAGCAGCGTTTTGATCGTTTCGACGCTCCGGTGGAAGAAGTATTGTTTCAACTACATAGTTATTGATCGGTGGCATGATCATGCCTTCTCCATAGTTGAGCCATTGCAAATAGGCTGCAAAATTCGCAGCCTCAGGGCCGGCGGTTAGTTCCGGCGCATAAACCGCGCCTAAATACTGCGCAATAGCAGTACTTTCCGTAATGGTTGTCCCCTCGTCGATTAGAGTTGGAACGCGACCATTCGGATTAACTTTAGCGTATTCGGGGCCACGCATTTCCTTCTGGCCTAGCGTGAACCGCACCAGATCATAGGTCTTGCCAATTTCTTCCAAAAGCCAGACTGTGCGAACCGCACGGGACCCGGGGGCAA
Source organism: uncultured Thalassobaculaceae bacterium (assembly GCA_964483985.1). GTDB lineage: Bacteria > Pseudomonadota > Alphaproteobacteria > Thalassobaculales > Thalassobaculaceae > CAZADS01. The sequence continues at coordinate 10,932 of CAZADS010000003.1, forward strand.
AATATACTTTCATATTTATTTCCTTATCTCAGTGGGCTGACGCCGAAACGTTGGTCAGACTAACGAATATGCTGGCAGTTTCCAACAAACAAAAATGAATTAGTTTCCTGTCCTAACCTTCAATGAATTGCTACATCGCAAAACTCTTTTTAACAACATGAAGATATTTTATCAAACGCTACACGATTCGTAATAGTCTAGGCCCAAAGCCGTCGAATTCTTATTAGAATTTGACCATGATATTTCCAAAATGTTTGCCATTTGTTATGGAAATTACTGCCAATTTTAGGGCATCTAAGTCATAAATGTTCTCATGGACTGCCGGCTTCATATTTGTTTCCCTCATTGACCCGGTAACATTGCCAGCAGCGGCAATCATGTCGTTTATGCGTGTGGCTCGTATAGATTGTTAGAGTGTTTTGACTCTACCAATTTCAACCACCAAATCAGCAACTTGGCCATCCGTAATTTCCACCACTTTCCGTCCCAAATAGAGTGTCTTATTATAGTTAATTACTTCATCTCAGCCGAGTGAATTCAAGTGTTCTAATTTTTGGACACTCGTGGTTGTTACGATCACCTGTGCACCAAATAGTTTCGCAAACTGCAGATCGAAAAGAGATCCGCTGGCTTTATCTTTCTTAAGCACGGTTTCTCCCGGCTTTTATGGATGCCCCAAACTCAACGCATTCCAGCTAGTGATATATCCGTATCCCCGATGGACGACCAGTTGATCGCGGTAATTTATGCTTAGTGCCAGCATCTTCTAAACGACTTCATTTGACCTGGCTGGAGAAAAGACCGTTCCACAATGTTTAACCCATCAAAATCTTATGTCCTTTCAATAACCCTTGCACGCATGTCCCTACTTTACTTTTCTAATTGTTTATCGATCAGCTTTGTGTGACCTAAAGGAAGCCGTTAGTGTAACCGAACCGTAGGAAATTAAAAATGTTTAATGCTTTCTACCTTTGGCAACGAAATAATATGTTCCTAATTTCTTAAATACTAGAATAGGTTATTCACTGATTTAAACGCTAATGAATTTTAAAATCATTTCATATAAAAGGTGGTGATTCTCATTTCTTTATCGGTTTAAAATTAAAATTAATATTGTTTTATATATAGATAAATCGAGAAATTTATTCCCTTTAGGTTATGAAATGACAAAGAACGGAACGCTGCCTAGTATATTTATAGTTCATGAGAATCCTGAGTGGATTGCACCATTCGCAAATGCGTTTGAACGCAGAAGTCAACCATTTGAAGATTGGTGTTTGACCCACAAGAGCGTAGAACTGGACGTTTCACCCCCACAAGGAATTTTTTATAACAGGATGAGTGCTTCTTCATTTTCCAGAGGAAATAATTCATCACCTGATATTACAAATATCGTTTTAAGGTGGTTAGAACGCAGTGGCCGACGAATAATAAACTCGAGAAATGCGTTGCAACTAGAAATAAGTAAAGCGGCGCAACTATTAGCATTGCAATCGGCCGGAGTACCTGTCCCTAAGTCTATAGCTGCCATGGGGCATGAAGAAATATTGAGAGCGATTGACACTTTAAACACAGCTCCAATAATTATTAAGCCCAATAGAGGGGGAAAGGGTTTAGGTGTTGAGCTTTTCGAGGATCCCTTAGATGCACGAAAGAAGGTGTCGGAGGGCCGTTTGTTGAAGTCAGTCGATGGAATTACGATTATACAAGAATATATCCGTCCGGCAGATGGGACAGTTACTCGCGCGGAATTTATTGCTGGGCGTTTTCACTATGCGGTGGTGATAGATGCATCAAAAGGCTTTGAGCTCTGTCCGGCAGAAGCTTGTACTCTTCAGAATGAATCCGATGTACCCATGTTTCAGATCACTTTGGATATAGATAATCGCATGAAGCAGAAACTGGAGCGTTTTTTAGCGGAAAATGAAATCGAAATTGCTGGTATTGAATTTTCGACTGATCGGAATGGTGACCACTACGTATACGATGTAAATACTAACACAAACTACAACGTGGAGGCAGAATCTTTAGCTAACCAAGATGCACCCTTAGCCCTTGTCGACTTATTGATAGCGGAAAGAAACAGTGTTTACTCACATATTGCGGCTTAGAAATTCATTGAATCCCAGACAACCGCTTCTTCCCTATTGCGGCTGAAAGGTAGACTGTTTTCTTTGAATGGGTGTAGGCCCCGAAGCATGGGAGCCTTTAGGATGCTATTAACAATATTTTTTTGAGATTTAATAAGCTGAAGTAGGGGTTAGATATTATATTAAACTGCATCTTTTTCCGCACCATAGGGAGCAATATCTCGGGTATCGACTTTGAGATGAATTAATGAGGGCCCTGGGTTTTTTAATGCTGATTTAAAAGTGGCCTCCCATTGTAGAGTGTCAGTCACTGTCCATGCCGTTGCTCCATACCCACGTGCGAGTTGAGCAAAATCTGGACTGCCCATGATCGTCCCAAAGACATTTTCCTCGCCATATTTGTCAACCTGACCCTTGAAAATAGAGCCGTGAATCTGGTTGTCACAAACAATAATTTTAATAGGAATATTCTCTCTAACAGCTGTTGATAATTCTTGGCCTGTCATCATGAAACCGCCGTCTCCCGCAAATGCAACGATGGGACGCCCATCGTTGGTGGCCAAGAAAGCTCCGATAGACCCGGGAACACCGCCTCCCATAGCCCCGCTCGCTGTACCTCCTTGGGTTAATGTATCCCTAAATCGGAAAAAACGATGAATCCACCTTGCATAACTTCCACCGTCTGTAACTACTACCGCATTGTCGGGGAGGATCTTGCGTGCTTGAGCCGCTACTATTGAGAGATCTATGTTTCCTTTTGCTTTATAACTTCCGGGTTCGGATAGATGTAAGTATTGCCCGTGTGCCTTATCACGCCAAACAATTCTATCTACACTCACGTTCTTGAGTTTAGGTAAAATATTTGCGAGGCTTAGTTCTACGTCTGAGTAAATTGAAATATTAGAGTGAAATCGATCTAAAATATTTTGGTCAGGGTAAATATGGGCCCAGTTTTTGTCCTTGGTAATGAGGCTCTCTTCTCGGCTAGTTATGCCGTCTAACCTGCTCCCAATCACTAAAATAAACTCAGCTTCTTGAAGGAGTTTAGTTTGATATGATACAGGATTTATTTCTAGATGACCGGCGTAAGACGGGTGAAAATTATCGATTACGTCTTGGCATCGGTAGGCGCACAAGAGTGGTGCTTGGACTTGATTCATAAAACGGCCAAGAGCTTCTTTTGCTCTAGAACTACGTGCTAATTCACCAGCGATAACCAGAAGGCGGTTGGTTGTATTTAATGCTTTACAAAGAATTTTTATTTGTTCTGGTTCGGCTTTAATAATATTGCGGGTTACCGGTCCTTTTAATTCCGGAGAACAAACATCGGTTTCTCCATAATCTCTAGGCATTACAACAACGACGGGACCAGGTCGACCATTTATTGATATATCTATTGCTTGTCGAGTCATCTCGGGCAGCTGGTCGGGCGAAGAAGGTTCTAGTACGGCCTTTGTCATGGATTTGAAGGCGCTATGAGGATCAATTTCTTGAAAAGCCTCTCGACCTTTCATATAGCTTCTAACTTGGCCGATAAACATAACCATGGGAATAGAGTCTTGATGAGCGGCATGGAGGCCAATGGAGGCATTGGTGGCTCCAGGTCCACGACTAACAAAAACCGCGGCTGGAAAGCCTTTAATTTGAGCGTAGCCATGGGCCGCTAAGGATCCTCCACCCTCCTGCCTCACAGAAATTAAGCGGAGTCGATTGCGATTCAATCTCAATGCTTCCAAGGCTGTTAAAAAGCTTTCTCCAGGGACGGTAAAGGCAGTATCCACACCAGAATCAATTAATGCTTCAATAAGCGCTGCTCCAGCTTCCATTTTACTCTTCCTATCTGGTTTCATGCTTGAATTAATTCGAAAACATTAGAACGCCAATAGAAAAAATACTTGAAAGAGCAGATACAGGGATAAATCCGATATCTATTTCGAAATATATGAGTCAAGGAAAAGGTTGTTATTTGGAACGACCACGATCACTATGTGTAGCTTTCGCCCAAAGAGCTTTGAAAGTGCTGGAAGGGCAGGGTTGCTAAGGAGTTTAGATTTGGCCGATAGTTTCGATTACATTATTGTTGGAGCGGGGTCGGCTGGTTGTGTCTTGGCGAATCGCCTTTCTGAAGGCGGGAAATACAACGTGTGCCTCTTGGAAGCTGGTCCTGCAGATTGGAACCCGTTTATCCATATCCCAGCCGGCTTCATGAAAACTCTTGTCAATCCAAGAATTAATTGGATGTATAAGATGGAACCAAGTGAATGGACAGGGGGGCGAGTAATTGCTGCTCCCAGGGGAAAGACCCTGGGAGGATCTAGCTCGATTAACGGGCATGTTTATAATAGGGGTCAAAAATTGGACTTTGAAACCTGGTCTCAACTTGGTAATCAAGGGTGGGGATATGCAGACGTTTTACCCTATTTTATGCGTTGTGAAAACCGAATTGGTGGTGGTGAAGATCTTTACCGGTGCCGCGCGGGACGTCTCATAGTCAATGATCTGGGTTGGAGTCATCCGCTTTGCGATGCATTCATAGAAGGCGCTAAAACTTTGGGTATACCCCAAAATCCCGATTATAATGGGGCTTCTCAGGAAGGAACCGCGTATGTTCAACGTACGGCTCATAAACGACGTAGGGTCAGTTCTGCCAGGGCATTTTTAAATCCGATTAAGCACCGGTCTAATCTGGAGATTTTTACTAACGCGCATGCTACCCGTTTGGTCTTAGACAACAAACGTGCTGTTGGTGTCGTTTATTCTAAAGGGGGACGCGAAGGCATTAGTAAAATGATTCGAGCTAACCGAGAAGTGATACTTTCCGGAGGCGCTATTAATTCCCCTCAGTTATTACAGTTATCAGGGATTGGCTCAAAAAACTTGCTTCAAACTCATGGTATTGAGATTTACCATGAACTTCCTGGGGTTGGAGAAAATTTGCGCGATCATTTTGCACCAAGGTTTACAGCGCGCGTGAAAAATATAGCGACAATTAATGAACGTTCTAAGGGTATTAGACTTTGGTCTGAAGTTTTTAAATATGTTTTTGGTGGCGATAGCATTGTTAATTTAAGTCCTACTTTGGTCTATTGCTTTTGGCATTCCAATGAAGAAATTCGTAATCATGACTTACAACTTACTTTCACACCGGCTAGCTATAAGGAAGGTGTTCAAAGCGAATTAGATAACGAACCTGGCTTTACGATCGCCTCATGGCAACAACGTCCGGAAAGTAAGGGGTGGCTCAAGATTAAATCAAATAATCCATTTGATGCACCATCTATTCAACCCAATTATCTCGCCGAAGAGGAAGATAGAACAGTGTTGTTAGCTGGAATGAAATTGGCGCGGCGTCTTATGAGGACTAGGCCATTGGCTCCTTATTTTGATTTTGAACAGTATCCTGGTGAAACTGTCCAAACGGATGTAGATCTATTGGAAATAGCCCGCGAGAGGGGTACTAGCACTTTTCATCTTATGGGCACCTGCCGGATGGGACCTGATTCCGACCCAACTTCTGTAGTAGATAATCACCTTCGTGTCCGTGGATTAGATGGATTGCGTGTCATTGACGCCTCGATAATGCCGACAATGCTGTCGGCTAACCTAAATGCAGCCACAATGATGATTGCCGAAAAAGGAGCAGATATGATTTTAGCCAAGACTGCGTTGGATCCTATCATAATCCCAGAGTGATGGCACAAATACTCTGAAAAATGTATATTTATGTGTGTTACTTCTTGTGATTAGCTTGGGGAAATATTTAAACTATTCCCCATTGTGATCGTGGATTTAATTTATGATACTTAAACTGAGGTAAAAATGGTTGAATCGTTCGACTACGTAATCGTTGGTGCGGGATCCGCGGGCTGCATTTTGGCTAATCGATTAACAGAGGATGGTAAACATAGTGTTTGCTTGCTAGAAGCAGGTCCAGTAGACCGAAACCCATACATACATATTCCAGCAGGGTTTATTAAAACTCTTTCTAATCCCAATGTTAACTGGATGTATAAGGCTGAGCCAAGTCATTGGACTGCAGGTAGGGTGATAGATGTTCCTCGCGGTAAAACTCTTGGAGGATCCAGTTCTATAAACGGTCATATCTATAACCGTGGTCAAAGGATGGATTATGATTCATGGTCCCAGTTAGGTAATAAGGGATGGGGCTACGCGGACGTACTTCCATATTTCAAAAGGTGCGAGAAACGAATTGGAGATTCGGATGATACGTTTCGTGGCAAGGAGGGTAATCTTCAAGTCACCGATTTAAATTACGTCCATCCTTTTTGTGAAATTTTTATGGATGGTGCAGCGGAGCTTGGGATACCGCGGAATTCCGATTACAATGGTGTTCGTCAAGAGGGGATATCCTACGTTCAGCGTACAACTTATAAACGTCGAAGAGTTAGCACAGCTAGAGCGTTTTTAAAGCCAGCAAAATCTAGGATAAATCTTAATGTTATAACGAATGCATTTGCCACAGAGATATTAACCGAAGGGAAAAAGGCGATTGGTGTTCGGTATTTTAAAGGAGGTCAGGGCGGGAAAGTTGTAGATATTATGGCAAATCGAGAAGTTATATTGTCTGGAGGAACTATCAATTCACCACAATTACTTCAGGTTTCGGGTATTGGATCAGCTGAATTGCTTAAATCATTGGGGATTGAAATTAAACATGAATTGCCCGGGGTTGGAGAGAATTTGCGGGATCATTATGCTCCGAGATTCAGTGGAAGGGTTAAAAACATAGAGACTATTAATGAGCGTTCTAGGGGAATAAAACTTTTCGGTGAAGTGATTAAATATTTTTTCGGTGGAAAAAGTATTGTAAATTTAAATCCCTCGATGGTTTATGGTTTTTGGCATACTAATCCCGAAATAAAATCAAACGATATTCAATTCATTTTTACCCCAGCTAGCTATAAACTTGGAGCACATGGTCTTTTGGCCGATTATCCTGGTTTTACTGTAGCTGCTTGGCAGCATAGGCCCGAAAGCAGAGGCTGGGTTAGAGCACGTTCGAGTGATCCGTTCGAGAAACCCATTATTCAACCTAATTACCTCGTAGAGGAAGAGGACCGTCGTATCACAGTTGAGGCTATGAAATTGGCTCGAAAATTAATGCATACAAAGGCCATGCAGCCTTACTTGGATTCCGAAGAATATCCCGGAGACCATATTCAGTCAGATGCAGAGTTATTGGAAGCTGCCCGACATTGGGGTAGTACAACTTATCATCCGATGGGTACTTGTAGAATGGCTCCTAAGACTGATCCAACTGCTGTAGTAGACGATCAACTGCGCGTCTGGGGCATGAAAAATCTCCGAGTTATTGACGCATCTATTATGCCGACGATGTTATCTGCTAATCTAAATGCGGGTGCCATGATGATAGGTGAAAAAGGTTCAGATATGATTCTTGGTCGGAGTGCTCTCGAGGCAATAGTAGTTCCCGACTGATTGTTTGGATAACTAGTTTTTCTTTTGCTTTGGCTTAAAGATGTTTACATAAGGACTACGAGGAACTTGCTGAAAGTTATCTTCTATAAAGTAATTGTTTTCGCAATATTTCTCCATTGGGCAACTTTATCGGAGGTTTATTTTGCAGGAAACAAAGCCTTTGCAGAAATTAGGGATCGGGGGGCATTAGAAAATTTAGTTTCTTCTATCGAGGATCCGAAGCAACGTGCCCAACTTATTCAAAATTTACGTTTACTCCTCGAAGCAACTCCACATGAGAAAAAATTAGAAGTCAAATCTGTACCCGTAACAGAAATACCTCCTGCTACCGATGAAATCGGCGGTGATCTAGTTGATGTTTTTGGAAAGAAATCTGGGCGAGTTTTTAATGCCTTAAGTGAATTTGGCAATGCCATTATTAGTTTGGGGAGATTGCCTGACTGGATCCAAAGGCAAATGATTGATTCCAAACGTAGAGCGTTTTGGATTGAGGTAGCCACAGGTGGAATTGGGTTGCCATTATTAGTGGCTTTAATAGCCCGATGGTTAATCGGATTGGCGTTGAGTGGCACGCTCAGACGACTTCGTGATTCAGTATTAGAAACGATACGAGATCGAATTTTTACAGGATTTGTGAGGGCGTTTTTAGAGGCAATCACAGTTCTCACTGTCCTTGGTTCAGGGTATGCCGCATTAGCATTAGTCACGCGTTCTCCTCAGTCTCAGGAAATTGCCGAACTTTTAATTCAAGCTGTCGCTATTTTTACCGGAATCGGCGTAATAGCGCGTTTGGTCTTATCACCAAAATCTGCGGCTTTGCGACCCGTTCCTATAGAATCTGCTACAGCGGCCTACATATATATCTGGGTAATGCGATTGGCTACGGTGGGGACTTTAGGGTTTGCTATATCCTTCATGGTTTCCGATAAAACGAATATTCCCGGGTTAAATGCTTTTGAAATGCTGGCTGGCGCTGTTTTTGCAGGTTTGGTCTTGATGATGATAATGCAATCGCGGGTGCTGGTAGCGGCGGTAATTCGTGGGGAAACACCTGGACCAGTACGCCGACGTTTATCCGAGATCTGGCACGTTTTGGCTATTATATATGTATTGATGGGTTTTGGCGTGTTTGCATCTGGAGCTCAAACTGGATTCTTATTTTTGATTCAAGCGACGTCTATCACAGCTGTAACTATTATTATTGGTGTTTTTATCTCAGATTTATTTAATCGGTTCTTATTGAAAATTTTTAGCATAGACCCTGAGCTAAATGACCGTTTTCCGGGCCTACGAGAGCGAAGCAATCTTTACCGACCTGTCCTTAAGCGAATAGTGGATATTATTTTAATAATAGCTATAACTTTAGCTATATTATCCGGATGGGAGATAAACGTTCTAGAAGCCTTATCTGAAGAGGTGAGAGGGCAGATCTTAAAAAGTGCAGGTACTATTCTATTTGTGGTAATATTATCTGTCTTGGCGTGGGAATTCGCTTCGGGCTTGATAGCTAGATCGTTAGCTGAAACCAATGCAGATGGCAGCCCGAGGAAAATGGGGAGCAGGGCCAGGACTTTGTTGCCTCTTCTTCGCCGATCAATTTTGATCGCATTGATTATATTTAGCGGACTAATAATTTTAGCGGAAATTGGGATTGATATTGCACCGCTTTTAGCGGGAGCTGGCGTTTTAGGCTTGGCTATTGGTTTTGGATCGCAGGCATTAGTAAGAGATATAATTACCGGATTGTTTATTCTTATTGAGGATACAATTGCGGTTGGAGATGTCGTTACCGTTGGTGGACATACTGGTATTGTGGAAGATTTATCAATTCGGACAATCCGTCTTCGTGATGTTTCCGGGACAGTTCATACCGTGCCATTTGGAGATGTCACGACAGTGGAAAATTTTACAAAGGATTATTCGTATGCCCTTTTAGATATTGGTGTGGCATACCGTGAAGATACCGATGTGGTTAGCGATGCGCTCAAAGATGTAGCAAAAGATCTAATGGCTGATGAATATTGGGCTGATAAAATTCTTGAACCTATACAAGTTATGGGTGTTCAAGAATTGGCAGATAGTGCCGTGATTATTCGTTCCCGAATCAAAACTCAACCAATCATGCAATGGGCTGTACGAAGAGAATTTTATCGTCGTGTAAAAAAACGGTTTGATTATCAAGGAATCGAGATGCCCTTTCCCCATACAACTTTGTATTTTGGAGAGGATCAAGATGGTCAGGCGCCGGCCGCCCGCGTTTTAATAGAAGGAAATAGTATTGGGTCAAAATCAAAATCGGAAAAAAACTGATTGATAAAAGCTCGGTAAATTTGAAGTATTTTGTTAAAACATCTGTAAGACTTAGAAGGATAAAAATATGTATAAATTAGGGGATCTTGAAATTAGGCGAGCAGTAGAATCAGAAGTGCCAATTTTTGATGCGCTAACCTTTTTCCCGCAAGCTACTATGGATGTTATTGAGGCCAATAGAGATTGGTTGATGCCCCGTTATATTGATCCTAACACCATCGAAATAATTTTGTGCATTCAATCGTATATAATTAAAACACCGCATCATATAATTTTGGTGGATACCTGCGTCGGTAATCATAAGCCAAGACCTGCTAGGCCAACTTGGCATATGCAAAACGGTCCATTCCTTTCTAAACTTGCTGCTACTGGCTTTCAACCGGAGGATATCGATTTCGTCCTATGTACCCACTTGCATGTTGATCATGTGGGTTGGAATACTAAGCTGCTGGATGGTCGGTGGGTTCCAACATTTCCTAATGCTAAGTATATTTTTTCTAAAAACGAATATAAATTATGGGAAGACAGGTATAATTCTGGAGAAAAAGTGCCAGTACCACTGGTGTTCGAAGATAGCGTGTTGCCGATCGTTGATGCCGGCCAAGCCATCATTGTGGAAGACGACTACCAAATTGACGATGGTTTGTGGCTCGAACCGGCACCCGGGCATACTCCCGGTCATGTTATGCTTAATTTGCAATCAGGCAGTCATAAAGGCCTAATGAGTGGGGATGTAATTCATCACCCGCTCCAATTGATTAAACCCCACTGGTCTAGTAGAGCTTGCGAAGACCCTATTCAATCAGCCACTAGTCGAATATCGATGTTAGAGCGTATTGCTGATACAGATACACTCTTATGTCCAGCCCACTTTGGATCCCCAAGCATGGGACATGTGGTGAGCCATTCGGCAAACCAATTTCGCTACAAGCTCATAATTGAATAAAAAAGCGGCCGCGGGAAATCAGCGTGCCGCCGTTTTTTATTGAACAGATGAAAAATCCGTTGGTAATAATATTTGACTGTTCACTGAGGCTACTATTGGTCCGTCTGCTTCTGTACCTGCCCGCTTTTCAATCCATTCTGGATCGCTTTGAAAAGCGTCCCATTTTTCTTCTCGCTCTGCGAGCGAATCCCAAGCAAGAAAGTAGTAAAGGTCCTGATTAGATCCGCCAATTCCGACAGTCCAAAAGCCAGCTTGGCGAATTCCATGCCTTTCCCATATTTTTAACGTAATAGTGTCAAAACGATTTAATAAAGCAGGCAGACGGCCTGGAAGACAATGATAAATCCTTAGTTCATAAATCATTTTATAGGCTCCTTCCCAGTTTCGAAACACTACTTTAACCGGCTTGCTTCATTCAAGAAATGGTTAAAGACGCAGAATGGCGCACATAGGAAATTAAATTATTTCATGTTCAGATTGATTCTTAGCCCCAGTCGCTGTTACAATTTAAATGTTGTTCTAGTCAGGGTGTTTAATTTTGCTTGAAAAAAGAGGTCGACATGCGCTCAGATTATTCAAAAATTGAAGCTGGAAATGTTTTTTTTGCTGTTTGGCATGAACAGTGGGATGCAAATATACAGCATCACGCGGATCAAGGCGTTATAATTCAGGTTCGTGGCAAAGTTGGTAAAAAAGAAACTAATTTACTTCAGTTTAATTGCTTTCATATTGAAAGAACTTATACATATGCTCCAGAAGGTAAGGCGAAAATATGCCAAATCGACCCCATTGCGGATGGCAACCCAATCGGCTGGATGGCAAGACAGATTAGTGATCGTCTCCCCGAAATGCTTAATGCAGGCGGATTTAATAGGATAGCTGATCGGTTGGATATGAAAAAAGTCCGAAATGCTATAGTCGATGTTGAATCCGAGGCTCGAAATAAATTTAGAAATAGTATCCAGCTTGTTAAACATAAGCGAGGAGACCACATGTTTGAGGCTGGGAATATCCGGTTTGGTTTAGAACTCCGTAATTTGGGGGACGATGGCGGGCTGGCCATTCATGTGTTGTCTGATCTTTGTGGTAGCCCGAACCACGAATACTCAGAAGAAACAGAAATTTTGGCTTTCGATTGTTTTCGGGTGCAACCGCATTATCACTATGGACCGCGCAATAAAAATTTACGTTATTATTTTGATAAAACGGTGGTTCCGGACACCTTGGAATGGACGTTTGATGTTCTTAAGGCGGGTAAACTTCGTGCAATGATTGATGCGGCGGGATATCCTGACATAGCGCGTGATTTGGATGAGGATATTATACGTGAAATACTACCATCTATTGAGGCAAAAGCACGCGAACTCCAACCCAAAAAATCAGATAACAACCTATTGAATGCAGCGGAGTAATTTCCATAAACTAGATGTTGCATTCATCAGTCATGAAATCAGGATTGAGCAAATCTTTAACTCGATTTCTGTGATGCCATTGTAAAAAAATGGTATTGCGTTGTATCTTTGGCTTTTGCGTTGAGTAGAAAGATATACGTATCCGTATTGTAGTTTATCCCATTGATTATGTAAGTATTTAAAACACTGGGCATAATTAAGGTAGAATCAAAGACGGTTGAAATATATCGCGTTCAGACTCGCGTTTTTAATTTGAGGTATCTCTGCAAAACGCGGGTGACGGAATTGGCGAGATACTAAAGTTGATCATCTCTTAAATTAACATGTTCGATGATTAACTTTTTTTTGGAGATTAAAAAATTATGGGGGTAGAACTGAATTACCGCTCGGATTGCGCGATAGTAACTTTAAATAACCCCAAGAAATTAAATTCACTGAATTTCAATATGATAAAAACTTTATCTGATGTTTTAGATGAGATTTCAACTAAAGATATTCGTGGTTTGATCTTTACGGGTGCTGGGAAAAAGGCGTTCTGTTCTGGCGCTGATGTTTCCGAATTACTTGATATTCCTTTAAATCAACTTCGGAAAGAAATGAAAAACGGCCAAGAAACTTTTAACAGAGTTTCACATTTTAACGTACCTACATTAGCTGTTATAAATGGTGTCGCTTTTGGCGGTGGCTTAGAGTTAGCTATGGCATGTAATTTAAGAATAGCGGTGTCCACCGCACGGATGGCCTTGCCTGAAATTAAGTTAGGAGCGGTACCCGGTTATGGCGGAACGCAGCGATTGCCCCGTCTTATTGGTGAGGGAAGAGCGTTGGATATGCTTTTGACAGGCCGGGCTATTGGGTCTGCGGAAGCCTTAAAATACGGGCTGATAAATAAAATTATTGATAATAACGAAAACCCTTTATCCGCTGGACTTATGTATTTAGGAGAAATCGGTAGATACAGTTTGCCGTCAATAAACTTTGTTCGGCAGGCTGCACAACTCGGACTTGCCGTACCAATTATTGAAGGATTAAAAATAGAGAGGGAGATGAATGCTTTATCATTTCAAACGAAAGATGCAGCAGAAGGAATAAGGGCATTCATAGAAAAGCGTGATCCTGCTTTTACAGATGAATAAGCTTTCCGAAATTAGTCCAGTCCAGGTTGGGAAAAGGTGTGTTTATCGATAAATGACGGATTAGAGGTGCGGACTCTGGACAGAACTTGAGTTTCAAGCAGTTTCAATAACGTTTCCGATCTATCATGGTCAAATATTCCTTTACGAATATCGCGAACTAATTTCTTATTTAAATCCGTAAATCCTTGTTTTTTATCAAAAAAATATGAGTCTACTAATTCTTTTCCATAAACGTTGTTAAAATGCTGGCGAAGAATGCAGCAGTCGTTATCATATTCGATGTCACGAATTGAGATTGCTAACGCGCTGATTACCATGAGAGTAACGTTTCTTAATTTATCCTCCAACTCAGGAAGGATTGCACTTTCCAAAGCGTTCCGTGCGGCATTTAAGAGTTTTGCAGTTTCTAATTTATTTGGCATTTGTTTTTTCCTCAACAAGCTTTATTTGTTGCAGCATTTCTAACTCCAATTCTGCTGCTTTTCGTTCCGTTAAAATCAGCTCTAAAGCACGCTCGGCACTGGAGTCACTTCTCAGGCCTTGGTGGTGAGCGATAATCGCCCATCGAATGGTCGCGATAATTTCCCAAAAAGGGACATTAGACCAGTCTTGTTGGTGGCCCATTTCAGTTTCATATCCAGTATAAAAGTCTCTGCGGTCTCCAATTCCACCTGCTTCAAAATGGTCTACCCCAAAGCGCCAACAGCGGGCACATAGCCAACCGATATCCTCTAAAGGGTCGCCCCATGATGCGAATTCCCAATCTAATATGCCCGAAAGCTTTCCGTCTTTAACCATGATATTACCAATTCGGTAATCGCCGTGACATAACGCAATGTTTTGACTTGTTGGAGCATTCTCACATAACCAATGGAGCCCCCACTCAAGGACGGGAAAAGGTGCTGGCAAACAGTCGAGTGCATTTGTGAGCAGTGTAATGCGAGTTTGGGTGTGATTTTCTCTAGGTATAGGCAAAAATGGTAAATCTTTCTTATGCGGTTGAATGCGGTGTATTTTGGCTAGTTGTGCACCAATTTCTTGAGTTAATTTGGCGCGTGTTTCACCCATGTAAAGCTTTTGGGTGATATGTCGAGGATGTGCTGTACCCTCAATTTTACTCATTAAATACGAAGGCATGCCTAGTCTTGAGCCTTCGCTATCGAGAAAATAGGGCTCTGGCACCAATAAACCGGCGGCATGCACTGCCCTTAAGACTTGAAATTCTGCTTCACGAGATAAACATTGAATTATACCGCAGGTAGAATTAGTTCGGAGGACTAATTCTCGTTTTCCTTTTAAAAGCCCGTCTTTGGCGACAATGTTAACCAGCCAGTTTTCCTGAAGTGCACCACCCTTAAGTTTGGAAATACTAATAACCGTAATTGAATTTGAGCCGGAAGCTTCTTTTAGCCAAGTTTCTAAGGCTAAAGGATCAATTTTGGCCACTTCAAAGTCCCCAGGACCAAAAATCCATACCTTCATTTCTGAAATATCGGGATAGAACCATTTTATGCACTTCGGACGCTCCATCTACTAAACGAGCCTGACGGGCATAGCGGTAAATCCATTCTAACGGGGTATCTTTGGAATAACCTCTAGCCCCGTTAAGTTGGAGGGCTGTGTCAACAGCACGATGAAGTGTTTCAGCTACATGGTTTTTTGCCATTGAGACTTCTTTTCTAGCGAAATCACCATTTGCTAACTTCCACGCGGCCTGCATTGTAATAAGTCGCCCGAGCTCTATTTCTGATGCGATGGCACCTAGCATCATTTGTACTCCCTCACGATCAGCGAGTTTAGTTCCGAAACTTGTTCTTTTTTCAACATAATCACAGGCAATCTCCATTGATCTTTTTGAGAGCCCCAACCATCGCATGCAATGTGTTAGTCGAGCTGTACCCAGTCGGATCTGGGTTAGCTTCAGACCGTCACCTACTTCCATTATTCTGTCGGTATCGTTAATTTCCAGGCCATTAAATTTTATTTCGCAATGACCCCCATGTTCTTCTGGTCCCATAATATTTATACGTCGAATGATTTCCCATCCTGGTTGGTCTCTATGAAACATAAAAGCGGTTAATCCCTTACGGGAATCGTCTGATGTTTTAGCTATTAGAATAAAATGTTCAGCAATTTCGGCACCAGTGATAAACCATTTGTGGCCGGTGATGCGCCATTTTGAATTACCTATCGGTTCGGCACGGGTGAGCATCATAGAAGGATCTGAGCCAGAACCAGGATGTGGCTCGGTCATCACAAAAGAAGACCTGACTTTGCCATCAATTATTGGTTGGAGCCATTTGTCTTTTTGAGTTTCAGTAGCGACCCGATTTAAGATAAACATATTGCCGTCATCCGGCGCCGAACAGTTAAAACAGACCGGCCCAAAAATAGATCGGTTCATTTCTTCATAAGAAGCGGCCATTCCGATCTGATCAAAACCAAGCCCGCCTCGAGACTTAGGCATTTGGGGTGCCCACAAGCCTTCTGCTTTCACTTTTTCTTGTACAGTTTGTAAAACATCTGCAGAAATATTTTCGTGCTCATCGTAATTTCGCCGATCTGTTTCTAGTGGTAAAATGTGTTTCTCTACAAATCTACGAACGTCTAGGCGATATTGTTCAATTTCAGATGAAAGGGTAAAATCCATGTGTTTTCTCTATCGGTAAAAAAATGAAAGTAAAGCAGCTGCACCTACTAACAGGAACACAACTGTTTTTGAGATTCGCTAAACCTTAAACGTGGTAATCGCATGCTCGTCAAATTTTAACCCTAAACCGGGTTCATTAGGCAACACTAATTCTCCATTTTCAATCGAGGGCGTCTCCTCGTAAAGTTTAAGCATCCATGGCATATATTCAACCGTGAGGCCGTTTGGACTGGCAGCTACAACATGCACAAGAATCTCTGGCATAACATGACTCACTATTGGTAAATTAAAAGCTTCGGCCATAGCAGCAATTTTCATCCATTGTGTGACACCACCGGCTCGGATAATATCTGCCATTACTATATCAACTGAATGATTACTTATCATTTGACGAAAAGGGGAAATACCCCACAAATATTCTCCTCCAGCGATGGGTGTTTTTAAAGCGGCAGTTACTCTTGCTAAACCTTGATAATCGTTCGCCTTTGTCACGTCTTCTAACCAAAACAAGCCAATTTCTTCTGCCAAATTACCGATGTAGATAGCTTGTTCGGGACGCCACCTTTGATTGATATCGCACATAAGTTTTACATTTGGGCCTATTGCTTCCCTTATAGCACTAATTCTGCGTATTTCTTCCGTCGGATTAGGGTTCCCAGGAAGCGCCATTTGTGTTTTCATTTGGAGAAAGCCTTTTTCTAGTAATTTTTCCGCTGCTTTTTGGGCTTTCTCATCGGTCAAACCCCTGCGAAGAGCTCCAGATGCATACGTCGGGACTCGATCGCGATGGCCGCCAAGTAATTTCCAAAGAGGTTGTCCTAGGCATTTTCCTTTTATATCCCATAATGCAATATCAATAGCTGACAACGCTAGGGTGAAGACTCCTTCAGGGCCGCAGGAATCACCAGTGCCTGACATTAGTTTAGAAACGATTTTTTCGATGCGAAGGGGATCTTCACCAATTGTTATTTCGGAAAGTTCGTCGACAGCTTTTCTTAGACTTCGAGTCATTTTACCGCCATAAAACGTAACAGCGATGCCTTCTAAACCGTTATCAGTTCGTAAGCGTAGAATCACGATAGGGCGAGTACGATCGGGTGTTTCTGGCATATTGGCCAGCGGTTCATCTTCCGGAATACTTAAAATATGGGTTTCGAAACTTTGGATTTTCATAGAAATTACCTTTTAGTTTTAATTTTTGAACCGATTTTAGTTAGGCAATCATATTAAGACATTAAAGGAATTTTTCGTTATTATTTCAATTCGATAGAAGCTAAAAATAAACAGGTAACGAAAAATTTTGAGAAGGGAACTAAAAAATGGTTATTCAACGTCACGAAACCGCAACGAGGATGAGCCAAGCCGTAGTCCACAATGGTGTTGTTTATTTGGCAGGTCAAATTGCCCATAATGCCATAGGTGGTACCATCACAGAACAGACTGAGGACGTTTTAGCGGCAATTGATAAACTTTTAGAGAAATGTGGTTCGGATAAGACGAAATTGCTATCCGCTACCATTTGGTTGAATACCATGCGTGATTTCAATGAAATGAATGCTGTTTGGGATGCATGGCTTGTGTCTGGTCAAGCACCATGTCGGGCCTGTGTAGAATCACCTAATTTAGCGGCACCTGGGTTCAATGTAGAGATTATGATAACTGCCGCCGTATCATAGACCTGATTTTGTGTTTATATGGGTGCCAATTGTCAGGATAATCGTGGGCGTTAGGTCTCTTCATAGAGTCAGTAACATAATTATTCGTTTGAAAAAGAGGGCTGTTAGACCGATTAAACCCAACTCTCAATTGCACGGGGTCGTCTACTTTATTTAATTCATGTCCTTTTAAATAGGGAGAGTACTTTATGATAAACAGACGTACCCTTATCAGGGCTATGCTAGCCTGTAGTCTAATATTAAG
The DNA here is from genome assembly GCA_964483985.1 of uncultured Thalassobaculaceae bacterium. Lineage (GTDB taxonomy): Bacteria > Pseudomonadota > Alphaproteobacteria > Thalassobaculales > Thalassobaculaceae > CAZADS01. Next base: position 28,856 of record CAZADS010000003.1, read on the forward strand.
TGTGGGTTCTGTGCAGGCCGGTACACCTTCAAATATGCTCATAATGGCCAAAAACATTAGTGACTTAATCACCCTTGATCCAGCTGAAGTTTTCGAATTGACTGCTGGTGAGATTATCGCGAATATTTATGATCGTGTGATGATGTTTGAAGCGGAGGACCTCACCAAATTAGTTGGGGGCATTGCTCAAAATTACTCGGTAAGCAAAGACGGAAAAACGGTAACTTTTAGGATAAAACCCGGCCAGATTTTCCATTCGGGCAACCCAGTTACTGCTGCCGATGTGGAATTTTCATTGCGACGTGTGATGTACCTGAATAAAACGCCCGCGTTTATTCTTACCCAATTTGGGTGGAATAAAAATAATGTTGATGAGTTTATTAGAGCGACAGGGGAAATGACTGTTTCACTTACTTTGAATAGTGATTTTTCAGCTGGACTATTGTTGAATGCTTTGTCAGCAGGCGTTGGTTCCGTTGTAGATAAAAAGGTTGTAATGAGTCACGCAAGAAACGGTGATTATGGGCACGAATGGCTAAAAAATAATAGTGCTGGTTCAGGACCTTTTTTTTTGAAGACCTGGAAAGCAAACGAACTAATTAGTCTTTCCGCATTTAAAGGCTATCGACATGGCAAACCAGCAATGGATCGAGTGATTGTTCGGCATGTCGCTGAACCTGCTGGACAGCGTCTACTGGTGGAAAAAGGCGATGTTGATTTGGCTCGTAATCTAACCCCTGATCAAATCAAAGGCCTTTCTGGAAATCTAGATGTGACAATAGATAACAACCCCAAGGCGGGCCTAATTTATATTGCGACAAACGACAATCATGACGTTCTTGGTCGACCGTCGGTACGTAAAGCTATTAGATATATTGTAGATTACAAAAGTATGGCGAACACATTCTTGGCCGGCCAATATAAGGTTCACCAATCTTTTTGGCCTTCGGGGTTATGGGGATCTTTAGAGGATACTCCGTTTAGTCACGATCTTGAAAAAGCAAAGGAATTAATTTCTAAAGCAGGGTATCAAAAGGGTTTTAAAGTAATGATTGATACGCTTAACACATCGCCTTTTCCAGAAATAGCGCAATCAGTTCAGCATTCATTATCAAAAATCGGGGTGGAGGCACAAATTGTTCTTTCTGAAGGTAAGACGCTTTGGCCGAAATATCGTGCACGTAAGCATGAATTAATTATCGCCCGTTGGTCTCCAGACTACGTTGATCCGCATTCTAACGCTGATGCTTTTGCCCATAATCCCGATAATAGGGCAGAGGCTCTATTAACCGGAAAGCCTGCGTGGAGAACTTCCTGGGACGATAAAAAAATTAGTTCTATGACTGAATCTG
>CAZADS010000004.1:0-24347 GCA_964483985.1 uncultured Thalassobaculaceae bacterium
ATGGTTCGTGAAGTCCTAGCTGTATAATCAGTCCTTCTGCCGAGAGAGTTTGTTAGGCCTGACGTTATCATCGAGGGTACATTATGATAACAACCATTCGGGTGTACGATCTGGCTCATTGCCGTGCTGGTGATAAAGGCAATACGAGTAATATTTCAGTTACAGCGTATGAAGAGACGGATTGGGCCTTTTTAAGAGACACGTTGACCGAAGAGAAGGTGATGTCAGCGTTTGCTCATCTAGCGAAAGGTCCAGTGACTCGATATGAATTACCCAAGTTGAAAGCTCTAAATTTTGTTATTGAAAACGCGTTGGCGGGAGGTGTGACGGTATCTTTAGCCCAGGATATACATGGTAAGGGTTACAGCAACGTTATGTTAGGAATTGAATTACCAATCGCGGGGAGAAACCGTTCACAGGTTCCTTAAACTTGTACTTTAAAATGTGGGAACTAGATGCATGGGTTTTGGAAGCTAGGATATTCGATGAAATGATTTGCTGGGGTTTAAGCAAAACAATCAGAATATTCAGAAAAGATAAGATGCTGCCCAAACGCCTGATGGGGCAGCATCTTCAAGGTCTATCTCTTTAAATCTTTATATTTGGGCCACAACGCGGCTTTTGGTTAAAGTACCTAGTTCGTTTGCTCGGATTACGATTTTTTGGAATGCTTCTGACATGCCAACGGAATCGATTACAACTCCCAAATCTTCAAAAGATTTGAAATAATAGATTACTATTAGGCGACCTATATCATCAGCGATGACAGGTACTGCGGCCATGATCTTAGTATCATGATCTTTCGACAAGACTTCGATATCAGGTAAAATTTCTACAGCAGCAGCCATATTCGCTCGGGCAATTTGATATTCACGTTGCATTACTACGGGATATTCCGGGGCAACTTCGCCGTAAACGGTACGATATACTTCTGGTCCTATGATGGAACCCGCTGGATTAAGCTCCCTTTCATGAAGAAGTTTTGCTCTGGAAGGGTCTGTTGCCATCCGAGCGGTTAGTTTACCAAGGGCTTCAAAGTTTTCCAGGTTTGCATAGAGATGCAAATCGCCAGCTCCCTCTCCACCAACACCTCGGCCTACGCGAACGCGTGCGCCGTTACTAGCCATGATACCCCCCATCGCCCTTACACGTTCGAGAGCTAATTCAGATTGACCTATTTTCGGAGTTATCCTTCTCAATGATATAACTGACATTATCCTTCCTTTCCCAAGTTTAAGAAACTGTGATGAAAATAGAATGAAATAAAGGGTGCACTATAAACGTATTCTGTGTTTCATTTTCATATTTATTCGAGAAGGAATGTATTCCAAACACGAAAATCTTTAAAATCAAGAAAAATATTAAGCCAAACTGTTGACCCAGGTCGCAGTTAGATTAAGCAAAGATTGCGTTGTAAAGTATAATTACATAAATTATTTTTTGGAATGAAGCGGTTAGTATTTAGGGTCTATATCCGGATTTTCGCTGAAAGTACTGTAATAGTGGAAAATAGCTTAATATTTCTGACTCTGGTTTTTGTTGTTATAGAACAAAAAAGGTATTTGGAGCAGACAAGAATCGTTAATTTGGAGAGTTGAGATATGACGAGTAGTTAATGGCTTTAATTTTGGAGGGACGTAAAAAATGCGGATCTGATTATCAAAGGCTGGTCCGATTTCGCATCTTTGATTATAAAACAATGTTTTAAATTTGAAAATTATTTGGAATAGTGAGTTAGGTTGTTTCGTCGTGGAACTCAGACGGTTGATAACAATGACCGGCCGATCCATCATCTCTTCATCAAAGACTTTTTCGCTTTTTTGGAACTAGACAGTGTTATGAAGAACTAAAGGATAAGGGCGGGATGTCTCCAATACTGACATCCCTAATTAATGAGGCACTTTAATGCAGAAGGTAATACAAGCGCAGAAAAAATGACTCGATTTCTGGTATTGACGACTTCCTCTCTTATTGCAGAAAAGCGCCTAGACTTAATTAATGGGCGTAATCTGGTTCTTTCCGATCCAAAATTCGCTTTAGAGCGTCGAAGTGCCACTCAGCGTTTTTGCGGCCGCCATAATGCATGGATGAACCTTGGTAGGTATCATAGGTTTTTTCAATGATGGGCTTGGGAAGTTCGCGCAGTGGGCGACCTGTCCACATTGCATAAAGTTGTACTTGAGCCACTCGTTCTAAATAATAGAGTCGGTCATATGCTTCTGCCACTGTTTCTCCGAGGGTAAGCGCACCATGGTTTGCCATTAGAATTACAGTCTTGTCTCCACAAGTGCTTGCTAATCGGCGACCTTCTTCCGGATCAAGACCAGGTCCATCATAAGATTCGTCGTAGCCAGTTCGCATCAGTGTTCCAAGTTCCGTCTGACCGATCGGCAGGATATGTTGATCTTCTAAACGGGTTAAAGCGCTGGCAAAAGGCATGTGGGTGTGAAAAACTGCATTGGCATGTTCCATTTTTTCATGCATCGGCGCGTGAATACAATATGCAGAGCGTTCTACGATACCCTCTCCATGCTTTACGTCACCATCGTACCCAACTTCCATAAAACAACTAGCAGTTACTTCGGACCAATGTAGACCAAACGGAATTTGATAATACCTATTTACCTGACCTGGAACTCTTAGCGTTAGGTGATTGAAAATTCCTTCGTGTAGATCGTGCATCACAGCGCAACGGTGGGCTGCCGCTAAATCAACACGCGCTTGCCATTGTTCATCAGTATATCCCTGAGCCTGAGGCTTTGCCATTGCGTAATTCACTGCGTACTCCTCACCAAAAATTTATACTAGACTGTATTTTCACCGTTTTATTTGATTTGGTCAATCTCCGACCGATACTTTCCATATATTAGGTTATAACTGTCACATGTTACAAGCATTAGCAATTTCTTCGTAGCTAATCCGGCGAGCTTCGTCATTATGAGCCCAGGTAACCACTGCCACTTCTTCAACATTTAATTGTTGGGCTAAATGGCGAATACGATCAACCACTTCCTTTCCTGTTCCCACAAACGTGGTCCGTCTTAATTGCTCAATTCGACGCTGCTCGTGTTCCGTATATTCGGCGGCCATGGCCTCTTCGGGTGTCTCGAACGTAAGATGAAGTCCGCGGTCTCGATAAAGTTGCCAACGAGCCCGGGAACTAAAATGGAATTGCGCTTCGTCGTGGCTTTTGGCAGCTAGTGCCCAAACACAAATTCCTGCATTTGGTTCCGCGTGCCGATCACTTGGACGGTAATTTTCTCTATATAAAGTGAGAGCTTCTTTGCCACCTTGCCCATCAGTAAAAAACCATGCGAAGGCGTACGGCATGCCAAAATAAGCGGCTACTTGTGCTCCATAAGCAGAGCTACCTAGAATCCAGATTTCAGGGGCAGTGTCTCCACTCGGTTGGGCTTTAAGTTTAGCGAAAGTATGGCCGTTTTGTAATGGTTCGCCATGAACCCAAGCGTCTAAATCCATAACATCGTTTGGGAATTGATTTGGTCGTTCAGCTGCATTGGGGTTTAGTGCGAAAGCTGTAAGGCCATCTGATCCCGGAGCTCTTCCTAGTCCTAAATCAATTCGCCCAGGCGCAAGTGCGTCTAAGACTCGAAATTGTTCAGCTACTTTAAACGGTGCGTAATGGGGAAGCATCACTCCCGCACTGCCAATTCGGATTCTCTTTGTAGTCGCGGCTATCGCCGCGATAATAATTTCAGGTGCCGTTCCTACAATAGCGGGATGATTATGGTGTTCAGAGACCCAAAATCTGTGGTAGCCGAGTTCCTCGCAATGTTTGGCTAGTGATACAGTTTCCCGAATTGCGGCGCTCTGAGGGCGCCCTGAAACGGCTATGGATTGATCAAGGACGGAGAGTTGCAGCACTAGAAATTCCTTTTAATTAAACAGCCGAATTTTTTCTATCTTTAAAGCGCGGCCGCTTGCCGAGCCAGCTGGGATATCCCTTGCCAATCTCGATTTTTAACAAATTCACTCGGCGAAGCAAAGCTACCACCAATACAGATAACATTTGGTTCAGAAAGATAACTAGCTGCATCATGGAATTTGACACCACCGGTAGGACAAAACATTAACTCTGGATAGAGCGGGTAAAACTGTTTAAGCATATCAGATCCGCCGGCAGATTTAGCTGGAAAAAATTTCAGAAATCTTAATCCAGCACGATAAGCAGTCATTGCTTCTGAGTTGGTTTGTACGCCAGGCAAATAACTGATCCCAGCCTTATTTGCGTCTTTCACTAAATCCATATTTAGTCCAGGGGACACGGCGAATGAAGCGCCCGCATTTAGAGCGCGATCAAAATCCGAGCTTTCTAATAGGGTCCCTACGCCCAAGCACGCTTCCGGAAACCGGCCCTTAATTTGTTCAATTGCATCGAGAGCTGTTGGAGTTCGTAGCGTTATTTCTAGCACGGTAAGGCCTCCGTCTAATAGCGCGCTGCAGAGTGGAATGGCGTCTCCTAATTGGTGGATAGTGAGGACTGGAATAATTCTGTTTTGGTTCAAAATTTCATCAATGGACATGTATCTCTCATTCTACCATGAACCTAGCGGGGTATTGATTTGGGTAAGTTATCGATAGAGTGGATTAAAGGCATTTTTTTGAAACTCGGAAAAGCATTTTATCAACTGCGGGACGGAATGCACACATAGCCCTCCATTAATGTTCTGGCTGTTCGATAGGCGGTTACTTGCTGGACCGTCGTGGCCCCATTTTTTACCGCCACTTTCGCGTCCAAAGGAAGTATCCCTGAGGGATTGGCCAGTCGTACGTCACCCAAAGTTTCAGATAATAATGAATGGCAGACTGTACCGGGAATACGACAAGCCGTTGCTAGGCACATTGCTCCCGTTAAGGGCAACACACGATGAACTTGCCCCATTGACCAGATTCTAGCGGAAAGATCGGCTGACTGAGGTTGAATTAGTTGTCCCGAAATAGTTTTAAAAGCTATCGGGCTGGACACCACTCCAAGTTTGGGTGCTGATAATGGGGCTTCCCTCGGAGTAGCGGCTAATCCCATTCGCACGGCGGCTTCTTGTCGAATCTTTTCCACTGAATCCATCAAAGTAGAGTTAGATTCAAGTTCTGCTATCGTTTCAGTTCCAGAGATGCCTATCCTATCCGAAGCAACGAACGCACAGGGAACACTAGAATCTACCAATGATGCTTCAACGGTTCCAATACCTTCTATAGTCAAACTATCTACTGGGTTCCCCGTAGGGAGTAGTTGTCCTGTCGTTGTTCCCCCTGGGTCTAAAAAATCCAATTTAATACGCGCGCCGCTGCCGCTCACTCCAGGTATTTCGAAATCGCCATTAATTTTGGATTTTCCATCTTCTAAAGGGACTGTGGCGCGGATGATTTTCTGAGAATTGGTATTGTGAATTAACACCTCACGTGCGTCGTCATTCGCGTTTAGTAATCCATTATCGATAGCGAAGGGTCCGACTGCTGATGAAAGATTTCCACAGTTTGATGCATAGTCTACTTTTGCATCAGTTATTGAGATTTGCGCAAAAGTATAGTCGACGTCGACACCTTGTTTACTAGGTTGCCCTATAATGACTGCTTTTGATAATGATGAAATCCCACCCCCCATTCCATTTAGTTGACGACCATAAGGATCGGGACTGCCAATTGTCAGCATGAAAACTCTATTTCGTTCAGCAGTTGTGTCAGGCAGGTCATACGAGTGAAAAAATACTCCCTTTGAAGAACCTCCTCGCATAAACGTGGCGGGAATTCGTATTTGTCCCATAATATGAAAACTCCGAATGTATTAGGTGGTTGCGTAAAACCATTAACATAGTGCAAAACCCCTCAGATAATATACCATTATAGATGTCAATTTACCTGATGGATGATTCATCTTTAGTCCTCATGGTTTATTTAGCTCTAGAAGTAAAGTTTTGAAAGCTAAGGGGAGTGCTCTCATGAGATTCTTTGTCTTGTGCACTAGGGAGATTTGGTTTTTTCCGATATTAACCGTGATGACTTTTATAATGCTTTTATTCCACATTCCGCTTTCATTTGGTGGGGAGGGCCTTCCGCAAAGGTGTAAAAGCAGCCTTGAACAGACACGAATTTGGATTAGAGCTACCGATCCCAAAGCACCTGATGATGAAAAAATCAAAGTGCAAACAGCAATTGAGGAAACCAGTAAGGTATGCAGATTGGCCAGGGAGGCGTTTCCAAAAAATGGGGAAGTGTTAGTCAATAATGCATATGCTTTTTTTTCTAAAGGAGACAAACTCTCCGGGGTAAAACTGATTGAGGCTGCAGCAGACATTGGATACCCGCCTGCGATGGTTATGCTTGCGCGTTATTTGGGTAGTGGAGAAATACTTGAAAAAGATGCGGAGGCTGCTTGGATGATGTTAATTCAAACTCTAAAATCTGAGCATGTACCTTCTCGCATCCAGGCTGCTTTGGAATTTATGCCAGGAGGAGTAGGGCCTGAAAACCCAAAACGAACCAAAAAAGTGTTGAAACAGTTAATTGGTGCAGGAAACGCTGAGGCCATGGTTGTTTATGCAATGAAGGTCCTTGGACTTCGTAAAGCAGAAGCAGGTAGCGAAATCGCTAATGAAGGTATCGCTCTTTTGAAGAGAGCGGCGCGAGAAACTAACGACGGTAGAGCGCTTATCTTGTTGAGTCTGATTCATAATCAAGGAACGATGATTAAGCGCGATAAGCAAAGAGCCATCCAATATGCCCAACGCGCGATCGATTCTGGTATATCTCGTGCTTTTGGGACAATGGGCCAAATTTATCAAAATGAAGGGAATATGGATAAAGCAATTAAATGGTTTAAAAAAGGCGCTGAATTCGAAGATGGTTTTTCCCAAGGTATGTTGGGCTTTATGTACTCAGGGGGCTTTGGTGTTGAGCAAGACCTAGATATGGCTGTCAAATGGTGGACAAAGGGACGTTGGAATGGCGACAAATTATCCGCAAGTTATTTACAAGTGCATCGAGAAAGGCTGGCTGCCAAGAAAGCGTGGCTAGAAAAACAAAACGAAAAAACAAAGGAAACCAAGCCAACTAAATAGGAATCCGGATTTTATCTTAAATCTTCATTGGATAAGCTAAAATGAAGACGATATGTGCCTAAGTTTGCATTTTTGGCCCCATGTTGAATAAATGAATCTTGGGACAAGATGCCGTTTTTCCACAACTCGTCAAGAGGGCTGACTTCGATACCTTCAACAAAAACGACTAAATCAGCAACATCATCCGGTCTGCCTCGCATGGCTTTTTCTTTGGTCTCTGTGTTGCTAATGCTTGGATCTCCCTTTAAGAGATGTGCGGCAACAATTCCTGGTTTTCCTATCAAATTGGGAAATACATTTTGGGAAAGCCAATTTACCAGATTATTTTTATTAGCTACCTCATTCGTCACTCGGGCGGTTAGAATTGCTGCACCGCCGCCGATCCCAATAGAGCTTACTACTTCACTCAATGTTCTATTATTATCTTTGATATTGGGACTTATTCGCTGTGTCCAAGGTGTGGGTGAATTTAGCCGCTTAAGATAGTTTTCAGATGACAGGGTGGCTAATGATTCGGTTTCGTAAAAGTGAAAAAATTCAGGTTCACCTTCAATAACGACATAACGCCGGCCTCGAAGAAAACCTGGGATTCCTACTCTTTCCGGGACGTGTTCAAAACAATGCCAGTGATTGTAGTCGGCTTGGAGATCTTTGGCTACATTGTGCCATATTGCAGCGACACCTTTTCCTAATAATGGCATTGAATTCTCCTTATTGCAGGTGGCCTGATGCTTTTGAAGTTTTTTTGATAGACTTGGAAGGAAGAATTAATAGTAGTAGGTATATTGCCATGAAAATAGCCCTTCTCGAAGTATCCCACTGGCATTTCCCGCTTTATATCGAAGCTCTGTTATCGAAGGGGAATGAAATTATTGGCATTTCAGATAAAAATCTCGCGGTTAGAGATCGCTATTCTAATTATTTTGCTTGTCAAGCTTTTGCAGAGTGGCAGGATTTACTCAATTCTGTAATACCAGATGTGGTATTTGCTTTTGGGCGCCACGCAGAAATGCCTTTAATAGGTCATGCTTTAGTTAAACGCGGTATTCCCTTTGCATTGGAAAAGCCGGCTGGGCTTTCGTCAAAAGATGTAAAACAACTACGCTTGGCAGCCGAAAATGCTGATGTTCCCGTAGGTGTTCCATTAGTGCAGCGATTTGGTCCCCTGCAATCTCTTATTGACTATTTGATAGAGGAGGAACAGGCAGAATTTTCTTCGACTTCATGGCGGTTTAATGCAGGTCCGCCAGAACGTTATAAGACTATGGGTTGTGAATGGATGTTGGCCGCTGAAACTAGCGGAGGTGGATGTCTAATTAATTTAGCTCCTCATTTTATTGATTTTTCACTTAGATTGATGCCGTCGCAAGTACGGATAGTTTTTGCTTATACAGATAATTTATTACATGGTGAAAACGTAGAAGATACAGCAACCATAATGCTATCTGGGGCACATGGCGGCAGTGCACTAATACAAACGGGATACAATTTTCCAAACCATAGTGAGAAACGAGAGTACTCGTTTACATTGTTAGGCAAAGATCATTATGTCAAAACCACAGCCGATGGGGTTTCAGTGACGAGATCAGGTTTCGGGGTAGAAAACATCAACATGAATCTTGATTCGGATCCGATGTATGGATCCTTTACGAAAAGCTTTCTAGAAGATATTCGTACGAGGCGAATGCCGACCGTTGGCTTGAAGGATCTTCAACGCTCTATGGAGATAATAGATGCCGCTTATCAATCAGCAAAGATTGGGCAATCTGTTGTTATTAAATAAATATATCTATTTGTGAGCAAGTGAACGTTAAAGATAGCTACGAATTTCTTCTAAAAGACGAGAATCAATCAGTATGCCATCGGTCTCCGCTTTTTGTCGTCTGACAAGGCGACCATCGCCTGGAATGCGCTCCGTCGTGTTTTCTTGGTACGCCTCTAGTAATTCGGACACTCGAGGTTCAAAACCGCATCCGTATAAAAGTTTGGGCTCTATGGCAATAATTGATTGTCCTCTATTGGCAAATGCGTATTCATCGGCATCCGGGTCCGAGTCTTCGAATGCGAAACGCCCTCCAGTTATACCAGCACCCATCAATTCCACCATCAAAGCGAGGGCAGATCCTTTGTGACCAGAGAATGGAAGTAATGTCCCCTCATCGGCGGCAATTTTGGAATTCGTCGTAGGCTGGCCATTTTTGTCAATAGCAGAATTTTTGGGGATTGGTGCTCCAGTTTTGGAAGCCATTTGAATTTCCATCAAACTTACGGCACTGGTAGACATATCCCAGACCAACGGTTCGGCGTCAGTTCTAGGGCAAGCAAATGCTATTGGGTTCGTGCCGAAAAATTTTCGGTTTCCGCCATGAGGCGCCATGTGCGGGCGAGAAACGACACAGGTAAATGCCATCAAACCTTGAGTAGCTAGAGGTTCGATATCCTGACGCAAAGGACCAATATTGTGGGCATTTCGGATGGCTAAAATAGCAATTCCGGAACAACGAGCAGCGTCGATTAATTCATCTTGGTATTGGCGAATTGCTATCTGGCTATAGCCATTATCTCCATCTACTTGAATTACGCCAGCTGAAGCACGGTTGACTAAGGGCGTTGCATTACCATTAACGTGTCCGCCACGTAAGCCAAACATATAATTATGGATGGAAAAAAAACCGTGGCTGGCTGGCCCATCACGTTCGCAAACCGTGATCACATCTGCTAAAATAATCGAGACTCGTTCGGAACAGCCATTGGCCCGAAAAACCTTAAAAGCAAGGTCTCTAGCCGATTCTAAAGACAATTGAATATTGACCACGGTATTCATCAAGGAGCTCCTAATAGAGCTGTTCGGAAAGCAATTTTTCGTTCAGTTGCATCCATAGAACGTTTAATTTGTGGCGGAGGCTCAATATTAACGCGAAGCAAAACGAAGGTGGGACCGTTTGAATTTCTTAAAATTTTTGCCGCGTCAGGAATCTGCTCTTGATAATTGACAGTTCGAGTAGTTGGTATCGCTGAGCCTTGAGCAATGAGTTCCAAATCCACGCCTCTTTGCGTGTGTGTTTCTTGATAGCCAGTTTCGCCGTAGTGACCATTATCTACACAGAGGATTGAAAGGTTTGAGGGTTTCATAACCCCAACGGTCGATAGTGTGCCGACGTTCATCAGGAGCTCACCGTCTCCGGTTACTACAAGTACTCGTTTTTCGGGTCTAGATAATGCAAGCCCTAGACCCATTGCTGTGGCACCACCCATCGCGCCAGCCATGGTAAAAATATTATCTCCATCTTTAGTAAGATAAGCGATGTCTTTAGAAGCTCCAGCTAAGCCACAGATTATTAGCAAGTTTTTGGGGTCCCCCACTATGGCGGGAACAGCAAATTTCCGATCAAGAATCCTATTTTGGGTCATTTAGCACCTGTTCATTCATCTAATGTCCTCAAAAAGGTTTAGCACCAATTAGTTTCTGGGTGAGGAGCACGGCAACACCTTGGTTTGACTTATAAGCCATATCTATCCCCGCTTGCACAGTAGGGATGACATCGTCAGGGTTTTCCGCTCGGAGACAATGAATACCCATTGCTTCAAGAACAGGTTGAACTCCTTGTCCCATGGGGATTTGCCACGGATTCATCTCTCCAAATTCTCCTCGCATCGTTATCAGGGTTAAAAATGGGAATTGCCCATTTTTAATAAGAGCTAGCATGTTGATACAGTTACCTACCCCGCTAGATTGCATCAGTAACACGCTCTTTGTACCACCGAGGTGGCATCCGGCACACGTTGCCACCCCTTCTTCTTCGGTGGTAAGTGGCACTGAGGTTACCGCTGCGTCTTCGATGGATCGGTTTATAAGCGTTTTATGTCCCCCATCCGGAACATAACAAAATAGGGTTACTTCATTTTTCCGGAGTAATTGAAAAAGATCTTCTTGCCAGGGGACTGTTCCTCCGTATTCTGTCATCATAATGTAAACCATATATTGTCGTGTTAATATCAAGACTGTGCCGATATCATTCACATATCTCAATAGGTATCTCAAACTAAATTAAGTAATCTGGTACGTGAGAGTGTCAAACGGGCAGGATTTATAGAGTATTTACTAGAAAAATAATAAATCGGGGTGAGGAGATGGATGTAAGTGATATTATCACGGAAAAAGCGGATCTGCGTAGCCGTTATGGTAAGCCAAGTGATCGATCCATTTTAAAGCAATTAAGCTTGTTGGATAAGCATTGCCGTGCTTTTATCGCATTGTCCCCATTTGTTGTAATTGGAACAATGGGAAATGATGGATTTGGTGATGTTTCCCCCAGAGGAGATGTTCCTGGATTCGTGTTTGTGTATGATGACACCACGCTGCTTATTCCAGACAGACCAGGGAATAATAGAACCGACACGCTAGGGAATCTTTTAGACAATGCCGGAATTGGCTTATTGTTTCTAGTGCCGGGGATGGATGAGACATTGAGAGTTAACGGGGTAGCACGGATTATAGCAGATCAAGAAATTTTAGAAATATTTCCGTCCCATGGAAAATTGCCTAGATCAGCTATACTTGTTGATGTCAAAGAGGCCTATCTCCAATGTGCAAAAGCATTGGTTCGCTCCAAGTTGTGGGGCGATGAACACAGGATTGACCGAAAATCGTTTCCTACTTTGGGGCAGATATTGACAGATCAAATGGGAAAAGGCGGTGATCCGGAGCAAACCGAGCGCAGTATTCAAGATGCAATTATAAATAAGTTGTATTGATAAAACTATTCAGGAAATTAATCCATCACTGAGTAAAAAATTAATAGACTGATTATTTGGAAGGCGGTTACCTACCAAGGTAATAAACTTATTTTCTGCCGCGTCTAATGGAGTGGAAAAATGGTCGTCCGTTAGTGTGTTTGACAAGCGGAAACAGATGTGGTTGGACAGTTTGCCGGCTCCATAAGCTTAAAGTGGACGCCCTCGAACATATGTGTCCCGTTATAGATAGTAAAATGTTTAGAAGAAAATATATTCCTATTGTGTGTTTGCTTTCAGGCTTTATTTTGATTTATTTGGCTGGATGGGACAGTTATATTTCTATTAGTTGGTTGCGTGAAAATCATATAGTTCTTACTCTGTTCGTTCATGAGCGTTATTTTCTTTCTGTTGCCATTTTCTGCTCTATATATGCGCTAACTATAGCTTGCTCAATGCCAACTGGTATGGTGCTTACTCTTGGCGGAGGTTTCCTGTTCGGAACTGTTTTTGGTGCGTTGTTTTCTGTTATCGGAGCGACGGCAGGTGCAATTATCTTATTTATTGCGGCGCGTACCGCATTTAAAGATTTACTTATAAAACGAGCTGAATTTACTATTGATCGAATGCGATCGGGATTTCAGACTAATGCTCTTTTCTATTTAATCTTTCTCCGGCTTATTCCTATATTTCCATTTTTTATCGTTAATTTGGTTCCCGCAGTTTTAGGAGTAAAGTTGGGCGTTTATTTTGTGGGAACGGTTATTGGTATAATCCCGGGAGCAATCATATTTGCCATGGTCGGTAGTGGACTCTCGCAGCTATTTGCTGCGGGTGAGGAATTTTCACTTTCCACCGTTTTGACTTTGGAGTTAACGGTAGGTCTAATTGGGTTAGCATTCCTCTCTCTATTGCCAATATTTTTTAGGGGGTCACGTTAACCCTATTTTGGAAATAATCAAATTAAAGGCTCCTTCTGGATAGGTTTGACCGGATAATTTTGATATACAACGAGAGGTCTAGCTTTAAACTCATTTGAAAAATAGTATAATGTAGGAATAACCTTTTTATGCAGTATTGCCCGTCAATTTTCGATCGGTATAGAGGGATTATTGACCAATAAATGGCTTGAATGAGGGGAGATTTTAAATCCTTGATTGTGCTGCCTTGTATTCCGAATTTGGGGGGCAATGCTGTTGATTAATTTTTATAAATTGTGATCATTTTCCAACATAAATTTCAAGTAAAAAAGATATTTGCACCTATGTGTGGTTTTCATTTTAGACGTGGGTGCTTAGTAGGCTATAAACCATGTCCATCCACGCTAATAATAACACCTTGGGATAGTGCAATAGGCGGCTATTTTTTTATGGAAATAAAATCTGGGAAAAAAGATGACCCGTAATGAACTTGACTGGGAGGATGAATATAGCGCTACTAAGAAACCTTTATTGAAGCGCATTGCAAAGTATATAGCCGCGGGATTTATTAGCCTTCTGGCACTATTATTTTTCTATTATCTCATTGGGATGGCGATAGTTCATAAAATTGGTGATGATAAAAATTTTAAAGTAGAGGGCATGTTACCGAATGCTAGTCGAGCTGTTGCTATAACATCAGCATTAATTACTCGAGAGGTGGACGTAAACCGTTGGATTGCGAACGACCCATTTTTTTTACCCGGTTATTTTTTAGATAATATGCCAAATTTCCAACAAGGTTTGATGTATGCTTTGTCACGGTTTTCATTAGAAATGACGGACCAAATTGGCCGGACTAGAGGTTCAAGTGAGGTTGATAAAGATCTAGACAAAGCCGCTGGTTTATTAAAATATCCAGGTACAATTTGGATTTTTGATTTTTCGACTTCCTTGGCGCCGACAGCGTCATCCGAAGCCCAGTATCGAGCTGGGCGAAATGCCCTGACTGCTTATAATCAAAGATTAGCTTCCGGCAGTGCTGTGTTCGAACGTCGGGCTGATAATTTGCAAGCAACGCTTTTACGATTTACAGCGGATTTAGGATCGAGCTCAGCTGTTATCGATCAGCATCTCACGAAAGCTGAGAGCTGGAGCGTCGACACGCATGTGGATAATATATTTTACTCTACTAAGGGGAGACTTTATGGCTACTATCTCATCCTCAGAGAACTAGGATCAGATTTTGAAAATGTAATCAAGGGCAGGGAATTAGGGCCATCTTGGCAGGGCATGCTGGAATCACTTCGACAAGCAGCGGTTCTTGATCCCGTCATCGTAGCGAATGGTAAACCGGATGGTGCATTTATTCCGAGCCATTTGGCCTCGCTTGGTTTTTATCTTTTGAGGGCACGCACACAGTTAAGGGAAATTATCAACATTCTTCAAAAATAGAAATCACTCAAAACTGGCCTACGTTTATTCGCTCTGTCGTTGACCTAGCCAAAAGGAACTGTACTATTTTGTCGGTATTGTAAGAATTTTCGTTAATGAGTTTATATTTATATCATTGGCTTACCATTTTTCCTCAGGGTTTTGGTAATAAAATGTACGCTCTTCCTCCGGGGCAACGGCGGCTATTTTTTCGAAAGGAACTAGAAAGCTTTATTGATGGGCTGAAGTTCCAGATTAGGTAAATAGGAAAACTTGCGGCTCCGCAAAAAAAAAGGACGCGAAATAAAGTGTTAGGTTAGCTGGAGACAAACGATGCATAATAATAAGGCGCCAGAAAATTTGGAAATGCGAACAAAATTCCAAAATCTACATGAAATCGTTAAAACGGCCCGAAGTCGATTAAGCCGGAATATTTGGGACTATCTTCGCGGCGGTACCGAAACAGAAACGACCTTAAAACGAAATCGAATGGCATTGGATTCAATAGCCTTCCGACCTAGGGTTTTGCGAGACGTTAGAAATGTAGATACAAGTTCCATGATTATGGGCCATAAAACGCGGCTCCCAATTTGTTTAGCTCCTATCGGATCTCTGGAGAGCTTTGACCCAGAGGGAGGTGTCGCGGCCATGCGAGCGGCAAGCGAATTTGGATGCGCCTTGATGTTAAGTTCGGTTAGTACTATCCCATTGGAGGAGGTAGCCAAGGCGGGCGCAGGATTTAATATAGCTATGCTATATAAACGGGGGGGCGATGATTTTTTGGATGAATATGTTAAACGGGCGATAGACGCTGGCTACAATGCTTTCTGTTTGACGGTTGATAGCGCCAACTACAGTCGCCGGGAACGTGACATAGCGAACCGTTTTGTGAAACCTTGGCGTACGGGGGTGGGAGCTGACTGGCAGGCCGCCCTTAATTGGAAAGATATAGAACGGTATAAGAAGTTATTCCAATTGCCTCTGGTTTTAAAGGGAATAGCGACTGCCGAGGACGCTCTGTTAGCCGTAGAGCATGGAATTGATATGGTATATGTCTCAAACCATGGAGGCCGACAGCTGGATCATGGTAGAGGTTCAATCGAGGTCTTACCGGAGGTTGTAGACGCGGTAGCTGGAAGGTGTGCAATTGGTATAGATGGTGGTTTTTCACGCGGAACTGACATTATTAAGGCGATTGCTTCAGGGGCAGATATTGTCGGAATTGGCAGGATGCTATGCTACGGGTTAGCTGCAGGTGGAACCCAGGGTGTAGTGCGAATGTTGGAATTACTGGAGGAAGAAACCAAGCTTGCGCTTGGACTTTTGGGTGTCACTAATTATTCTGGCATCGAATCCTTTCAATTATGTTCTGCTACCCCTGTTGTTAATCCCCACGCAACAAGTGCATTTCCCTTACTTCCTGAAGATGAATTCAACTATTGATCTTGGTTTGTTTGAAAACGCGTTCGTTAACGTATGGATTTCGAAAAAGGTGAATATAGGAGAAAAACTATGACTGAAGTAGTTATTGCTGGAGCCGCGCGGACGGCCATTGGTTCTTTTGGAGGTGGATTAAGTGCACTAACCGCAGCCGAACTTGGGGAAGTGGTGATCCGCGAATCTCTTAACCGAGCTGGAACGTCTCCAGAGGATGTGGATGAAGTAATTCTTGGGCAGGTTTTAACAGCTGCTGCTGGGATGAATCCAGCAAGGCAGGCTGCTGTTTCAGCTGGTGTTCCTAAAGAGAGAACAGCGTTAACAATAAACCAAGTGTGTGGATCTGGGTTACGAGCAGTAGCGCTAGGTGCTCAAGCAATACGGGCGGGAGACTCAGAGATCGTTGTAGCCGGAGGCCAAGAAAATATGAGTCGCTCGCCACACGCACAGAACTTGCGGAATGGCTGCAAAATGGGGGATTTGGCGCTGGTAGATACAATGATTAAGGATGGCCTATGGGATCACTTTAACGGTTATCACATGGGTAACACCGCAGAAAACGTAGCAAGTCAATGGCAAATCACCCGGGATGAACAGGATATCTTTGCACTGGAATCTCAGCGGAAGGCAGAACAAGCCCAAAAGGCGGGTAAATTTACGGATGAAATCGTTCCTGTAACGGTAAAAAATCGTAGGGATGATGTTGTTATAAAAATTGACGAATATCCCCGCCATGGGGCCACATTTGAAGCTCTTGCTAATTTGAGGCCGGCTTTTTCAAAAGAAGGGACAGTCACTGCAGGTAACGCTTCTGGGATTAATGATGGGGCTGCTGCTGTCGTGATTATGACGGACAGAGAGGCTAATAATCGGGGATTAACGCCGTTAGCTAGAATAGCATCCTTTGCGACTAGGGGAGTGGACCCAGCCATTATGGGAACGGGACCTATTCCAGCCAGTAGAGCGGCTCTCAAGAAGGCTGGTTGGACGATAGATGACCTCGATTTAATAGAAGCAAATGAAGCCTTCGCCGCTCAGGCATGCGCCGTTAATAAAGATCTGGGATGGGATCCAGAGAAAGTCAATGTTAATGGTGGGGCAATCGCACTCGGACATCCTATTGGAGCCTCCGGCGCTCGTGTGCTTACAACTCTATTGTATGAAATGCAAAAGTGTAATGCTAAAAAAGGACTAGCGACTTTATGTATCGGAGGTGGTATGGGAGTCGCTATGTGTTTAGAGCGTTAATGACAGCATGGGACGACGTCCGTTTAGTCATTTCTACCTACAAAAAGTTTGGATAAAAGGCTCGGCTGATTTCGATGAATTATGGTTTATGGGAATTTTTCAGTATGACCTATATGAGGTTTAAGTCGGCGTATCTAAAATGGAACTGGCCAGACTTTCAAAGCAATCAATCATGGGTTGCCTGGGAGTGGAATTTTAAGTCTATCGGGATAATAAGCATTTCATCTACGAAGATTAGTCCAGTCGGGTGCACTATATAAGATTATTGTGCCAGCTCCAGCGCCGCCGTGGGAGCTAAAGGAGTGCATAACCCATTAATTTTTGGGGTTTTATGGCCGTCAAAGTCTAAGTGGCGGCTAAGAAATTTAGTTATCGGTGTGTAGGAATAAATGGCGACTGATAATTTCTTTCATTATTTCGGAGGATCCACCCGCAATACGAGACATTCTTGCATCGGCCCATGCCCTCGCAATGGGGAATTCCCAAATGTAGCCGTAGCCGCCATGTAGTTGAAGGCAGTCATCAACTATTTCATTTAAAACTTCTGTTGTATGAAGTTTGGCGGCCGCAGCATCCTCAGAATTAAGATTCCCTTTCAAATGTAACGCAATACATTGATCCGTAAATGCACGGGTAGCCAGTGCTTTGGTCTTGATTTCGGCTAGTTTAAACCGAGTATTCTGGAAGTCTGCAATCCGCCTGCCAAAAGCTTTACGATCTGATGTATAGCGCACTGTTTCCGCGAGAGCTGCCTCAATGGATGTTGCGCATCGAATTGCAACGACAAGGCGTTCCTGAGATAATTGTTCCATTAACTGAGAAAATCCACGCCCCTCTTCTCCTAAAAGGTTTGTGATTGGTATCCGGACGTCTTTGAAGAAAAGTTCCGAAGTGTCTTGAGCCTTATACCCGATTTTTTCGAGATTTCTTCCTTTTTCAAATCCTTCCCGTTCACTTTCAACAAGCACTAAGCTTATTCCTTTTGCACCTTTCGATGGGTCAGTTTTGCAAGCAATTATGTAAAGATCAGCAATTTTTCCATTAGAGATAAAAACTTTTTGACCGTTCAAAATAAAATGATTTCCATCCCTATCGGCTCGTGTTTTAATTCCTTGAAGATCTGAACCCGCGGATGGTTCTGTCATGCCTATGGCCATTACAGTCTCGCCGGATGTTACTCGTGGTAGCCATTTGCGTTTCTGGTCTTCAGACCCATAAGCCTGCAAGTATGGGACAATTATATCGGAATGAAGTGGAAAAGCTGGACCAGAAGCACCTACTTTGGCTAATTCCTCATTAACTATTACGCTATGAAGAAAATCTCCACCAGGCCCACCGTACTTTTCTGCAACAGTGCAGCAAAGGAGGCCCTTGGCTCCAGCCGCTCTCCATAGATCACGGTTCACGATTCCTTCAATTTCCCATTGTCTATGGAATGGAACTATTTCTTTATCAATAAAGCGCTTCGTTGTGTTTCGGAACACTTCATGCTCCTCAGAGAATAAAGTTCGTGGCAACATGCATGCGATCTCTTTGTATGGTGATAGTTGAAAGTGTCTTGTGTAGGTAATTGAAAAAAAAGATTTTAGCACTAATTATTTGTAACATATTGCTATTAAATAAGACGATTGCACATCGTTTAAACCAGCGGAAGAAACAAAAAATATAAATTTTCTGGAGAATGGAAATGGCAGGTAACAAGCTCTTGGAGGGCAAAGTTGCGTTAGTTACAGGCGCAGGCCGTGGCATTGGCCGCGATTATGCCCTGGCATTTGCTGCAGCTGGAGCAAAGGTTTTGGTCAATGATCTGGGAGGGACAACACAGGGGGAAGGAGCTGATCGGATACCGGCTATGGAGGTCGCAAAAGAAATCGGCGACGAAGGCGGTGAAGCTGTGGTTAATTTTAATAATGTTTCTGATTTTGATGCGGCAAAGGGTATGGTCGATCAAGCTGTGACTGAGTTTGGAAGTTTGGATATTGTGATTAATAACGCTGGTATATTGCGCGACGTTATTTTTCATAAAATGACCGAAGATGACTGGGATTCCGTGATTGGGGTGCACTTGAAAGGCAGCTTTAATGTAAGCAGAGCGGCAGCAACCATTTTTCGGGAGCAACAATCTGGAGCATTCATCCATATGACGTCAACATCTGGACTGGTTGGTAATTTCGGTCAGGCTAACTATGCAGCTGCAAAATTAGGTATTGCTGGTTTATCGAAGTCGATTGCACTAGATATGGGACGTTTTAATGTCCGGTCAAATTGCATATCACCTTTTGCCTGGAGTCGAATGATTGGGACAATTCCAATAGGAGATGAAGCACAGCGTGCTAGAGTCGAAAAGCTTAAAACCATGACAACGGCGAAAATAGCGCCGGTTGCGGTTGCTTTATGTTCGCCTAAATCGAACGTTACAGGGCAGATTTTTGGCGTTCGTAATAACGAGATATTTTTAATGAGTCAATCGAGGCCGCTGCGTTCTGTTCATCGCAGCGAAGGGTGGACTCCTGAAACTGTTTTAGAACACGCCATTCCTTCTATGGAGGCAAACTTCTATCCTTTAGATCGGTCTCAAGACGTATTTTGTTGGGACCCTATTTAATGGCTGAAGTTTACCAGCTAATAAATCCAAGTAACTGAACCAGATACGGGAATATATAAATGACAATTGGAGAACGCGAACTACCTCGGCCAACCCCCGAAACTCAACACTTTTGGGACGGCACGAAAACAGGTCGTTTGCTTATTCAGCAATGTAAGGATTGCCAGAATGTTTATTTTCCACCCCGCCATTTTTGCCCAAATTGTGGATTAAAAAACATTGTTATTTTGGAGGCTTCCGGTCTGGCTACTCTGCATAGTTATATAATAAGTCACCTTCCGGCCCCGGGGTTTGAACCTCCTTATGCGATCGCAGTTGTTAGGCTAGAAGAAGGCCCAAAAATGATGTGTAACATCGTTGAATGTGACCAGACGCCAGAGGCTCTAGTGCTCGATATGCCTGTTAAGGTTATCTTCCAGAAGATTAATGAAGAAATCACGTTACCACAATTCGGACCACTTGGAGAATTGTGATATGAAACGCAGGTCCGTAGCCATAGTTGGGGCTTCTGAAACAACGGAGCTGGGTAAAATCCCTACGATGTCTCAGGTTCAACTTCACGCCGATGCGGCGCTGAATGCCATTGCTGACGCAGGTATGGGCCTTTCCGACATCGACGGGGTTGCGACTGGTGGTCACAATGCGGTTGAGATAGCGCATTATCTGGGAGTTGTACCGAAATGGTTAGATGGAACCTCTGTGGGGGGGTGCTCTTTTATGCTTTTGGTTCGGCATGCGGCGGCGGCTATTAATGGAGGGCTTTGTGAGACTGTTTTAATCACTCACGGCGAAAGTGGGCGTTCCAACCTTGGACGGCATGGTTCATCTATCTTTCCTTCATTACTCCAGCAACAATTTGAACGTCCTTTTGGCGTTACTCGACCACCTACTATGTTTACCATTCCGGTTTTACGTTACATGAAAGACTTTGGGCTTACAGAAGAAAAATTGGCCATGGTTTCAGTGGCACAGAGGAAATGGGCTAGTCTAAATCCACGGGCTAGTTTCAAAGACCCCATCACCGTAGAAGACGTTCTCAATTCTAAAATGATTTGCTATCCTTTTAGATTACTAATGTGTTGTCTTGTCACCGATGGTGGTGGGGCATTGATATTAACTTCTTCTGATCGGGCTAAGGATTTTCGCCAACCACCAGTTTATATTCTTGGAGCTGGGGAAAGCTGCGAAACTCCAATGATTAGCCAAATGGAGGATTTCTCGTCATCAGTTGCTTTTAGGGTCTCGGGAGCTGAGGCATTTAATTCTGCTGGGATTACGCATTCAGACGTAGATCATCTAATGGTCTATGATGCCTTTGCTCATTTACCAATTTACGGACTTGAAGACCTAGGTTTTGTAAATCGAGGCGAGGCTGGTGATTTTATAACGGATGGACACACCGGACCAGGTGGCCTTCTACCATTGAACACTAATGGCGGTGGCTTAAGTTACATGCATTCTGGCATGTATGGAATGTATGCTTTGCAGGAAGGTGTACGTCAGATGCGTGGTACCGCGCCAGCTCAGGTTCCAGAGGCAGAAATATCTGTAGTCCATGGTGTAGGTGGCATGTTCAGTGCTAGTGGAACTGTTGTTCTGACGAATGTCGAATAACTCGACTTTGGGAGCCATGGTTAAATGTTAAGCCAGGCTATATACAAAGCATGGGAGGTGCGATGAGGTCGCACCTCCCACACGTCGGAACAGCATTCCGCCGCCGCATTAAACAAGCTAAAAGCACAGTCCGCAGATTTTATACTGTTTACACCTGCGAAACTCGGCACTAAAGAACGCTACCTCTCGGATTGCGTCTTTACAATTACAACAACTTTAAATTCGTGGCCGCTTGTTTGCCATTACGGCCGACCTCGAGTTCAAATGATACTTTGGCGCCTTCATTCAGCGTTTCAATATCAGATCTTTCGAGAGCTGTAATATGGACGAACGCGTCCGGACCACCCTCATCAGGTTGAATGAAGCCATAGCCTTTTGTTGGATTAAACCATTTTACAGTACCGGTCGCCATTATAGTCTCCTCGGACGGACGGTTATTCAAAGCGCATCAACACGACGCACTCTCGATGAACGTTTTCAATGTCAGGGAAGAAGGCTGGTTAGCCCAGGGCCGGGGCCATTCTGAATTCGCAAGACACTTTCACAACGATAGGGATTCATCCGCTTAGTTTTAATCTAGGTCAAGAATTTCTTAAAATCAAGGATCTTAAATTTTACGCCCATTTAGCAAAAGGACAAATGGGCAGTTTTGACGCTATTATGTCGAAAGGGCCAGAAACCTTTGTGAAATTCGGCATTTTCGCCCTCTATTCTTCATTAATTTAAATTATTAACCTGAAATAACTATTTTTGATTTATTTTTTAAATGGTTGGGGGTAGCGATTTTGGTGGAAAAAACGGATTAGTGTTAATAGAAACACATATATATTTCACCTGAAGACTGCAAAGCTTTGCTAACACTCGAGTCTCAGCGGAGAGATTTATGATTATCGATACCCATTCACATATTTTGCCGGAAATTACGATAATGGAGATGAAAGGCTTGGAAGGTCAATTTCCGTCTATAAAATTGTCGCAAGATGCCGATAATTATAGGTTGGTTTTTTTGGATGAAAAATTTACTCGGCCAATAACGCCCAACCTGCGGTATTTTGACCCACGCCAGCAATTTCTAGCTAGTGCTGGTATTGATCTCCAGTTGACAGGCGGCTGGCTCGATAGTTTTGGTTATGACATTCCACCAGAGGAAGGTGCGGATTGGAGCCGTTTTTTAAATGAAAGTATGCTGAACGAATGCAAAGACAGAGATGGGGTTATCCCATTAGCAACGGTTCCTTTGCAATCCGGGAAATTGGCGGCGAACGTTCTCCGAGAGGCTATTAAGGCGGGTATGCCGGGCGCAATGATCGGAACACAACCAAAAGGAGATCATGGAAATCTCGACGATAAACATTTGGATCCATTCTGGGAGATGGCGGCTGATCTCCGTGTCCCGATAATAGTGCATCCAATGTTTGGATCTGATGATGCGCGCCTGCATGACATGCAGATGATGAACGCTGTCGGGCGGGTTTGTGATGTTTCAATTGCAATTAGCAGAATGTTATTTACTGGGCATCTTACGCGTTTCGCTGGACTAATTGTTATTGCTTCGACTGGAGGGGGAGCTTTACCTTACATGCTGGGCCGCTTAGAAAGGAATTATAGAGCATTTCCAGAACTTGTCGTGGATCCGGTAGAGCAATTTCACAAGCTTTACTTTGATAGTATTGTCTTCCAACCGGATATAATCCGATTTTTAGCTAATAAAGTAGGGTGTGACCGCATTATTTTGGGTTCGGATTATCCGTTTCCGATTGGAGATCCAAACCCACGTCAAGTGATTGAAGGTGGTGACTTTTCAAAAGCCGAAATCGAACTAATGTTAACAAAAAACGCTAGGCACATTTTTGGGATTTAGGTACACTTTTGTTTATTGTTTTCCAAAAATGTTGAGATAGCCAGGCGAAATACGGTTAGAATTTTTGTGCTATGCAACGGCCAAGTCAGCATCATGACCTAACAAATAAGCTCCAACCGTTTGAAAATGTGACCGGCGTCCTTGTAGTTGTTGTGTTACACTTCGGATATCTCGGTACCTTCGTTGAAAGGGGCTTTCGTCTCTGATAGCGGATACGCCAGCTAGATCATAGATATTTTCTGCTACAGATTTCGCTTCATGAATGCCATGAGTAGCGGCTAACCTAATTCGCATCCGATTAGCGATTGTGAGTTTACCAGTAGTCAATATTTCTTCCCAAATGTCTTCTATTTCGGTTATCAAATATGAACGCGCCGCCCGGATTCTGGCCTCACATTGTGCTAAATCAGATTGTATGACGGGATTGTCTTTCATTTTTGAGTGGGCAAGCCTAGGCGTTTTGTCTAACGCTAGTTCCTTGAAAGCTTCGAGCATGCCCGTTGCGAGACCCTGAGCGGTGGCGGAAAAACCCATTGCATAAAGACTCATGGATGGCATGGTATACAAAGGTTTTTGTTCAGTCCGGGTTTTGGAAGTATCACGGATTGCAGTGTGATCTTCCGGAACAAATAAATTATCTATTTCGAAATCGTCGCTTCCCGTGGCGCGGAGTCCTATAACATCCCAAGTATCTATCCATCGAACGGTGGATTCAGGAAATAGCATTGTCCGAATTTCTGGACTTCCATCTGGATTGAACCTTTGGGATCCATCTGTTTTATAAACAGGAACGTGGCATCCCAGCCAAGTTGCATGGCGGCCTCCACTTGCAAAAGCGAGTCGGCCGCTTACTCGATATCCACCATTTACGATTTGAGCGTGGGCTTTGCCTGGTCCCCAAGCTAGAACAGCGCGAGGATCATTGCCAAAAATTTTAGAGGCAATTTCATCCTTTAAATAGGCCGATACCATCGCGCAACCATTTCCCTGACAAAGGCACCACGCCGTGCTGCCGTCCAGTTGGGCTACTGCTCCGATAGTTCGCAAAAATGTTAGCGGGTCCACTTCCAATCCATTGTAAGAGTTTGGTAAAAGCATTCTGAATAAGCCTGCTTTTAATAAGGCTTCGTGCAGCGGAGGGGCTAGGCGACCTAATTGTTCGCCTTCCGCTGCATAACCATCTATTGTTTCTGCTAATTGATGGACGGCTTTGAGTGGGTCTATTGAGGAATTAAAGGTCCGATCTCTAATAGTAAAAGCCATATTTAAATACTCCAGGCTATAATAGGATTTAGGCCGTCGCACCTCCGTCTACAGCCAAGGCGGCACCGGTTACAAAGGAGGCTTCATCGGAGAGTAAAAATAATGCGGCGTTCGCTATCTCGTCTGGTTGTCCCGGGCGACCCATGGGTGTCATCTCT
>CAZADS010000005.1:0-31513 GCA_964483985.1 uncultured Thalassobaculaceae bacterium
TCCAAACAGCTTCACAGCTATAGGGCCTGGAGTCGAAAGATTGGCTGAGGAAGTTAATAAGAGATTTCCATCTGCGCGGACTCAAATAGCCTCGAGCGATACTTTAACAGGACCTTATTCTGCGGGCGAGTTTGTGCATGCTGTTCAAAATAAAGAAGTTGATATTATTATAGGAACTCAAGTTGTCGCAAAAGGTCATCATTTCCCTTTCCTGACGACTGTTGGAGTGATAGATGCCGATTTAGGGCAAACAGGAGGGGATTTGCGGGCAGCGGAGAGGACATATCAATTACTTCATCAGGTGGCTGGAAGAGCAGGAAGAGCAATGTGGCCAGGCAAAGTGTATTTGCAAACTCGACAACCGGACAGCTCCCTGATGACTGCGTTGGTGAATTGGGATCGTGACGGGTTTATTTTGCAAGAAATAAATTCAAGAAAATCCGCTCGAATGCCGCCGTTTGGTCGTTTGGTTGCTGTGGTTATTAGCTCAAGAGATCAGGGAATCGCAAGTAATCTGGCCAAATTAATTGCCGCGTCAGCCCCAATATTTGCCGACACACAGATATTTGGTCCTGCTCCTGCTCCACTTTCATTATTGCGCGGCAGATACCGTTATAGATTATTGTTAAAATCGGGACGTGATACTAATGTTCAGAAAATAGTTCGCGAATGGCTGTCACGGATAAAAATTCCTGGGGCCGCGAGGATTAGAATAGATGTAGATCCCTATGCGTTTTCATAAATGGGTAGTCCATTTCTTTTTCTTTGTGCTTAAATTTATGATTTGTACTGCGTCTAAACGACGCTGTTAATTTATTAATTTAGTAATCTAAGAAGATACAATTTTATCGAATTAAACGGTTATCTAAAGTGAAGTTATGGGAGTTGAAAATGGAAACCGTAGATTAACACTTTATGATTTCGCTTTCCCATGGCTTGCACGCCTACAAGGTCTATGGTAGGAAACCGCCGCGTTTGAGTAGGGTGCACTCAACGACCGGTGATTTTGTGTCTTACGGTTTAGCATGGACATTTGCCGGTATGTCTATAATCGACAAGGGGTTATCCCTAGTGGCTTCAGAATCGCAAGGTCTCGCAGCACGTTATGCTTCGGCGCTATTTACTTTAGCCGAAGACGAACGCGCTTTGGATGTAGTTGCTTCCGATCTAATCAATCTGCGAAGTTTGGTAGTAGGAAATTCCGATCTAAGGCGGATGGTTCGCTCGCCGGTTTTAAGCCGTGAGAATCAAACTAAAGGTATATCGGCAATCTTAGAAAAAGTTGGATGCAATTTATTGACACTAAAGTTCATAGGTGTAGTAACCATGAATCGTCGATTATTTGCCATCGAGAGTATTATCCGCGCGTTTCTAGCAGAACTAGCCCATCGTCGAGGAGAATTAGTTGCCGAAATTATTTCAGCTAAGGAGCTACGTGCGGACGAAATAGAAGCCGTTTCGGAAAAGCTCCGGGACACGTTGGGTCAAAAAGTATCTGTTAATCTGTCTGTTGATCCATCCCTTATAGGTGGCTTAATAGTGCGTGTAGGTTCACGATTGATTGACAGTTCTATTCGTTCGAAATTGCAACGACTTCAAATTGCGATGAAGGGTTCAGGTTGATGGATATTCGTGCTGCTGAGATTTCTTCAATTCTCAGAGATCAGATAGCTAATTTTGGTTCCGAAGCAGAGGTTGCAGAAGTGGGTCAGGTCCTGTCCGTAGGAGATGGGATTGCCCGGGTTTATGGCCTAGACCAGGTTCAAGCTGGGGAAATGGTAGAATTTCCAAATGGCGTTCGAGGCATGGCCCTTAATCTTGAAACCGATAATGTCGGAATAGTGATTTTCGGTGATGACAGAGATATTAAGGAAGGCGACACTGTAAAAAGGACAGGCAGTATTGTTGACGTACCTGTTGGCCGAAATTTACTCGGAAGAGTGGTGGATCCTCTCGGAAACCCCATAGACGGCAAAGGGGCTATAGATTCGGAAGAACGTCGACGTGTGGAAGTTAAAGCCCCAGGTATTATGCCTCGAAAAGGTGTTCACGAGCCAATGCAGACAGGCCTCAAAGCAATTGATAGTTTAATACCAGTTGGACGAGGCCAAAGAGAGCTAATAATTGGTGATAGGCAAACAGGAAAGACCGCGATAGCTGTCGATACATTTATTAACCAAAAATCAATAAACGATGCAGCTGGTAACGATGAATCCAAAAAATTGTTCTGCATTTACGTGGCCGTAGGCCAAAAACGTTCTACGGTCGCCCAAATAGTGAAGACCCTAGAGGACTATGGAGCTATGGAATACTCAATAGTAATAGCGTCTACAGCTTCCGAACCAGCCCCAATGCAATTTTTAGCTCCATACTCTGGCTGTACGATGGGGGAGTTCTTTCGCGATAATGGAATGCATGCATTGATCGTTTATGACGATTTGTCAAAACAAGCTGTGGCCTATCGACAGATGTCGCTACTGTTACGCCGCCCACCGGGTCGAGAAGCTTATCCTGGGGATGTGTTTTACATTCACTCGAGATTACTCGAGCGAGCGGCCAAGATGAATGATGAACAAGGAGCCGGATCGTTAACGGCGCTCCCGGTTATTGAAACGCAGGCTGGGGATGTTTCTGCATATATCCCTACCAATGTGATTTCTATTACGGACGGACAAATATTCTTAGAAACTGAACTGTTTTATAGAGGTATAAGGCCTGCGGTAAATGTGGGGCTTTCGGTTAGTCGTGTTGGATCGGCGGCGCAAGTCAAGGCAATGAAGCAGGTTGCGGGCCGTATTAAACTGGAATTGGCCCAATATCGTGAAATGGCAGCTTTTGCTCAGTTCGCATCAGATCTGGATCCAGTAACGCAACGCCTGCTAGCTCGGGGGGAACGGTTAACGGAACTTTTAAAACAATCCCAGTACGCGCCTTTACCAGTTGAGGAACAAGTTGTTTCTATTTTTACTGGGGTTAGAGGGTATCTTGATGGAGTCGGTGTCAGTGATATCAATAGGTTTGAGAATGGTTTGCTCTCTGAGATAAAGGCTAATGGCTCCCAAATATTAGCATCTATCCGAGACGAGCAGGAATTGAGCGATGAGACGGATAAAAAACTCTCCGAATTTGTTGACGCTTATGCTAAAAAATTCACCTGAGGTTTGATCTCTGTAGGGTCAATTTGGACAAGGATGGAGTATGCCAAGTCTTAAGGATCTCAAAATCAGAATTAACAGCGTTAAATCGACGCAAAAAATAACGTCTGCTATGAAGATGGTAGCTGCGGCTAAGTTGAGACGGGCGCAGGAACAGGCAGAGTCAGCAAGACCCTATTCGATACGAATGAATAGGATCATAACCACTCTGGCGAGCCGTATGACGGGAGATAGTGGTCCAAAATTATTAGTCGGGACCGGGAGAGAACAAGTTCATCTATTGGTTGTAATGACAGCTGATCGGGGATTGTGCGGAGGATTTAATACTAGCATAGTCAGGGCTGCTCGAGGTCGAATAAAGACTCTTCAAAATCAAGGTAAAGAGGTAAAGCTTTTATGCGTTGGGCGAAAAGGACGCGATCAGCTGCGACGCGATTATTCTGACCAAATAACCGATTCAATAGATGGTGTAGCTCGAAGAAATGTAGAATTTGCGACGGTGGCTGGAATAGGTGCTCGTTTGATTAATTTGTATGAATCAGGGCAATTCGATATATGCACAATTATTTACAACCGATTTCAATCAGCAATGACCCAAATCGTTACGGAACAACAAATCATTCCAGCCAGCTTTTCTGGTGAAGATGATTTTTCAGCGAATGAAATAGCAGGAATGTTTGATTATGAGCCAGATGAGGAAGAAATTCTCTCGGAATTATTACCCAGGAATGTGTCCACCCAGTTATTTTCAGCACTTTTAGAAAACACTGCGAGTGAACACGGGGCTAGAATGACTGCAATGGACAGTGCAACACGCAATGCGGGTGAGATGATAGACAAGTTAACTTTGACCTATAATAGGACTCGTCAAGCTTTTATAACGAAAGAATTGATTGAAATTATTTCTGGCGCCGAGGCTCTTTAGCGGCGGCAACAACGCAAGTAATAGATCGATGTGCGATAGGGCCGGTAACGGTCTGGCAATGGGAGTTAGATATGGCGACAAACGCAACGGGTAAGATCAGCCAGGTTATCGGTGCGGTAGTAGATGTCCAATTTGATGGCCAGCTACCACCAATACTTAATGCGCTGCATACCCAAAATGGTGATTCTCGCTTAGTTCTTGAGGTGGCGCAGCATCTGGGAGAAAACATGGTGCGTACAATAGCGATGGATAGTACCGAAGGTCTCGTTCGGGGATCCGAAGTTGAAGATACAGGTGATGCTATACAAGTACCTGTGGGTCCAGAGACATTGGGGAGATTAATCAATGTGATTGGGGAGGTCATTGATGAGGGAGAGCCAATCAAATCAAAAATGACGTTTCCCATTCATCGACCTGCACCAGCATATGTGGACCAGTCGACAGAATCCGAAATACTTGTCACGGGTATTAAGGTAGTTGACTTATTGGCACCTTATGCAAAGGGCGGCAAAATTGGTCTGTTTGGGGGGGCAGGCGTTGGAAAGACTGTTATCATAATGGAGTTAATTAATAACATTGCAAAGGCGCACGGTGGATATTCCGTGTTTGCTGGCGTGGGCGAACGCACACGCGAAGGAAACGATCTATATCACGAAATGGTAGAATCGGGTGTTATCAAAGAAAATGGAAAGGCAGGTTCCAAAGCGGCCTTAGTGTATGGGCAAATGAATGAGCCACCTGGCGCTCGTGCCAGAGTTGGCTTAACTGGCTTAACTCTTGCGGAATATTTTCGAGATGAAGAAGGTCAAGATGTGCTATTTTTCGTCGATAATATATTTCGTTTCACACAAGCAGGCTCCGAAGTTTCGGCTTTGTTGGGCAGAATTCCTTCTGCTGTAGGTTATCAACCTACGCTCGCTACTGACATGGGCACGTTACAAGAGCGTATTACATCTACAAACAAAGGTTCAATCACTTCAGTTCAAGCGATTTATGTGCCGGCGGACGACCTCACCGATCCAGCCCCAGCTACCTCTTTTTCGCATCTTGATGCTACAACGGTACTTAGCAGGCAAATAGCGGAGCTTGGAATTTACCCGGCTGTTGATCCGCTAGATTCTACGTCACGCATGCTGGATCCGCGAATTTTGGGTGAAGAACACTATTCTGTGGCTCGCCGAGTGCAAGAAGTATTGCAGACCTATAAATCTTTGCAGGATATTATTGCTATCTTAGGTATGGACGAATTATCGGAGGAGGACAGATTGATTGTCGCCAGGGCCCGTAAAATACAACGTTTTCTGTCGCAGCCGTTTTTTGTGGCAGAAATCTTTACTGGAACACCTGGCGTATTAGTGTCCTTAGAGGAAACGGTCCGAGGATTTAAAGAGATTGTTGACGGTAATCATGATGAGTTACCTGAAGCAGCCTTTTATATGGTTGGTACAATCGAGGAAGCTGTTGAAAAAGCCAAGCAAATGGCCGCGGAGGCTGCTTAATTTTATGAACCAACGCCGGAGTCGAGCTAATGGCGGAAACAACTTTATTTGAACTGGTGTCACCTGACAGCCTTATAATGTCAAAAGAAGTGACTATGGTTGTCGTTCCGGGAGCGGAAGGCCTATTTGGAGTGTTGCCGAGACATTCACCGTTGCTCTCTACATTAATTCCAGGAGTGATTGATGTATACGAGGGAAGTTCAATCACTGACCGTATTTTCATTCCAAACGGATTTGCTGAGGTTACGGGGGAGCGTTGTACCGTTTTGACGGAAAAGGCGACACCGGCAGATGAGCTTGATCTTGAAGGATTAGACAAGGAGATTGAAGCTAAACTCAATGAGTTAAAAGAGAGTTCTGGGGAAGACGAAGATCGGCTCAAAAGAGTTATTGCTGAGCAGAAAGTTGTGTTAACGGCAATGCGGAATGCTAATATTTAAAACCGTTGGCGATCCGATCAAAAAACAACCTTTGGGTTGGGTTTGAGAGGATATTATATGAAAAAAACAAGACGCATTTTAGTAACTGGCGCAGCATCTGGAATAGGCGCGGCCATATGCCGGCGCTTGGTAAAACCAAGAGATAGTTTTCTTGTACATACTCGTTCGAATCGGGTTGGCTTGGGACTTACTGTGAAAAATATTGAATCCGCGGGTGGAGTTGCTGAAGAGGCATTTATAGACCTTGCCAAAAAAGGTTCGGGGAAACGATTAATAGAAACGGCTGCAACCAAATTAAATGGGCTAGATATTTTAATCACCAATGCGGGGTATGCTTTGCGGACCCCCGCTACTGATTTAAAGAACGTCGAGTTTGATCTGGCACATTACATAATAGCGCGTAGTTTTTTTGAAATGACGACTGCAGCTATACCCTTTCTCAAGCAATCAATTTTGCCGCGAATTATTGGGATAAGTTCATTTGGTCCGCACGTTTGGCGGCCAGCAATAAGCTCATTTGCAGCAACTTCCGCGGCAAAGGCTTCCTGTGAGGCTTTTGCAAAGGCTTTAGCGTTACAGCTAGCTGGTGACCGAATTACAGTGAATATGATCGCTCCCGGGTTTATAGAAAAAGATGCTGGCGGTCACGCAGCAATTAAATCCGAAACACTCCAAGCGATGCGATCCCAGATTCCGATGGGGCGAATTGGACGCCCCGATGAAATAGCAGCAGCAGTTGAATTTTGCGCATCAGAAGGTGCATCTTATATGACAGGCCAGGTTATTCACGTTAACGGCGGACTAGTTTAACCCTATCCTAAGTCTTGTAGTGGATCGCAGGCGCGTTTAAACTTATATCGAGACATGTTGTAAGTACAAAAGCGACCGAACGGTCATTTACGGTTGGAAAAGACATGCAAAAAAGACTAGCCAACGCTTGGGTGGGCTCCGACCTGCCTTCATCTGCTGGCAGGTTCGAATTGCCCAAGGGTTGTATTAATGAAATCCAAACTGCTTTGGAGATAATACGCGCAAATCCGCTACCTGTCTTAGCTCTTAAACCTGTTGATATTGAAATGCCTTCTTGTGCAGAGATGATGCGGAATATTCGTAATGAATTAGATAATGGGATTGGTTTTGCAATTATTGACCGATTGCCTTTGCATATCATGACCCAAGAAGAAGCTATATCGATTTATTGGTTGCTATCTCAAATGACGGGTAGACCGGTTGCCCAAAAATGGGTGGATGGTCGAATGTTATATTCGGTTACGGATCTTGGTCAGCCTTCTGGAAACGGTATTAGGCCGGACGTAACCAATGAGGAGCAGAGTTTTCATACAGATAATTCCTACAATATATGCCCACCAGATCATGTGGGATTATTGTGTTTGCAACCGGCGATGAATGGTGGAATCAGCCGAGTTGTGAGTATGACGGCGGTTTTAGATCTAATGATTGAAAAACATCCCAGCTTGTTGGATCGCTTATATCAACCTTATTTCTTTGATAGGCAAAGAGAACACAGCCAGAATGAATCCAAGACAATTTCTAGGCCTATTGTAAATATGGAAGACCGTGGTTTGCGCGTAAGAGTATCTAGAAATTTAATGTATCAAGGTTACAAATTAGAGGGAAAAGCAGTGGATCAAAGGAGCGAGGCAGCGTTGGCCGCTTGGTTCTCTTTTGTCGATGATCCGGGAATGTATAAGGAATTCTTTTTCGAATCGGGACAGATTCAATTTATCAACAACCGAACAATGGGCCATAAACGAACCAGTTTTATAGACTGGCCCGATGCGACGCGAAAAAGACATCTAATTAGAGTGTGGCTCCGAGATACAGGGAGAAATTTTTATAATGGTTAATGATTGACTCGACAAAGACTTCAATTATTGATGCATTGTTGGGGGAAATGGCTTAAATTTAGTCGCGGACCAAGCCCCGTCAATGGCTAAAACGTGGCCAGAAATAAAAGACGCTTCATCTGAACACAGAAAACTTATGCCGTTTGCGATATCTTCGGGGGCCCCGACTCTTCCCAAAGGTGTTGCATTCAGCAGGAGATCCCGAAAAAATTCGTCAGTTTCAAAACGCTCTTTGTTTATGGGTGTTAAAATCATTCCCGGTGCAATGGCATTTACTCGGATTTTATATGGACCATAGTCTGCCGCCATATTTCGAGTAAGGCCGACCACAGCCGCTTTAGTCGCTGAGTATATCGAGCTGCCAGGCACCCCCATCAACCCGTAGACTGATGCTAAATTAATTATGACACCACCTTTGTTACCTTCTCGCATTTCAGTAACTACCGCTTTTGCAAATCGAAATAATGCGCGTAAGTTGATATCAATGAAATTGTCCAGATCCTCATCTTCCGTCTGGTGAACGGCTTTTGAATTCCCAATCCCGGCATTGTTAACAAGAATACTGACTTTTCCAAAAGCATTTTTGCAAATTTTTACTGCGGTTTCAGGGGCATTTTTATCAGTAATATCCATAGTTTCCGATAAGCAACGGCCTGGCCCGGATTTTGCTAAATCTAAAGTTTCATTAACCCCTTCAGTGTTTCGATCGATTGCGAGAACGTCGGCGCCGTCACTAATAAAACGAAGAGTTGTGGCTCGACCGATCCCAGAACCGGCTCCCGTTACCAAAGCTACATGGCCACCTAATTTTTGTTCCATTACATTCTCCAAATTTATCCCTATATTCAGTCATTTCACCCAAAAACTGACGTGTCGAGTGATTGATAAACCGTTTTGGAAGGCAAGTGTATTATCGGCGGAATGACTAACCTCTATCTTTAAAGCACAGAAACACTATTATGGCGCCATGTAAAATAAATGAGCTGTTTTTACATGCACTATCGTTTTTGGGCGTTTAATAATTATATTTGGTCCGTCAGATTAAAAAACGAAAGTTAGTTGGCCATACGATGTTCGATCTCTTATTGAATACTATTATTTTAAAGCCCTCTGATTTTGCTCGTTCTTAAACCTGCTTGGCCATCTCGTATAAATTTTTAGGATTGAGCTATCGAGGGCTAAATTTTTAGGCTGCGGTCCACCCACCCTCTATAGATAGGTCAACCCAAGTGATGAATGCTGCTTCATCAGATAATAAAAACATCACGCCGGATGCAATATCGTCGGACTGACCAAGGCGACCTAGTGGTATACCATCTTTCATATTCGCTATTTGATCCGCATCTTTGTCCGTAAACACGCCGGTCAGTATAGGGGTTGAAGATGCTACAGGCAAAATCGTGTTTACCCTTATATCGTAGGATTAAAATTCGATTGCACTTGCTTTAGTGAAGGCCGTGACGACAGCTTTACTGACTGCGTAAACAGTAGTCCCTGCGCGTGGTTTTAAGGTTGGAGTAGAGGAAATATTTACAATGGCCCCAGTACCCCTTTTGATCTGTTCAGGGCCAACAAACTTGGTGTAGTGGAAATAGATTTGATGTTAGAATCGAACACTGCGGTGTACAAGTTCTCGTCCATATCGACAATGCTTACGGGTGGATACGAGAGACCAGCGTTATTTACTATTATGTCTAATATGTCTAAGCCTCCAAACGTCTCAATTGTTTTGTTATCGGGGTTGGCACCTGACCAGGATTTCTAATATCTGCTTGTAATGCTATTGAAGAAACGTCAATAGCTTCTGCTGTTTCTTCTGCATTTCTTTTGTCAATGTCAACAACGCCAACTAAGGCACTTGCGGCGGCCAGTAGTTTGGATATTTCCCTGCCGAAACCGTCGCCACCGCCAGTGACAATCGCAACTTTATCATTAAATCGCATTATTTTCTCTCCATCATAGAACGGATTGGCGATATAGTTTTCCCAGACTATACTATGCAAAAATAGAAGTACTAATAGGGAGAGTGATTATGGACTTCGGCCATTTCAGTTTGATGGGGTATCGCGAAAAGGGATATCCGACTGAACAAGTTTTTAAAGAACATCTGGAACAAGTGAAATTGGCTGACCAACTGGGATTCGATATTGCTTGGTTTGCGGAACACCATTTCTCGAATTATTGCACTTGCCCGTCGCCGCTTTTGATGGCGGCTGCATGTGGTCCTATTACTAATCGAATTAGGTTGGGAACAGCAGTAATCGTAAGCCCTCTTTATGAACCATCTCGGGTTTTGGCTGAGATAGGTATGGCCGATGCGATTAGTGGCGGTAGATTGGTACTTGGAGTTGGAAGCGGATATCAGCCATATGAATTCGAGCGATTTGGTGTGGATTTGACAAAATCCAAAGAAATGATGGAAGAATTTCTAGAAATGGTCGATTTGGCATTTAATAACACGGTCTTCACTTACGAAGGGAAGCATTATCAATTGCCAGAAACTCATATAAGTGCCCGCACTTCTAGCGGCGTGCCGGAGATTTGGATTGCTGGTGACGGAGAAGCAGGCCATCGGTTGGCAGCACGAAAAGGTTACGTGCCAATGTTTACAGGACGTTGGAAAGGTGCCGAATACATTGGCGAAATGCGAAAAAGGCTAGAATCGGCATGGCTTTCTGAAGGCAAGGACCCAAACAATCTTCCTATGGGCTATCAACGTTTTCTTTGTGTCACGAGTAACCGGTCAGAAACATTGGAATATTTAGAGCATTGTCGGCATCAAATGAGATTAGCATCGGCATTGCGGCGACGTGCTGAAGTAATGGATGATGGGATGATGAACGAGATACCGTTTCCAGATGAGCCTCCGTTGGATGATATGGCAGAAAATATGTTAGTTGGTGATTGTGAGACTATAACTGAACGTTTAGCCGCTGAAATACAAATTGGAAAACCTAGCCATATAATGTTTCATTTTCAGGTTGGGGGTTCCAAGCACGCGCAAGCTCTAAATTCGATGGAAAAATTCGCCTCGACAATTAAGCCAAATTTGGTAAAACAACTCGGACCATTAGAAAACATAGGTGCTTCATTACCACAGGCGGCCGAATAACAATATTATCGTATTTCAATGCTTGACGTGGAAGCGATGGGGCTTAGTCTATAATTTTAATAATTAAATTTTTAAGCAACACAGTTGGCAATGCCGAATGGGGAAAGTTATGAAAACTTCAGACCTTTTTATTAAATGTTTGGAAGAAGAGGGTGTAGAACGAATTTTCGGTGTGCCCGGAGAAGAAAACGCTGATACCATGATTTCTTTGATGGATAGCAAGATTGAATTTGTACTCTGCCGGCACGAGCAGGCTGCGGCTTTCATGGCTGACGCCTACGGTCGATTAACTGGTAAAGCTGGCGTTTGTCTTGCCACCATTGGGCCAGGGGTGACCAATCTGGTTACAGGACTGGCTGATGCTAATATGGACCGGGCTCCTACCGTTGCCATCATTGGGCAGGGCAGCACGCGGCGAGTCCATAAAGAAAGCCACCAGAACATGGACTCTATTTCCATGTTGCGACCTATTAGTAAATGGGTAACTTCAATCGTTATTCCCGAAAGTATTCCAGAAATCGTGCGCAAGGCATTTAAAGTGGCTGAAACCGAAAAACCCGGTGTCACTGTTATAGAATTGCCTGAAAATATAGCTAAAAGGGAAGTCGACGTTAAACCAATGCGAGTTACTAAAACAAGACGGCCCGCCGCAGATCATAAAGCTATAACAGCGGCAATTGACTTAATAGCTGAGTCCAAGAACCCTATTATCATTGCTGGTAATGGAGCAGTTCGGAAAAGGGCATCCACCCAACTGCGGCGTTTCGCCCATAAAGCAGGTATCGGGGTGGTTAGTACCTTTATGGGGAAAGGAGCCGTAGCTCGTTCAGACGAACATTGCCTCTTTACCATGGGTTTACAGGGAGGTGACTATATAAATCTAGCAGTTGACGAGGCTGATCTTGTTATAGCTGCGGGTTACGATCTTGTGGAATATGCTCCTAGTCTTTGGAACCGGTCAGGCGGAAAAAAGTTGATTTCTATTGATTTTGAGCCCGCTGAAATTGACTCTGATTTTCCTGTGGATGTCGATATTGTTTCTGATTTGGGAGATGCGTTGTGGCAGATAAATGAAGAGTTGAACCATCGGTTTGCAGGTAAACTGCCTTTATTTGATATAGGAGATCGAAAAAAGTTGAGAGATGCCATCTACGAGGATCTCACAATGGAGCAGAATGATGTTAGTTTTCCAGTTAAACCCCAACGTATTTTAAATGATGTACAAAAATTCTTGGGGCCAAACGATATTGTTTTAAGTGACGTGGGCGCTCACAAGATGTGGGTGTCCCGCTACTTCCAATGTGAAGAGCCCAATCGGTGCCTGATTTCGAATGGTTTTTGTACAATGGGCATTGCTTTGCCAGGTGGTATAGGCGCTGCTTATGCTGAACCAGAATCCCAAGTTTTGGCGATTAGCGGGGATGCCGGATTTTTGATGAATGTTCAAGAATTGGAGACGGCCGCTAGATTAGGGATAAAAATGGTTTGTATGGTTTGGGTGGATGGCGAATATGGTTTGATTAAATGGAAACAACAAAATGGTTTTGACGGACGTCATTCAGACTTAAAATTTAATAATCCAAATTTTGAACAATTGGCTTCTTCATTTGGAATGTGGGGTAAGGAAGTCACTTCAGCTGAAGGCCTCATGCCTGCTTTAGAGGAAGCTTTCAAACAACCAGGACCGGCTCTGCTTGCCGTGCCAGTGGACTATGCGGAAAATAGAAAACTCACCGAACGACTGGGAAACATAGCGATCCCAATTTGAAAAATTCATATCAAGATACGGAGCGGTCGGATGTCTTTTATCTCTGTCAATGGAACGAATCTTTTTTATCAAATTGATGGTCCTGATGGGGGAACGCCAATTTTGCTATCGAATTCCTTGGCATCCAATCTTTCAATGTGGGATCTTCAGATTGAATCACTAACGACTAACGGTTTCAAAGTCATCCGATACGATAGCAGAGGCCATGGGCGATCGGATGCTCCAGTGGGTCCTTATTCAATAGAACTGCTCGCAGATGATGCTGCCGCTTTAATTGAAGCGGCAGCATTAGGCCCCGCGCATTTTTGCGGTCTATCGAAGGGGGGTATGGTAGGCCAAATGATGGGGATTAGGCATTCGGAAAAAGTTAAAACGTTGACTATCGCGGACAGTGCCGCCTTTATGCCGGGAAAGGAAATGTGGGAGCAACGGATTTCGACAGTAGAAAAGGGTGGAATGGTTGCGGTTGTTCAAGGAACAATTGAACGTTGGATAACTTTAGATGGTCGAACTAGGCTGCCGGATGAAGTTGAAAGAATTCGAGCAATGATTTTGGATACGCCTGTTAACGGGTTTATAGGATGCTGTCAGGCCATTATGGCTATGGATATGCGGCCTACCAACGGTTCAATTGCTCAGCCAACGCTCGTAATATGCGGGGAGCAGGATACCGGCACGACACCTGCCCAGGCAAAGGAAATTGCAGATGCAATTCCTAACTCTGTGTTAGAGCTCATTCCGAATGCCGCACATTTAGCAAATATTGAGCAATCGGAATTGTTTAATGCCGCGCTAATGCATCATCTGTCGTCACATCGATAATTACTAAACAGAATGCAATTGTGCTATCTTGATGGGTAATGTTGGTTGCCTTTGATGAGTGTTTTTTAGCTTAATGCCCCTTAGTTTCGGCAGCTACAATTTCGCTCATGAAAGGGGCCGCTATGTCCGCATTTATTTTACAGTCAATGAAAACCGGTCCTTCTGGATTTGCTAAAGTGGCCTCTAACGCGTCTAATTCATCGAGTGTTCGGATAGTATATGCGTCGTATCCTAGGGCAGCAGCAATGGGAGCAAAATCGACGTCTGGAAAAACAGATTTTGCCACGGGAAGTTGACGTAAACGAAGAAAATGTAGTTCAGCGCCATATGCACAATCATTCATCAAGATGATAATCAATGGGATGTCTTCGCGCGATACAGTTTCCAGTTCGCCCATTGTCATAAGAAATGCTCCATCACCGATTACAAGAACAGTAGGTTCGTCTGGCCTCCCCTTAGCGAAGCCTAGAGCTGCCCCAAAACCTAATCCGATGGAGGCGAAATCATTTGTCATCTTCCAATGATCTGGATTTTGAACGGATAAATACGGCACCACTCCCAGAAAGTTTCCAGAATCATAGACCATATTACGATTACTGGGCAGCATTTGATTCAATCTCACAGCCAGAGATCTCGGGTCAACGGTTCGCTCTGTATTGGCAGGTTGAAAATCATCTTCGATTGAGAAACCTCGAAGGTACTCCATGATTTCTTCACTATGGAACTGTTTGTCGACAGCTAATTTTTCCGGTGTTGTTTCTATTAGTTGTTCGACGGCTATTTTCGCGTCTCCTACGACGGCTACATCCACCGTTGTCCATTGACCTATATTGGACCGATTTTCATCAATTTGAATAATAGGAGCTGCGGGTAATGATTCACCAAAGCTCATAGTGAGGAAGTTCAACCCAGCACCCACGACTAGTACGCAATCTGCTTCGCCAGCGAATCTTCTTGCAGCTGAATGCGAGAAGGAGCCAATTATCCCGAGATTCAGCCGATGCCCTCGGAACATATCTTTCCCTTTTGCAGTTGTGGCCAGTAATGCACCCGTTTGTTCCGCAAGCTGTATTATCGAATTTCTAGCTCCCGATTTGTGCGCTCCGAACCCCGAAAGAATTAATGGCTTTTTCGATTCGGATAGGAGATTGCGGGCGGCTTTTATTGATTGCGCTCGCGCGGGTTGGCCTGGACGTCTTTCTATAGGTTTTGAATCGATGGGGGATAGGGCTTGAGCAGTAGAATCGACTTCTATTTCCGTTATTTGAACGTTGACAGGTAAAAGAAAGGCTACGGTCTCCCCCCTTCGAGCAGCCGCCGCCGCGTCTCTCAAGCTCTGGCGAGCATTCAAGGCGCTCGTTGGGGTGAAAGTTCGTATTCCAGCGGCTTTAAGCACGCCAATCGCATCCAAGCCTTTATAATCTGGACCAAGGTTGTTCGTGGACCCGCTAGGAAGAGCGGACTCCCCGTAGATAATCAAGACGGGATTACCTGTTCTACTGGCAAATGTAGCGCCGTGCAGACCGTTCGTTAAAGCTGGACCTCGGCCGACACAGACTACTGCGAGCCGGCCTGTTGCCGCA
Organism: uncultured Thalassobaculaceae bacterium; assembly: GCA_964483985.1. Taxonomy (GTDB): domain Bacteria; phylum Pseudomonadota; class Alphaproteobacteria; order Thalassobaculales; family Thalassobaculaceae; genus CAZADS01. The sequence continues at coordinate 15,173 of CAZADS010000005.1, forward strand.
GCGTAGCCATCGCCCATTGTAATTGCGATATTTTCGTGCCGTGCCCCGATAAACTCGATTCCTAAGGCGTCTAAGGTAACTCCAAAATGTGCAGTGTCGTCACTCATTAATCCGAATACTGTATCCACTCCCATCGCCTTAATATCTTCGGCAAGAAGTTGGTAAGTAGGGATTGACTGCAATTGTCCTATTTCATTTTCTTTTAGAATCGCCATAGTATCGCCCTTCCGCATCTAGTTTGGTGGTAACGGTGTAGGTTAAGCCTAGTTTGAGCCCCATCAGTCTGTCGAGTTTAACCGCATGATTAGTGGCTTCACTAGCTCACCTTTTATGTGCGTGATTAAAGTGTTAACGGGCGGGTCTGCGGAAAACACCACTATCAATTTTAGTTTGCCGATTTTATTTTATGATGGGGTAAAGCTTTTCAGCATCTTTTCGCGATAGTATTGGATAAGCACGGGATTGCACGAATGAATCGGGATATTTCAAATGAGCTACGCCGCGCCAGTCTTTAGGCGGTTTAAATGAAATCAAGAACGGAGCAATTTCTTCTATCCTCTCTGCTGCGGCTAGGCCGTCACCAGCAGATAAGGCTCGTTGAAACGTAGGATCGTTTTCGAAGGCTTTGAGTACGATCCCGCAACCTGGGGATCTCCCTTCAAAAATGCCGTACCTTACAAAATGCATCCAAGGTGCCGTTCCTGGTAGGGCCATCACATTTTTTATGTCAGGATAAAGGCTTATGTATTCCTCCATATCAAAAAAGTGGCTCGCCCCAAAAAAATTGTAGTGATGAAATACATCGTCTACCGATCCTTCCGCCAATATTTGACCCTGCGCCAAAAGAATAGCTTTGTTACAGGTGGAGCGTATCAACTCTTCTGAATGAGAAGCTAACACCAAAATACTAGAAGACCCTATGAACCCTTCGAGCCGGTCTTTTGCTTGTTTAAGGAATTTGGCATCGCCAACCCCAATCCATTCATCCATTAAAATTATATCGGGCTCAGTTTCGGTGGCGATGGCAAATGCCAGTCGCATAAGCATGCCACTGGAATATGTTCGGATCTGTAAGGTTAAATAGGGACCCAGGCCCGAAAACTCCGCAATTTTCCCCATCCGAGACTCGATTTGTGATTTTGATAATCCAAGAAAGAGCGCTCGAAGTCTTATGTTGTCGTAGCCCGAGGCCTCTAAATCAAAACCAAGTGAAATATCAAGTAATGCAGCTATTCTTCCTTCGCAACGGATCCTGCCGTCCGTAGGAGGGTATACACCGGCCATGACCCTTAATAAAGTGGTTTTTCCTGATCCGTTATGCCCTATTAGGCCCAATTTATCACCCTTTTGGAGTCTAATCGAGATTTGATCGAGAGCTCGTACCTTCGATTTCTTTCCGCTCAAACCCGTTAGCAACGCACCTACCGTTTTATCTAGGAACGTAATACCAAAAGGTCGTCGCGACGTGTTAAACAAAGGAAAATCCACGCAAACATTTTCGAGATGTATGCGAGTCATATTAAAATCCCATCAAAGCCAATAAACGAGTTGGCGTCTCATAGCCCCAAACAAAGGTACAATAATCATCCAACCAAATAATGTAATACTAAGAAGCACTAGCCAAGTTTCTAAAGGGACGGAATCCCCTAATAGGGGTGCCCTTATACTCTCAACAAAGTGGTAGAAAGGATTATATAATAGAATAAATTGTTTGTCCGGTAGTAGACCAGGGTCCCATATAATAGGTGTAACAAAAAAACTCAGTTGAACCACGCTTGCTACAGTTGGGTTTAAATCGCGGTAACGTGCGCAAATTAGGCCAAGAAACAGGGCTATCCAAAAACCATTAGCTATTAAAAAGAACATTCCTCCTAAAATAAACAAAGAATTCAAGGTTACTGGAAGTTTAAATATTATCATAACAATGGCGATAACAATCGCATTGTGGAGGAACGTTAAAAGGTTTCGCCACATCAAACGGTAGACATGAACCGATAAAGGTAAGTTTATTTGTTTAATAATTCCTTCAGCACTTGTAAATGCAATGCATCCATCTATAAGAATCCCGGAAATCAATTGCCACAAAACAAAGCCAATGGTTAGAAAGGGAAGATATTGCTCCAGGTCTAATTTAAAAAGACTAGCATATAAAAATCCGAGCGATCCGACTAATACGCCCATACTTATGGTTAACCAAATGGGACCTAAGACCGATCGACGGTATCTTTGTAATATATCCGACCAACCCAAACGACCCCAAAGAGGATAGAGACCAAACCCTTTAACAATATCCATCCAGGCACTGGCAAATGTTACATGAGAATTGTCAACGATATATTTTGCTGTCAAAGTTTTTGTCTCGCTTATGATTGATAACGCTAAAATCAGATACTACCATTTTTGAAAAAGAACTTTAGCATTTTCTCCCGATTGTGGGCATATTTGCTCTCCCATTTGCAACTCATTTTTCGCAGCATGCGATTTGTTATATAATGCTATCTAAGAGAGAGAAAATCTTAAAGGTATTATGAAAGTGGCCGCTCAGGATGCAGATAAAGCCGGTTAATAAATTAACCCATATAAATAAAGGTGTTAAGAGGCCGATTGGTTTCGGGTATTCTCGTGAGAAAATTTTTGTGCCCGTTACCGTTTCTGAGATACCAAAGTTGGGTGCAGAAGCACCTATAGCGTTGGTTAAACAGGATGGTGGATGGCAATGTATTGTTTTAATGGGAGTTGAAGCAACACAGAATTTATTTATACAAGCGAATGGCCATTTCCTCTTGGAGCACCATCCCGCCGCTATCGTCACGTACCCCTTTTCGCTTCAATTTACCAAGGAAGGAAGTGCGGTTCTTTGTATAGATGAAGATTGTGGTTTTATCGTGGAGAATGGTTACGATTACACATTTTTTGACTCTGATGGAAATCCATCAAAAATGGTAGAAGATGTAAAAAATTACTTAGTGAATATCGAAAAAGATCGTCAGCGAACACTTCAAATTTTCCGTTTATTTGACAGATTTGGTTTAATCGAACCTTGGGGACTCAAAATTCAAACGAAAAGCGGAGTGCAAACGATAGAGGGTTTGTATACCGTTAGTGAAGCTAAGCTTAACCAATTGTCAGATGCAGATTTTATGGAATTGAGGGCGACAGGAGCTTTAACGGTCTTTTATTTAATTTTAATTTCGGTATTTAACATTAAGCATCTCCGGCGGTTGTATGAGGCACGCCAAAGGAACCCGGAAAAACACCATGGAACCCCTTTTCATCTTTCAGCAGAACGGGAGTTGAATTTTGATGTTTAAACAAATTAATGAAGGTGAAAAAAGGGACCTGTTAAAGGTCGTAGGGGCGTCTTTAAGAATATTCGAGGTGATGGGTAGCTGACGGAAAGTAAAATTGCTTATGGATGAAATTGATGTTCTTGTAATCATTGAAATTCAAATTGAGTTTGACTACGACAATTCTAGAATAAACGACATTTAGAGAAGCGAATTTAATTCAAATGACGATCAATAAATTACCTAAGGTGTGCTCCAAAACGAAAGGAAATTTGTACGATTCTTCCTATTATGAAAATTATAACGGAGAAGCTTACGGGCGGACTGATCACTGGCTTACTTTTTTTGGAGGAATAGCCGATAATATAGTTCGAAGCCTTCGGCCTCAGATTGTTATGGACGTTGGTTGCGCCTACGGTCTCTTGGTTGAGTGTTTGCGAGATCGTGGCGTAGACGCGTTTGGTATGGATATTTCCGACTACGCTATCTCCCAAGCTCGCCCGGATATTCAAAAATACTTATCGGCGGCCACAGTTTTAGAGCCTATTGGGAGAAAATTTGACCTAATTGTAACCATTGAAGTTCTGGAACATATCGAAGAGAAAGATTGCGACCAAGCAATTAGAGTATTATGCGATTCATCCGATACTATCTTGATCTCGACAACGCCAGATGATTTTGATGATCCCACACATTTCAATGTGAATGGGCCACTTTATTGGATTAAGAAATTTGCTCAATTTGGATACCGTCCAGATATTCGACACGATGCTGGTTATCTGACGCCTTATGCGATGCTTTTTAGAAGAGCAGATGGAATTATAGAGGATGACGTACAAGTGCTATTCGGGGATAAAAAGCTCAAAGACCTTGAGTTTTCTCGCGTTCAACACAAAGCGAATGTCACTCAACATGAGATAATAAACCTCAAAGGAGAACATAGTAACAATATAATAAACCTGAAAAAAGAATATGAAATTCACATAGAAAAGTTTAGAGAAGATATTGATGATTTAAATTTCAACATCAAAAACTTAAAACTAGATTTTGAAAACAAAAAGAAAGTTATGGAGGAGTATTTAAAAAATAAAGATATTCATATTCGTAACTTAGAGAGCATTATAAATTCTGAAAAACTTTCCAGAGAAAACTTGGAATCGAGTATTAAAGCGATTTTAAACTCCAGATCCTGGAAAATAACATCGCCGTTAAGAAGGTTATTTAGATTTGTTGGAGTATTTTTTCCAATATTTCCCAAAATAGTTGGACAATCAGAAAATCAATCCACTCTATCTTTAAGTTCACAACAATTTAATAAATGGGCTGTTTTTGAAGCAAGAGTCGCGCCGCAGGAAAATTGTTTGGCAGTAATGAACTCTGATTCGTCATCGGGCTCTATGAGACTTTCTTTTCTTCCAATGCCGCGTAGTAAAACCCGGTTAATATGGTTGGCGAGAGCGGCGCCGGGATCAACCGAAACCACTTTTACATGTATTAGGGGGAATCCGACGCAGATACGTGCAAAACGGGTTAGCGCATTGTTCGCCTGGATTTTGGTAATACTAGACAGATGGCGTCGTGGGAGGGGTGTATTAGCAGCAGTTCGATTAGGCGGACGAATTTTGAATTTGTTGTTGCGTGAAGGTGTCCAGGGTGTTTCGACTGAATTGTGGCAAAAAGAACATCGCCCTAGTCAAAGTTATGATGCGTGGCTGATTCGCTATGATGCCTCTCCCCGCCATGTAAATGTAAGGCATGTTCTTGGTGCTTTGGATTACCAGCCACTGATTTCGATCATCGTTCCGGTATTTAATTCAAATCTAGAGTATTTAATGCAGTCGTTCGACTCCGTCCGCTGTCAATCATATGTAAATTGGGAGTTGTGCATTTGTGATGATGGTTCGACGGAACCAGAAATCAAAAAGTTTTTGCTTGGTATTAAATCGGATCGGAAAATTAATGTGGTTTTTCACAAAGAAAATGGTGGAATAGCGGCCGCTAGCAATTCGGCCTTGGACGTCTCCTCTGGCGAGTTTGTCACGTTTCTTGATCACGACGATCTGCTGCACGAACATGCTTTAGCGGCAGTCGTTATGAAATTGAATGAGGATCGAAATATAGATCTGATCTATTCAGATGAAGACAAGATCGACGAAGAAGGTAACCGGCATGATCCTCACTTTAAAACAGATTGGAACCCAGACCTCCTTTTGTCGCAAAATTATATTTGTCATTTGGCAGTTTACCGGCGATCTCTTGTTGAATTTGTTGGGAATTTTCGAGGAACATACAATGGAGCACAAGACTATGATTTAGTTTTGCGGGTGACTGAACACGCGAAAAAAATCGTTCACCTTCCATATATCCTATATCATTGGCGATCTATCGCTGGTTCTACGGCAATGGCTGTTACAGAAAAAAATTACGCTCACGAAAACGCTAAATTGGCGGTTGGAAAAGCTATTAAAAGGCGACGTCTTGCTGCTAAATTAGGGTCAACAAAATTAGACGTTTACCATAGAATAATCTATGAATTGCCGGATCCTGCTCCTCTTGTCTCCGTAATTATACCAACTAGAGATTATACGGAAGTCCTCAAAGTATGTATTGATGGCCTGATTAATGGCACATCCTACGAAAATTTTGAAGTTTTGATAATGGATAATGATAGTCAAGAGCCGGAAACACTTAAATTTTTTCAAGAGGTCTCAAGTGATAAAATAAAAATCATTAAACATCCAGGGAATTTTAGTTTCTCAGCCATAAACAACCATGCAGCTAAAGTTGCACGTGGAGAAATCCTGCTATTACTGAATAATGACATAGAAATTATTCACGAAGATTGGATGAGAGAACTGGTATCCCACGCTGTGCGACCAGAAATAGGAGCAGTAGGGGCTCGTTTATATTATCCGGATGACCGAATTCAACATGACGGTATAATCATTGGTATCGGGGGGGTCGCTGGATACGCTCATCCCGGATTAGCGCGGTCGGAGGTTGGGGAATTTGGACGCAGTGCCTTAATTCAAAATTTTTCTGCAGTGACGGCGGCCGCGTTAGCGGTAAAAAAATCCATATATGAAGAAGTAGGAGGATTGAATGAAGAAAATCTCGCAGTTGCATTTAATGACGTGGATTTTTGTTTGAAAATACAGCGAGCAGGATACCGAAATCTTTATACGCCTTTTGCAGAACTTTATCATCATGAGTCGGCTTCAAGGGGTCCTGATACGGCGCCAGATAAAGCAGCACGGTTCGAGCGCGAAGCGCTTTATATGAAACAAACATGGGGAGAACAGATAGCAAATGACCGTTATTACAACCCAAATTTATCGTTAACCCACACTTACGAATTAGATTTAGACCGAGGACATAAGTGGCCTTGGGAAGAACGTTAATATTTATCAAGGATGGCGTGAAATGCGTGAGATGCGCCGCGAATTTTTGAATACTTTAGTGGACGTAAATGGAGTGTCAGGATTAGAAATAGGCGCATTGGATAGTCCTATTGTAAATTCCGTCGCTACAGATGCTGAAGGATCTATTTTTTATCTGGATTACTTATCCCAAGAAGATTTAGTTGAAAAATATTCTGGCGACGATTCCGTAGATAAAGACGCTATAGTTAAAGTCGATTATGTGTGTAGTGACGGAGATATTCTTAAGGTCGTGAAGAACAGACGTTTTGATTACGTTGTTGCATCGCATGTAGTGGAACATGCGCCAAATCCCTTAAGGTGGTTGAAATCTATTTTTGAAATCTTAGAGCCTGGCGGGGTTTTATGCCTCGTGGTACCGGATAAACGATTCACGTTTGATTTCCAACGGCCAATCACAACTTTTGGCCAGATGATTGAAGCCTATTTCAAAGGTTATACGATCCCACCTGTTGCTCCTGTGTATGATCATTTCTCTAGTGCCCTAAACGTAAATGGGGGGCAAGTTTGGTCAGGTTTGATCAATGCAGCTGACCTCTTGCCACTTACTTCAGAATCAATTGCATGGACTAAAGCTTTAGACGTGCATGAACGACAATCTTATAATGATGTTCATGTAAATATATTTACGCCTTGGAGTTTTTTTGAGGTCATCAAGAGAGCTATAGCTAACGATCTATTTCATTGTGAAATATGTGCCTTTAGGGATACATTGCCTAATCAGATAGAGTTCCTAGTTGGTTTAAAAAAGCCTCGTGAAAACGGTTCTTCAGCGAAAATTAAATGCTCAAACAGCATCCCGGTTTTAACCGTTGATAGTTTTATTTCCCCTTATATGCCTCAAGTTGCTTCGTTAAGCAGTGCCTTAGAGAAGTCTAACAATGCTTTAGAGACATCAAACCGAGCGTTGGATTCGTCTAATTCCGCTTTAGCAACGGCAACTAGGATAAACGAGCAACTAGTTCAGCAGAATAAAGACGCGCAAGAATGGTTTAATTCAGAAATTAGAAAATTTAGCGGCGATCGAGAAAATTTAGAATTAATTCAAAAAGTATTAGATCGAAAAAGTATTAAATTTACGCTCCGGATAATGCATTTTTTATTCAGTTTTAAAAGGTTTGTGCGCCTCAAGTAAAATTTTTGAATATCCAATCAAATTATTCTAATTCTGATATCGGGAGCCTTGCCCCTTAAATGTGGCAAAAAGAAATACACAAAAGTGAGAAAGTTCACTTGAATTTTCTGGATCAATATCAATTTGACAAAGTCGTAGATTAAGCTTGCAGGGGCATTTAAATGCAATCCATTGGTTTAGATTTCGGTTTTATTGGATCAAAATGGGGACCCAGTCAAATCAATGGAAGTAGCGGCGGGGTTGTCACTTTTAGTTTTGGGTCCTCAAATTTTGAAGGCCAACGAGCTCAATTTGATTCGTTTATGACTGAGTTGGACTATCAAAATGAAATTATCGAGTCGTTCGCTGCTTGGGAAGATGTTGCAGCAATTCGATTTAGTTTGGTTTCAGATTCTCCCGAAGTAGACATTCGTGTGGGGTGGTTGGAAGGTGATGGTAGTGGCGGAAAGTTAGGGGATGCATTTCTTCCTTTTAGTGGGCCGCTGGAATCCTGTGTGGTAAGACTAGATAAGGATGAAGATTGGTTCCTGGGTGGAAATGCGACTTTGCCCCAACCGGATTTTTCTTATGTTGCAACCCACGAGATTGGTCATGCTTTAGGTTTGGATCATTCAGATGCTGAAAACTCATTGATGGCCTTAGTTTACGATGGTTCTTTCTTTGATCTTCAATCCGATGATATAGCGGGAGTTCAAGCACTTTACGGTCCGTCTAATGTTACGAAAATTGATGTTCACCGGTTTATGAAAGGCGGTCTGGAAGGTCATTTTTTCACCGCAGATAATTCCGAGAGGAATGTTGTTATAAATGCAACGGAATTCAAGACTGAGGGCGTGGCGTTTGAGGTGATTTCAACCGAGTCTGTCAGAGTGGAGGGATCGATACCAATTTACAGATTTTTCAACCCGGCCCAGGGAACGCATTTTTACACCGCTAACGAACAAGAAAAAATATTTCTCCAATCAATCGATCCTTTCATTTTAGAAGGCGTTGTTTTTAGAGCTTTTGACCAGGATACAGCATCAACCATCCCGGTTTACCGTTTTTTTAATGCCGAAACCGGTACTCATTTTCTCACAGCTAATGAAATCGAAAAGGAAACCGTCTTAACGTTAGATAGTTTTGTCTCCGAAGGTATAGCCTTTTATGCTTACGCAGACACCATCGTCCCCAGTTCGGCTGTTGAAATAGCGTGACAGTATCCCTACATACCGGCACCTTGGTTTATTATAACACGTTGGTTTGTGTTTAGTGGTTAGGGCTAGTATCTTTGTGGCTTTGTGCTCTGGTGATTATGTTAATCGTTATGGAGTTGAGCATCCGACTGGACTTTTTTTAAAAGGTACAGTAAACTGTTAACCTTGATTGGAGTTTTTTTGGGGGTCGGGTGATGACGGCGTTAATACACGCGGAGGCAGCCAACACAGACGACGTAGATACGGGTGCGCTTCGGAAGCAAGCTGGCCGTTGGCTTCGGTCGCGCCGAGAGGCTTTAGGTTTGTCGCAGCGGGAACTCGCTCGTCGTGTGAACATGGAATATTACACGTTTATTTCGCAGATTGAGTCCGGTAGGGGCAGAGTACCAGCTGAGAGGATGGTGCACTGGGCCCATGCACTTGAAATAAACTCACAAGAATTCGCTACAAAACTAATGAAATATTATGACCCGTTTACCTATGAACTTGTTTTTCCGGAAACGCATGGTCATGGCGAAGAAATTTAACATAGGAATTTGGGCTAACGCAAAAGTTGAAAACGTCGATCGGAATGTGTAGAGGGTCACAATGTCAGTAACTCAGTTGCGCTGGCGAGGTTTGATCGGTGTTGAACCCCGCGATTGGTCTAACCAAGAAAAAGCTGAATTCTACCGAATTTCAGAAATTTTGGAAAAGACCGGACTAGGGGTCACTATTGATCAGGGGATTTCGGATGAGGGCGATCCGTGGTTAGTGTTCCTCCGTCGCGAAACGGGGGACGTTCTTGCTCATTTTGCTCGTATAGATGGACTATTTATCTCAGTAAGCTCTTTGACCGGAGAGGTGTTTAGGGGCATTGACGCCAGAGCCGTCGTGGACCAAATGTTACAAAATCACCCGCTAATGGTGCCCAGGTCTAACGGTAATGGCCGTTTATTTCTGCATCCGAGCGTTGTTCTTACAGCTTTTGTCGCAGCCTCATTCCTGCTGTCAAGCGGCGATGCAAAGGCTGATAGTCTCGAGGAGTTGATTAGCTCGGCCTTTACGAATGGGAAATCTACCCAAAGTTTGACTGAACTATCTACTAAAGCCCCCACTAATAGGTATGAGGCTGCTGTCCCAGCTTCACGTGTTAATGGTGGGGAAGACTTATCTTCGTCCTATCATTTCGCGGCGTTGGGTGCAATTCTGATAGCACAAAAAGTTTGGGGATCAGACGATAACGGCGGCTTGTATACTGCTATCTCCCAAGTTGAGCTTAGCCAGGTATCAGATGTTTTGGAAACAAAATTTCCTTATACAATAGTTGACCAGGCCCTTGCGCCCCTAGCTAACAGAGAAAAAGTTGACGCATTCGATTTTCTCAATGACCAATTAATTCTGGTTGATGAAAAAGTTGAGGATATTATCGCCCTGAAAAATAAGGGCATTGAAATCGAAGGCAAATTCATTTCGCTTGATCTTTCAGGGATCAATTTAACTAGCGAAACCTCGCCATTAACTCAAACAGATAGGGATAATTTTGTACCAGATCATAAAGCAACTCGAATCCAAGAGAAAATATTTGATGGTATTGATTTGGGGGAAGGGATCTCAATTGAAAATCAAGGGGACAATTTTTTTGGGAAAGAGATTGAGGTCTCAGGAAACAAATTAACGGATTTTATAATAGAAACGAAAGAGGCCTTTGAGGTCTTAAATTCTTTGGAGGTTTTTAAAAATTATATAACCGTTGATGGGATTGGTTTGACGGTTCAGGAGAATGGCGATGTTTCTGTCGTTGCTTTAGCCGGTAATAGCCAGACCGATTCAGAAGACCAGCTAGATTTACTCGTCGTGAAAGCCACCAAACAGAGTGAGGCAATTAATGAATTAGTTTTTGATACGGGGCCTGAAATTGACATGGTTCCGCCCTTACTGAACCCAAATCAAACAGAAACCCCTACAGTTATAAATAGTATGCCTAAATTGCCTATAATCGGACATCAGCTGTACAAATATGTAGCTGAGACTTTAGTTTTAACGGAAGCTACGGACGTTTTGTTTTACGAGGGTGGACACGTTTCGGTGAAAGGATTTGATTTGGGCACAGACCTTCTTTGGTTCTTTTTACCGGCGGATGAAGTTAAGTATGCTCAAAGTGAAATAATCGATGGTAGCGATTTGTGGTTGAATTTTGGTACTACAGGCACACTTACATTTTTAGATATGTTAACAGAGACGGAAAATATTGACTTCGTTTAGGTTTCTTAATTTATTTAATTCTCTGTCCTCGTAGGTCAAATCAATTTACAGGTTAATAAGCAACGATGTGGTCAAAGTAAGTAATGGAAGAAAAGGTTGTCACAGTGTTGCAAGAGGCGGTGAGGAAATGCCGCGCAAACATACTTATAGCTATATTTTTTAGTTTTTTTATAAATATTCTTATGTTTGTTGCACCGATGCATATGCTGCAAGTTTACGACCGGGTGCTCGTTAGTAGAAGTGAAACAACGCTAGTTGTTTTAACTGGTTTGGCGGTCGGATTATTAGTGATATTTGGAATTCTGGATGGCGTTCGTTCAAGAATATTATTACGTACAAGCCTTAAGTTTGATGAGATTATCAGTGACAGTGTCTTTAGAGCGATTTTCCAGGGCACAATAAGGCGACCTCAAACCAAGAATAATTATTTTCAATCGCTTAGAGATATGGATCAAATCCGTGAATTTATTTCAGGGGGGCCTATTGTTGCTTTGTGCGACGCCCCTTGGGTGCCGCTTTTTATCGCTGTTATTTATGTTATTCACCCCCTTTTAGGATTAGTATCAACTATAGGTGCCATCATAATTTTTATTATTGCTGTGATGAATGAATTGCTGACTCGCGACCCGGTTCAGCAGGCAGCGAACCATCATATTCACGCCTTGACCAGTGCTAACGCGAGCCTTAAGAATGCTGAAGTTGTTCATGCACTGGGAATGGTTTCTGCTGTTAAGAGCCAGTGGAGTAAAAGTCACGATTCAGCTTTAAGTTTTGTTGCTCAGGCCGGTTTGCGAGCCAGCAGCATCATTTCATCGTCTAGATTCGTCAGGATGGCATTACAAGTTCTGATCCTAGGGTCGGGGGCCTATCTGGCTATAAAGGATGAAATCACGCCAGGGATGATGATAGCCGCATCGATAATAATGGGTAGGGCTCTCGCGCCCGTCGAAATGGCGGTCTCACAATGGCGAAACATTGTTGCTAGCCGGGTTGCTTACCAGCGGTTGAAAAAGATTTTTGAACACCATCAAGATAATAAGGAACGGATGAATTTACCTCCACCGACTGGAGAAGTTTCCGCTGAAGGTGTCGTAATAATCCCACCAGGCGGTAGACGGCCAGTTTTAACTAACGCTACAATCAAGCTTGAACCCGGTACTGTTTGGGGACTCATTGGGCCCAGTGGGTCGGGAAAATCGTCTTTGGCTCGTGCTTTGGTTGGTGTTTGGCCTGTTGTGGCTGGAACGCTGAAGTATGATGGAGCAGATATCAGTTTATGGAATCCAGAAGATTTAGGGCCCTATATAGGTTACATGCCTCAAGACGTCGAACTTTTCGATGGTACCGTGGCGGAAAATATATCGAGATTTCAATCAATCGATTCTGAGGCTGTTTTGGTGGCGGCAAAAAAAGCTGGAGTGCATCAAATGGTTTTGGATTTGCCGGACGGGTATGACACTGAGATTGGCTCAGCGGGACAGGTCTTGTCGGGTGGACAAAGACAACGGATTGCATTGGCTCGTGCTATGTATGGCGAACCTAGAGTTTTAGTGTTGGACGAACCAAATTCAAATTTGGATACAGAGGGCGACCGAGCGTTGGTGCAGGCTATTACAGACGCTAAGAACAGAGGGTGTACTGTGTTGGTTATCAGCCATAAAACCGCGTTGTTAGCCAATGTGGATAATATTGCGGTTCTGAACAATGGGACAATTGCGAGTTCCGGTACCCGAGATCAGATTCTGCAACAATTTGTTCAACCACCGAGGCCAGGGATAACTGAAGGATCGGCTGCCACCCATTAGTAGCAGCTAAATTGTTCTACTTGTTTTTGAAAATTGGAAAAATCTACGATGGTTGTAAACGCCGAAAATGGCTCGACTGCAGAATCGAAAGACCCTGGAGCGGTTGAGGGGGTCCTCAGGCCGTCTTCACGGGCCTCAACTGTGATTATTTTTGGTGTTATCGTCGTGATTCTTATCTTTGGAGTAGTAGGAATTTGGTCTGCTACGGCTCCCTTAGCTCGAGCTGTATCCGCACCGGCGCTGTTAGTAGTTAGGGGCGAACGCAAACAAATCCAGCATTTAGAAGGCGGGATTGTGTCCGAGGTTCTGGTAACGGACGGAGAATTTGTGAAACGAGATCAATTACTACTCAGGCTAGACCCCTTGCAGGCTGGCGCAACTGTTTCGCGGTTCCACAATGAGCTCGATAGAGCTTTAGTCCTAGAATCTAGGTTAAAAGCCGAATTAAATGGGGAAGACGGTATAACGCTAAATAATCAGTTGCTGGAACGAGCCGAATCGAGTGAATCAGTTCTGGATATCATTGAAGCAGAACAAAAGCAATTTGTTGCCAGGCGGGAGACGTTTTTGGGGCATATTGGGATTTTGCGGCAGCGGGTGGACCAGTTCCATAAAGAAATTCTGGGCTTGAAGATTCAGCGACAAGCCAGGGTCGAACAACTAGAAATTTTTGCACAAGAAATTGTAGGCCTGCGGGACCTGTATGAAAAAGGATATTTCCCCAGGTCAAAAATCTTAGCTATGGAGCGCGCCATGGTTGGCCTCGGGGGTGCATTGGGGAGTGACGATGCATCCATTGCCCGGGCCAGTAGTGCAAAAGGAGAAGCTGAAAAACAAATTATTAATGTGACGCAACGCTTCCGTGAAGATGTAACCGGAAAGTTACGTGATATTCAGGCACAAATCGCAGATCTCGAGGAACGTATTTTGGTTGCAAAAGATATTCTTCAGCGAATCGACATACGTGCTCCTAGATCGGGTATTGTCCAAGCTCTTCAAGTGCATACAATTGGCGGTATAGTTCGGTCCGGGCAGATTTTATTAGAAATTGTGCCGCAAGACGAAGATTTAGTTATAGAGGCACATGTATCCCCTGTGGACATTGATAGTATTGCAATTGGTCAAAAAGCGGAGGTGATGTTAACGGCCTTGGATATTCGTTCGACTCCAACGATTTATGGTTCCGTTAAGTCAATTTCCGGCGATTCCCTCGTGCATCAACAGACGGGACTGTCATATTTTCTGGCGCTTGTAGAAATTCCTCATAACGAACGCATAAAACTAGGAGATGCCAAACTTTCCCCAGGAATGCCGGCGGAAGTACTTATAAATACGGGCCAGCGAACCTTGCTGGAATATGTTATAAAACCAATTAGGAATTCATTTAAACGTGGATTAAACGAGGAGTAATACCTGCATTAAATCTATCAAAAAGGAAAAAAAACGTTTAATCAAGCACGATATTATTCAATTTTGACAACTAAATATGGATTTGAGATGACCGATTCGCCCACTGATACGCAGCCTCCGCCGCTTCCACCGGAAGATAAGGAGAGAGTTGCGCGTTTAGTCGCAGAAATTATGGAACCTGCCATAAGAACCGCAGCTACGAAAGCAAAGGATATTGCGCCTCCGATGGAGATATTGAGTGCTTTGGCCAACGCCTATGCCGATTTTATGGTGCAAATGCTAGGTTACAAAGCGGCTGCAGGGTTTATGCGCGGTCATGCAGATCATATCGTTTCACGTGAAGAGACCGGTATAAGCGATGAAAAACATTAATTTTTTTAATAATTCTTAAAAAAACCGGTTGCAAACTATAGCTATGGTATAGTATTTACTTTACCTATGTATATGAGAGCGTATGCTATAGCTCGGATATATATGTTAGCGGCGGCGCTGAAAGCATACGGACACTGGGTATGTTTTTGGGGCAGTCGCTAGCGGCCCAGTAACAACGTTAAGACGTGCACATCAATTGAAAGAGTGGAGCCACCAATGGCATCAACAGCAGCAACTTTTAATGAGACTTTTTATTTAAGCCAGAATGCGGACGTAGTTCTTGCAATTTCCCAGGGGTTCTTTGCGAATGCGCAAGAACATTATGATGCGTTTGGCGGTAAGGAACTCCGATCGCCAAACTCCCAATTTGATGCGAGCTATTATGCAATTCAAAACCCAGACGTTCTGTCTGCTGTTTCCGCCGGCCTTATAACGAATGTGTTTGCGCATTTCACGGCATTTGGAGAAACAGAAAACCGGGCACCTTCAACTACTTTTGCCGGTTTTGATTCAACTGCATACCTGGCTGCAAACACCGATGTTGCTGATGCTATTACGGCAGGAACACTCACGTCAGCCCTGGAACACTTTATAGCGTTTGGTGTTACTGAAGGCCGTACAGGGTCGGGCGTTACCGCGGTTGAGTCAAACCCGGGAACAAATTTCACTTTGACCACGGGTACGGATACAGGTGCTAGCTTCACCGGTGGGACCGGGGATGATACCTTTAGCGCGGACCTTTCCACTACTGGTTCAAATACGCTGACAAACCTTGATAACCTCAGTGGTGGCGCCGGTGCGGACAGCCTTATTGCGGTCTTGTCCGGGGATGCCACGCCGTCAGGATTATCAAGCATCGAAAGCGTTACCGTGACAGGGTCAGGCACCGCTGCACGGGCATTGAACTTAGTGAATGCCGCGGATGTTACCAGTGTAACAGTTTCAAGCTCCTCTACTGGTGCAGCCGTCACCGTTAGTGGCATTGCTGCGGGTGCGGCCATAAATGTCAGCGCCCAGGCTGTTAATTCGGCTTTTGCTTTCGCGACAACGACCGGGACGCAGACCACAGCACTTGGTATTAGTGGTGTTACTGGTGCGGCAGCCATCGCGGTAGACGGCATTGAAACCGTCAACATTACATCTAGCGGCTCGGCTAGTACTTATCAGGTTGATATGGACGCTGCAGGTACGATCTCCGTCGCCGGGGCTTCCAATAATACCGTCACAATGACGGCGGATACGGGGAGCATCTCATCCTTTGATATGAGCAGTTCTACCGGTAACAACACGGTTACTTTTGTGAACCAGGACGATATTAGTGCCGCCACCGATGTTTCCATTACAGGTGGTTCGGGCAATGATAGCGTGACAGCTACTGCCCTCACACAGTCGGACATCACTTTCTCCGGCGGGGCAGGGAACGACACGTTTGTAAACACCGCGCTCGCGCAA
>CAZADS010000006.1:0-38607 GCA_964483985.1 uncultured Thalassobaculaceae bacterium
ACTTCGCGCGATAAAACTCTTTCAGCCAAATTTAAACGATCATCGGACTCTCCTAAAGCAACACCAGAAATAACCATCCCTCTTATTGCCCTAAAGCGTCTAATACCTTTTGGAACAGATTCTAAATCGCGAGCCAAATGATCCATTTGGCGCCCAATACTGCGGAGAACTCTTTGACGAAACTGGTCTTCAGCAGAATCGCAGAAAAAATCATGCATACCTATCCAAGAACTAATCCGCTCTCCAGTAATGTCCGGCCTCCATGCTATGGAATGCCAACGGTCAAAAGAATCTAGCCATCCCCCTACAAGATCCCTAGCAGTCTTGCGGGCTGTATCTCCACCAAAATCTCGAAGATGCCGCAACCAACTGAAACCATGGAAAAATTCCATGGACATTTTATCCTCTGACATTCTCCCCCAAATCGATACCCCATTTTGAATTTGAATATTCCCTAATTTACCATCCAATATTGCTCTTCCAAATTCGGCATCACCTGGCCAGGCATCGCTTGTAGACAAAATTATCCTGCGAGGACCTTTTCTATCCAATCTCCAATGGGATAAAGAAGACCGAAAATATAGCTCACGGAGAGAACGAAGTGGAGCTCCGTAAACCATAATTAAGCGTTCCTTAAAAGCTCAATATTCTTAGTATAGTTGACCCCTGCACCCTTAAATACAGAAGTTCCAGCAACCAAAATATTTGCACCGGCAGATTTCACCAACCGCGCCGTTTCTGGGTTTATCCCCCCATCCACCGATAAATCTATAACGCATCCACTAGAATTTATTCGTTCTCTAACAGCGGAAATCTTGTATAACTGTCCTTTTAAAAATTCTTGACCACCAAACCCGGGATTTACTGTCATAATCAAAATTAAGTCTAGTAAATCCATCACGTTGTCGAGAACATTTACTGGAGTGCCCGGATTGAGAGCGATACCCGCTTTTTTTCCCAAACGACGAATTTTCTGCAACGTGCCATGGACGTGGATCCCTGCTTCTGGGTGAATGGTGATTAAATCAACTCCAGCGTCGATAAATTCGCCGATGTAAGCTTCTGGCTGTTGGATCATGAGGTGTGCGTCGAATGGAAGTTCGGAATAATCTCTTAGAGAGCGTATAATAGAAGGGCCAAAAGACAAATTTGGCACAAACTGACCGTCCATAACGTCCAAATGGATAAAGTCAGCTCCCGCATTTGTTAAACTCGTAACTTCTTCACCTAGTTTGGCAAAATTCGCCGCTAGTATAGAAGGCGCAATTCGAACATCTTGTTCCATACAGATGCAGGTATCAGTTTGTGTCGATCGCCGCAAGAGCGGAAGCGATTAAATGTAATTAAGTTACGTGCGAATTAGCCGACAAGCGTAAAAACCATCCAGACCACCGCGTGCAAACATATGATGAGGCAAAGTTCTTAAATCACCAGAGGTTGTTACTATCTCAGACATGTTGCCGACCTCTTTCAATTGAATCTGTTCTCTTTTTATCCCTTTTGTTTTTGAAAAAAAATTTTCAATAAAATGTTCCCCTTCCTCTGGCTGTAAAGAGCAGGTGCAAAATATGATGCGGCCACCAGACTTTATCATTTCTAAAGAATTTTTTAATAGCCTATGCTGCAGTTTGGTTAAAATTTCTAAGTCGTGGGACTTTTTCGAATGAAGTATATCGGGATGTCGACGAATTGTGCCGGTCGAACTACATGGCGGATCTAATAATATAGCATCAAACAACTCAGTCGGGCGCCATTCAGTACCATCTGCTAATATGATTTCGGCGGAAAGTCCCAAACGATTTAAATTGCGTTGCAATCGCTTTAACCGTATTTCAGATCGATCTACTGCAGTGACCTTTGCCCCCGCGGAACACAGTTGAGCAGTCTTACCACCTGGTGCCGCACAAAGATCCAAAACGCGCAAGCCATTTACATCTCCCAATAACCGTACTGGCATAGCAGCAGCCGCATCTTGAACCCACCAAGCCCCTTCATCAAATCCTACCATGGATCCAATAGGACCCTCAAAAGTTCTCCTCAAAGTGCCTGTTTGTAATAATTTGGCATTCAGTCGTTTGGCCCAACCCTCTGGGTCTTTTTTAACAGAAATATCAAGGGGTGGTTCCATCAACGAGGCTGAAGTGATTCTATCCGCTTCCTCTTTACCATAGTTTTGTATCCAACCATTCAGCATCCACTCAGGGATGTTTTGGGTTTCCGAGACTGTTGCAAGAATAGCGGCACCTTCGCGAGAGGTTCTGCGCAAAACACTATTTGTCAAACCTTTAAATTTAACTAAATTGTTTGTCTCTGCTAATGTGACTGCGCTGTCGACACTAGCATGTGGAGCAACACCGAGGAACAACATTTCTGCAATAGCTAATCGCATAATATCTTTAACGGATTGCGCAGATTTGGGTAAAGGTTTTTCAATAAACTTTCCTATTACTTCATCTATTTGCCCCAAGCGCCTTAGCGTAGTAGCCGAGACAAGGCGCGCAAACCGTTTATCTCTATCTGGCAATTTTCTGAATGCCTCATTAATAGCTAGAGCGTCTTCAAAGTTCTTTCGACGATTAAGAACTGCCTGCAATAGCTCTAACGCTACTCTTCTCGAAGCTGTAACCTCTAATTTTTTGCTCATGATTCAATCTATATTTATGCAAGAAAAGATTTAGCACGTATTGAATTTATTCAACTGGGAATAACATTAACTAAAGATAAGTGCCACCCAACCCATTGAAGATTGTTTGCAAAGCCCCATTTTATCAGAATGGCAAACAAAAAAAACAAGACTGTATTGGACTTCTCCGAAAAAATCGTCCGCAAAGCGTCTAGACAGGTCTATATAGAACATCCGGACTCAGGGGCAGAGTTAAAAAGCACAAAACCTACTAAAGAAGTCGGCGGCCACACTGGTCCTGAACCTACTCGGTTTGGAGATTGGGAGCACAAAGGTCGCTGCACAGATTTTTGATTTTCAGGAACGCTTTATAATTAAAAATCGGTATCCTTATTTCGGCGCACTATCATCAAGTTGGAATTGATATTAGAAGTCGTGGCCGCATTTAACAAAAATTAAAACCACAGAGATTTGGTTAATGTGCTAAGAGATGACTTCTGGCGCCCAAAATTATCAAAATTAGTCGAAGATAACCAACTATCATGTGCAACGCGAATATTAGGCCATTCGGTATCGGTGATCGAAAACCACGCCGTATCCCGGCTTCGGCCCTTAACGATCATATGATTTAGAAACTCACCTTCAAAACGGAAGCCAAATCGAAGAGCAGCCCGTCTAGAAAGGTTGTTCAATGCATTACACTTCCACTCGAGGCGACGATACCCAAGAGCCTCCAAAACATAATGCATCATCAAAGAAATAGATTCCGTGCCCCTTACATCATTTCTCCAGTCGATACCTAACCAAATATTACCAATTTCCACAACACCAGTTGATGGCCTAATTTGCATAAAGCTACCCATTCCACCAATGATACCTGTCGATTTGTCTTTAAAGCCTACATATATTGGATCGTTTGATTCGGCGCAGGAGTTGAGCCATAATTCCATGGCTAATTGATCTTCAAATGGCCCAAACCCCATATAATCCCAAATACGATTTGCGTTTTTCCCTTTTGTCCCCGCGTCAAATAAACCAAAACTATCTCTCTGTGGATTAAGGTTAAACACTTCCACCCATCGCCCAAGCAGTTTAACTCGATCTATATTTTCCCAGTGTTGTTGAATTATCTTGGAATCACGATCTTTTTTACGCCCAAGAGAACTGGCTTTTTCAGATATACTAACCATCGTTGATCTCAGACCGCTATTCCAGTAGCTAAAGGGGAAAATATATGGGCGGCACCATGCAACTGACCATCCAAATCTCTTTTGATTCCTGAAGGGACAGCGTAAACAGAGGGAAACACACCCGATCTCCAAGGAAAAGATGGTGCTACCGTTTGCAAAGCACGTACAGTCTCTGCATCCAAACGATCATCATAAATGATTCTATCTATGTCCCCGATATCAATTCTTGGTTCAGATATAGCTTCATTTATATCCATTCCAAAATCACCCATGAAAGAAGCTAATTGAAACACAGCCGGCATTATTTTTCGACCCCCCGAAGCTCCAAGACCAAAACTTGGCACACCATCTTTGGTCACTATCATAGGACACATGTTAGAAAGTGGTCGCACCCCCGCGGCTATAGAATTAACTCTCTTTGGCCGAGGATCAAACCAATTGATACCGTTATTCATTAAAATGCCACTTTGAGGAAGAACCAGCCTTGACCCAAACCGAGATAACAACGTCGTCGTCATCATAACCATATTGCCGTCCGAATCAGCGGTACTTATATGGGTAGTACAACTTCGGTCTCCAAAGTCGCCAGCATGCCCCATCTTTTTGAGTCTATTTTTGTAGGCTTCAATTAATACATCGGCCATCAAAGATCTACTATTTGCGTTTGGTCTTGTTTCTGTAAATCTGGGCAAATTTGTTAGGGCATCAATAAATGTTGGACCAGCCGTAAGCCCGCCTGGTAGATGGTAACACAAGTCCCCGCGAATACATGTGATTGGCTCAACAATTCTCGCTTCATAAGAGGTCAAATCATGATGGCATAATCGTCCCCCCGCATGCTGAATGTCCGCCACAATCGATTTGGCTAGATCCCCCTCATAAAATTCTCGGGGGCCTTTGTGCATTAAGTCGTTAAGAGTATTCGCTAAGCTTACATTCTTGAGGTATATGGGCGCGCCGTCTAGCCCAACAGTTGGCACAAATCCATCTGGAAACCATATTTTTTTAGAAGTTGCATAACGCATTAACAATGAAGCATCAGCCGCCACATTTAGTGTCGTCCACCAGGTTATACGATGACCACGTTCTGCTAGCGATACAGCTGGAGCGATCAGTTCGGACCAATCTTTACGGCCAAAACGATTAGTACAGAGCTCATAACCGGCGACAGCTCCCGGTGCAGCTATGGATTTGGGCCCATGAAAATTGACATCACCGGCAACAGCAGGCCATTTAAATAAATCTCCAGCCATACCACCTGTAAGCATATAATCACCCGTTTTAAGTTTTATGGGCGAAATCATACCAAAATCTACAACACGGATTCGGTTTTCCGCTGCAATATAAGCAACCATAAATCCGCCGCCACCTAAACCACTCATCCAGGGTTCTGTGACTGCTAACGCCAAAGCCGTAGCTATCGCACCATCGATCGCATTTCCACCATCTTCTATCATCTTAGCCCCTATGGTGGCGGCTTCGATTTCTTGTGCCACTACTAAGCCCTTTGAGCTATATACCCGCTGCTTATTTATTTCCCAAGTTTCGTTTAGCACGGTATTTTTAAAAAAATCATTCATATCTTCGACCCCAACTCGCTTAATTCCTTTTTAATGGAACCAACTAGACGTATGCTTACGTAATGAAAGCACATCAAACAGATATGGTAGATCCTAAATCTAGGCAACTAATATGGTTTCTGGCAGTAAAATTGATCGCAATCATAGCGTTTACATCGGAAAGTTTGTCTCAAAATCGTGAGGTAAAAGACGAAGACTGCAAATTAATTCCTGGCGGCAATGCAACCATAGAACGACTAGCCCGAATAACCGGTCCTATTTCTGTTAACAATTTGGAGTTAACCTATTTTGGAAAATCTCTTTATAACCTTACCCCAGAGGATTTTGAATATTTGAAAAATCTTAAACCATTTTGCGATGGATCAGACGAAAAAGTCGCCCAACTTATATTCCAACGGCTCAAAGAAAAAGTAGAAGAAGCGCGATCCACACGCCAACAAACGGTATTATGGATGGAAGAAAGGGTTAAAACACTTGAATCTATGAAGACCAGTCCTAAGGCTATCCAATTTCTTCATAACACATGGACCGAAATGCAGAACAGAAATCAGGAAATGTTAAAAACCGATCTTAAATATTTTGCTTCCTATTTAACTCGAAAACGGCAAGAACTTTATAACACAGGCCCAGCAGGACGAGGTTACCAAGTGAACCCTTTTTACCCAGGCCCAACTATTCCCAATAACTCAAAAGAATATTAGCTAGAAACATTAGAACTGGAAATTAAAACTTATTAAATGATTCTTTTCCCCCCGCGTAAATAGGGTGCTTGGACGCCGTCCACGTTAGCTATAGTCACCTCTTGAGCATAGCATTTTGTATCAGCGTGCAAAATGCGCTGGCTCCACGAAGGAATTCTTTCATAGTTCGAAAACGACTCCATCAGCGGCCTCCCCATGACACTTTCGGGAATTGAAATGTCAAGTCCACACAAAATTGTTGGTAAAATATCTACAATGGAAACGGGAACGTCAAAAACCGTTTTCGGACAGAATTTATTTCCACCAACAATTAAAAGGTTGTTTATTTCGATCGGGTGCAATCCTCCATGTACTCCACCTTGATAAGGTATATCAGGGTTATCAGCAATACAGGAGCCAGCGTAGCCATACTCATTTACGCCATCGTTGGTTCTTAAAACAAAGTTAACGTCTGGAGATCGCTCATTTAGAACGTTAATATCTGACATAGATAAAGTGCCATGCCCAGCCTCCCTGGTAAAAATCAATCCGCACCAACTTTGTGATTCCAAAAACTCAAGAACCTCGGCAATTAATTTGGGATTCCGATCTCCCACCGTAACTTGCCCGCTATAACTTCTCTTAACAGCAACATCCACGCCATTTCCCAAAGCCGTTCCTGCATGAAATCCCGCGTTTAAAAATTCTTCAATCACATTTACCTGTCCAACGGTCGAAATCTGAGCATGGTCTGAAGCTGCAATAATATGCCACCCATTCTCTTGGCCTTCCAACTCCCACCAATCCAGAATATCTCCAAAACATTTATCGATCGTCGCCAAACAAGAGAGACTTTCTTGTGAGCCAATACCTTTATAATGATAAGATAAATCGGGTTCGTTGTACCAAATCACCTGAACATCAGGCGTTTCCCCAACCATAAAATGGTCTAAAAGAATTTTAGTGGCATATTGAGTCACAGCGTTATTTGGAAAAGTTTGTTCTGGAACTGGACCATATTTTTCTATGATTTTTTCAAAGTTGACAGAAGAACTTGATACTTCTGCCCCCCAGATCGAAAACACATCCTGTCTTAAGGCGGTAGCCCCTAAGTTCAACAATCTTGCATTACCTATTTTTCCAGTTGTAAGTACGGAATATTTCTTCCCAGAATTTGCCAAAATTTCCCCTATATTTTCCCCTTTTTGCAATCTACCATAAATTTTTTGAGCCTGATTCATCCTTTCAATATCAGATGTATCCATAGGACTATCAAAATTAAGTAAAGGATCGTAGAACACATTTGCCATTATTCCGTGTCCTGCCCCGTGATTACCCGAGACATTTCTAATTGGCCCTCCAGGATAAGCCCCTGTAACGAAACTAGAAACTTGAACGCGCGTTTCAGATGGGAATGCCGATGTACTATTTGGATAATCGCACCAATTAGAGCGAAATTTGCTTAAATTCGGCATCACGTCTGCCCTAACCATATCCCTTCGAAGCCCGTCAAACAGGCAAAATAGAAACTTAGTCTGTGACATCACTACCCCTAAACGAAATAATCTTTGAAGATAAATTACATTGATAAATCCAATACTATATAGACCTAACCATTAAAAACTAAACTATCACAATTTAATATTTACTTGCATTTTGGTTTTTAAACATTTTTGTTCCCGGCCAAAAAATACCGTTCATGAGGACACCCGTTTCTCCTCCAGATAATAAGGACTTGTTTATTAGATAAATTCCAGCCAATACATGTGTGATAGTAAGGGAGTAGTTCATGTACGTGTCTAGCGAAAGCCAAAAAAAAGAAACTAGGCTCTGGTTTGAGAATTTACGCGATCAGATTTGTAACATTTTCGAGAAACTTGAGCAAAATTACGATGGTCCATTACGTGCCAACAAACCAGGCCGGTTTCAACAAAAGCAGTGGCATCGAAGTGGCGGCGGTGGCGGAGTAATGTCAATAATGGAAGGTAGAGTGTTCGAGAAAGTAGGAGTCAATATTTCCACAGTTATGGGAGAATTTTCGTCAAGTTTTCAGGGGCAAATAGCTGGGGCCGAGGACGATCCAAGGTTTTGGGCATCAGGAATATCAGTAGTGGCACATATGTGCTCTCCGTTTTTGCCAGCCGTTCATATGAACACCCGTCATATCTCAACGACAAGATCCTGGTTTGGGGGAGGCACCGATCTTACTCCGACATTTCCTGATCGTTTAGATGCAGACACTTTTCACTCTGCTCTTAAAGCTACGTGCGAAAAATACTCCCCAGAGTATTACCCCAAATTCAAAAAATGGTGTGATGAATATTTTTACCTAGAACACAGAAAAGAACCACGGGGTATCGGAGGGATATTTTTTGATCAAGTGGATGAAAATTTCGATCGAGATTTCGCATTTACTAAAGATATAGGGCGCACTTTTCTGAACGTATTCCCAAAAATAACTAAACGCAGGCTAAATGACGTCTGGAGTGATTCCGAGCGTTATATTCAACTGGTAAAAAGGGGTCGCTACGTTGAATTCAATCTGCTCTATGATCGTGGCACCTCTTTCGGGCTAAAAACTGGAGGTAATATCGAAGCCATACTTATGAGTCTTCCTCCTCAGGTTATCTGGCCAGCTCCGAAACCCGATTGACCAACGAGAACTTGCCTAAAAGTTACGGGAACCCGAAAAATTAATATTACCTGAATCTGTATCAAACGTATTTTAATTCCGCAAACCCTAACGGCCCACAAGTAGCTCTTAAGGAAAGATTAGCGGCGGCAAAATCAACCCCTGTCCACGACCCCGTTGTTATAATATCTCCTTTTTTGAGGCCTCGAGATACAATGTAAGGGCTTCTCTCGACTAAATGATTAGCCAACCAAGAAATTAATGCAAACGGATTAGCTCCAGGAAACCCATTTTTTACTGTTTTGAAACTCCCACCTAATTGCAAAGTCATCGTTAAATCACCCAGACGTTCAAATTCAGAGAATGGAACTTCGGTCCCAATTACTAAAGCCTCATTTGATTGACAATCCGCCAGAGCCCAAATGGGATTGGTTACCGGCCAAACACCGTAGCGAGTCTCCACAGCTTCTATAGCGACCATGACCGCAGCTATAGAAGACTTTATGTCCTCGTCTTCATACGGTATGCGGGTCACGGGTAAATCACATGCTAAACGAAACGCGATTTCACACTCAATAGCCTTAAGGGGCAAATCCGCCGAAAGTTGCGCAGGGGAATAAAAGATATTTTCCTCAGCTATCATAGCGCTGGTTGGCGGAAACCCAATTGTTGGAGGTCCCACTTTCCACGCCCCAACCGAACGACCCGTCACATCGAAAACCGCATCCTGTATTGCCAGAGCTTCCGATACATTCATAGGTTCGGCTTTCTCTGGAAATTTAGTAAGTGGTCGTTTTTCTTTCCGTGCGGTGATTAATGCTTGTGCGGCAAGTAAAGATTTTAGCATCACAGTGTACTCTTCTTATTCTCTAACCATCTTCGGATTTTTTCCAAACATGCTTTTCTATTAGGCCTAAATGCATTATCAACCCACCAATTTTCAGCATCCTGTAAAATTTTTCCTAATTTTTTTCCGGGATTGAACCCTAAATCAATCAAGTCCGATCCACTAAGTGGAAATTTGGGTGAATCCCAAGAACTCAGGACTCTCATCGCTTGCCTAAAAACACAAATAGGAACATTTTGTAATGCTGCGGATACTATGGCTGCATCAACAAACCTATTCTTGCCAAGTCTATAAATTTGCTGTGGAATATTATTGTTATCCCAACGAAATCCGTCTGCATCCGACCTGATAAATTTAAGACGGATTGCATCAGATCTGGATAACCTCAATTTAACAGCTAGATCCTCAGGTGATGATTCAAATAAAACCCCCATTCGGCAAAGTGGATCAGGATCATTGCCCTCAAATTTCAAAAGATTTTGTAATTGAGACACTCGTAAATTTCCTAAAGACAACGCAGCAAGAATATCACATTCATCCATTACACCAAATATACCGACAGCATTCTGTGCAACCAACAGTTTCCAAAGTTCCAAGCGAACGCGCTCAGTCGAAAGCATCGATAACAAGTCTGCATTTTTTTGACATGCAATTAATCCTGAAGCGTCAATATCGGTCTTACCATATTCAGCATTCAAACGGAAAAACCGTAAAATTCTCAGTACGTCTTCACGAATCCGCTGATTTGGATCTCCGATAAATCGAACTCGACCTGAAACAGTATCATCCATACCCTGAATTGGATCGAAAATTTTACCCTCGTTATCCATATAGAGGGCATTCATTGAAAAATCCCTTCGCTTGGCGTCTTCGTACCAATTCTTGGTAAAATCGACTAGGGCTCTCCTACCATCGGTACGAATATCACGTCGCAAGGTTGTTATTTCGTAAGTTCTATTGTCAGCAACTGCCGTTATGGTTCCGTGTTCTATCCCAGTCATGCGAGTTTTTATTTTCGCTGTTTCTAGTCTCCCAATCATTTCTATTGGAGTAAAGATGGTAGCTATGTCAATGTCTATAATAGGAAGCCGCAATATTGTGTTACGCACGCAACCTCCCACGAATCTGGAACAACCATCTTCAAAATCTAGAGCCAACATCACAGTTTGGGTCGTATCATCTTCGAACCAACCACAACGTCTAATTTCGCTCATCTCCGGCACCTCGTGACTCTAAAACACCCAACAACATCTCAGCAAGGTTCACCAGCATACCAGCTGTCGCCCCCCAAATATATCTTTCCGGATGAGGAAACACATAAAAGTGACGCTTCCTATTTTCCCATTCGCGACTATGACGTTCGTGATTAGCCCTATCTAAAACAAATGCCAAAGGGACTTCAAACACATCCGCCACTTCCACTGGATCTGGCTTAATCTCGAAAGGCGGATATACTAGGCCAACGATTGGAGTAACAACGAAACCCGTCCGAGTCACGTAAGTATCAAGGCGCCCAATAACTTCAACCCGTTTGCGATCAAGCCCAATTTCCTCTTCGGCTTCTCTAAGAGCAGTATCAATCATGTCGACGTCACTCTCTTCAAATCGGCCTCCGGGGAAACTGACCTGACCAGGATGATGAGGTAAATTAGGAGACCGCTCTGTCAACAGGATTGTTAAATGTTCTGATCGTTCAATGATCGGAATGAGAACTGATGCTGGTCTTTGATTGGTAGGTAATTCCATACCAGGGTTGAGATCGTGATCTCCTCGCCGTTCCTCAGGCTTAGAGTCTCCAGAATCCCTTTTAATTCGATACTTGTTCAAAGCTAGAAAGAAAATTTTCCTAAATTCATTTAAGGTTCGCACTTGGGGAGTGCTGGGCCTAACTGGAAGAATACGTCTGCACTCCATACACCGAGGATCCTCTCTCCATCAATTTCTCGTTCTATTGCAAGGTCTACTAAATCATAAAAGACTGAACGAGTTAACCTTGCTTCTAAGCCATCCCTAATAACAATATAAGGGCTTGGTTCCAGTGTTTCCGGATCCACCTCTATACGCAAGGGGTGATCCGTATCACACCGAATTTCAATATCTAGGTTTGTTCTGAAAACTAAGCTTGGTTTTTGACGGTCGTCCCCGGGATTTGCATTCACTTCGACCGCTAAAAAAGGAGCATCTTCCACATCAATAATACCCCGTTCCGTTGGCGTAACTAGCCAAAATTTTCCAGATTCGTCACGTTGCAACACGGATGCAAACAATTTAACCATCTCCAATCGGCGAATTGGAGTTCCTTGATAGTGCCATATGCCATTTCTATCAATCCTAATTCCGAAATGTCTCACTTCTCTATTTGCTGGGAATTTCCGCATCTTATTTTTAACCTCAGTTAGGCCTGCTATGTTTTTATTTCGCTAGGGTTGCTTCTCGTCCATGGTCATTTCTTCAATTCTATGTATAAGTGCCACGATTCGTGTCTGCAACATTTCGAGATTATATTTACATGAGAGATTTCTCCAGCCCTCACCAGTTAAGCAGCGATACAATTTTAGCCGAAGTCAAAGACATCTACGACCACATGGCCACAGTTCAAAACCAAATCGGGAAAATTATTTTCGGTCAACACAGCGTAATTGAACAGACTTTAATAACGATTCTCGCAGGGGGGCATGCGCTCCTAGTAGGCGTTCCTGGTTTAGCTAAAACTACATTAGTAGAAACTATCGGAAAAGTACTCAGCTTAGATGATAAAAGAATTCAATGCACTCCTGATTTAATGCCTGCGGACATTTTAGGATCCGAAGTTTTGGAAGAGAGTCCTGCAGGAAAAAGGGATTTTCGTTTCATTAAAGGACCCGTCTTTTGTCAAATCTTGATGGCTGATGAAATCAATCGTGCAAGTCCGCGCACCCAATCTGCATTGCTCCAAGCAATGCAGGAAAAAATCGTCTCAGTCGCGGGACATACCTATAAACTTCCTACTCCTTTTCACGTTTTAGCGACACAAAACCCATTGGAACAAGAGGGAACATACAGACTTCCAGAGGCCCAACTAGACCGATTTTTAATGCAAATTGACATAGAATATCCGGATCGTTTGTCAGAAAAACAAATGCTTGTTTCAACGTCAGCTCCAAATCAGATAATGCCTAAAGCCATTATGTCGAGCCAAGATTTGATAAAAGCCCAAAAACTGTTACACCTTGTACCAATTGGTGAAACCGTCATTGATACAATACTTTCTATAGTAGAATCAGGTCGTCCCGAAACCACAACTATCAAGGAAGTTCGGGAATACGTCGCCTGGGGTCCAGGCCCACGCGCAAGTCAGGCATTATTGTTAGCAGCAAGAGCTAAAGCCGTTCTTGATGGAAGATTGGCCCCCTCCGTTTTGGATGTAGTCTCATTGGCCTATCCCATTTTACAGCACCGAATGGCGTTGAGCCTTTCTGCAAGAGCTCAGAATGTTAGTCTACAAACAGTGATTAATATTCTATGCGAACCCTATAATTAGGAATAAGTTATATATGCTGCGTTACAAAGCGGAAAAATTAGCCAGTCAATTTCCATCCATTGTGGTTGAAGCAGAAAAAATAGCGGCAACACTTATCCAAGGACTTCACGGCCGATATCGTTCTGGTCATGGGGAAACATTTTGGCAATTTAGACACTACAATCAAGAAGATACACCAAATAAAATCGACTGGAGGCGCTCCGCAAAATCCGAAGAACTGTTTTTGAGAGAAACTGAAACAGAAGTTCCACAAAGCCTTTGGATTTGGTGCGATCACTCACCCTCAATGACTTACCGTTCTGATTCCAACCTTTTAATAAAGAAAGAAGCAGCAGATACCATAGCATTAACCATCGCCATGCTTTTAGTAAAAGCTGGAGAAAAAATTGCATTTCTCGGCTCTCGCCTGCCAGCTTATAGCGGCCAATATGGTATAAACATGTTTATATCATCGATCGAACGCCGAAATGACCAAACTAATATGCCCCCGATGGAAACTCTTTTACCTCACTCTGAAATTATTTTGATTTCAGATTTTCTGGAGCCAATTCATTCGTACATTCCTCTTATCAAACATTTTCAAAAATCTGGCTGCATTGGGCATTGCCTACAAGTTCTGGATCCAGCAGAGGTTTCATTTCCCTTCAAAGGACGCATTCAATTTCACGGTTTCGAGGACGAAAAACCTTACTTAATCAGCAATGCTAGTGACTTGATACAGGATTATAAAAACGCATTGATTAAACATAATTATGAATTAAAAAATTTCACCCAGTCGGTTGGTTGGCATTTCAACCAATTCACAACAAGTGAATCCTTAGAAAACGCGATTATATCACTTTACCATTCCTTATCTCGATCGATAGTTTAACGAAAGCGTCTCATGCTAATAATCGGTCCTCTTGCATTCCACCATCCCTGGATATTGTTAGGACTGTTGGGAATTCCCCTACTTTGGATACTAATCCGTTTGATGCCACCATCTAGTAGCGTGATAGCGTTCCCCGCAGTACGGTTATTACATCATTTACGATCACCCGAGGAGATAGCCAAAACAGCTCCTTGGTGGCTTTTGTTGTTAAGAATAAGTTTTGTTATCGCAATGATATTAGGGTTTTCTCATCCCGTGTTAGTACCCCAGGACGATCTCCCTGGAAAGGGTGCCCTTATATTGGTGATAAATAATGATTGGTCATCAGCGAGAAATTGGCCCAAACGGATCCGTGCTGCAAGGTCCTTAATCAAGCATGCTGAAAGAGAGAATAGGTCTATTTACATCATCACGACTATCCCAGTGGCCCAAAACCCCGTCTCGTTTGATAATAAATTTACACCGCCCACAGCTCAAAACTATCTAAAGACTTTACAACCGAGGCCATGGCCCTCTGATCTTACCAAACTGCTAAGCAACTTAAAAAAAATGGCACTACCATCGCCAGCCGACGTGGTATGGTTAACCGACAAGATTGAAAAAAAGGGGAAAAACCAACTAGCCCAGTCATTTCAACGTTTAGGAAGCCTCACTATTTTGACTGACGAATCGTCCAGTCCAAAAATTCTTTCGCCTCCAATCGCCAATTCCCAAAAGTTAACCTTAAAAGCATTCCGCCTTAATAGTAGTCGCAAAGAGACAATTGTGATTCAAGCTTTTGATAACGAAAAGACCCTGGTGGATTATTCTACTGTCTCTTTTCAACCTGGAGATAGAGAGACAATCGTAAATTTTTCACTCCCTATTGAATTAAGGAATAAGGTCACTCAAATTAAAATAAAAGGGGAACCAAGCGCAGCAGCTGTAATCCTTTTGGACGACTCGTTTAAAAGATACAGGGTGGGACTGGTTTCCAATATCGAGTTTGAAACGGAACAACCTCTTCTAAACAAACTGTTCTATCTGGAACAAGCAATATCTCCATTCTCTGAGATTCATAAGGATAATATAAATGCCCTTTTAAGCCGAAAGGCTTCCACAATAATAATGGCTGATATTGAAACAATATCTAAAATAGAAGAATCCAGCCTGACAACTTGGATGGAAAATGGTGGTGTTTTAATTCGTTTTGCTGGACCACATCTGGCGGCACATGGTATTGGAGAGAATAGCTCTATTTACCCAAAATTGCTTCCAGTCGAACTGCGAGGGGGTGATAGGACTTTGGAAGGGGTTTTATCTTGGACCAAACCATTACCAATTTCGGAATTTAACCCATCAGGACCTTTTAATAACCTCCCTTCCTATCCTAACGTCTTAGTCCAAAGACAAGTACTTGCAGAACCCGACGCTGGTCTTAACGCCAAAACTTGGGCTCGGTTGCAGGATGGCACACCCATAGTTACGGGAGTGAAGCGTGGCGATGGCTGGCTGGTTTTATTTCACACAACGGCTAACCCTGAGTGGAGTAACCTCGCCCTTTCCGGCCTTTTCGTCGATATGCTCCAACGTCTCATATCTCTGGGGCTAGGTAATGTAGAAAACTCTGTCTCAATGGAAATTCCGCCCATAGAAACTCTAAATGGGTTTGGCATTTTGGGTCCACCTGAACCAAATACGCAGTCTATTGCATTAAAGCAAAACCAACTAAAGCCTGAGGTTACTGCAAACCATCCCCCAGGATTCTACGGAAACGATCTAATTCGCTCTGCATTAAATTTAAATATAGACCCTAATTTAATGGTGTCTAAATCGATAATAGGTAAAGGGGTAATAAAACGACCTTTTGATAGGCTTCCCGAAGTAAATTTTCGCCCCATTTTTTTAGTCATTTCCTTCGTGTTATTAATTTTAGACCTTTTGATAAGCCTAATGATAAGAGGGTATTTTTTTCCTGATGACTTAGCAAAAAAGCGAACCAAAATCATTCCTGTACTTTTGCTAATTTTCTTATATCCACTAATATTACCCACAAAAACTCTAGCTCAAACTAACCATAATCCTAACGATGGTTTTGCGTTAGAGGCTTTATCTAAAACAACAGTGGCTTTCGTAATTACTGGAGAGCCGGCAATCGACTCCATAAGCAAATCTGGTCTGTCGACACTTACGGATCTTCTGAGACAGAGGACCGCGGTCGACGCGGGACCTCCAATTGGCGTGAACTTAGCAATGGATGAACTATCGTTTTTTCCACTAATTTATTGGCCTATTGTATCCGATCCTCCCGAACTGGATGATGTAATAATTCAGAAGGTTAATGCTTTTATGAAAAATGGAGGAACCATTTTTTTCGATACAAGAGATCAGTATGAAACCAGCCTCACCGGAACGGGAAACGGAATCGAAACCTTCAATTTTATAAGCAATATTCTGAATTTGCCATTTCTGACTCCGATACCCTCCGATCATGTTTTGACTAAGTCATTTTATCTTTTAAAAGAATTTCCGGGACGGTTCACCGGGGGCGAACTGTGGATCAAAGATCACGGCGTTGAAAAAAACCCAGAAATAAGCCCAATTATTATAGGAAGTCATGATTGGGCCAGTGCCTGGGCGCGAGATCAACACGGTAATTTCAGGTTTCCTATTATACCGCACGGCGAAGAACAAAGAGAATTATCCTTTCGTGCTGGAATTAATTTGATAATGTACGTTTTGACTGGAAATTATAAAGCAGACCAAGTCCACGTTCCGGCGATACTAGAGAGATTGGGTCAATGATTACTGATTCTCTCGAACTTTTACTTGATCCGATTGTCCCTTTTTCCCTGCTTACTTTGTTCGGCGCAACTGCAGTTATTGTTATCTTGTGGACCATATGGTGCAAAGCCTCTGGTGTGTTCTGGCGCTCGGTAACTCTAGTTGGTTTATGGGTGGCGCTTGCCAATCCAACACTAACCATCAAGGAAAAGCAGAAAAAACCAGACGTAGCTTTAGTGGTTATTGATTATAGTGAAAGTCAGAAAATTAGGGACCGGGAAACCATCCGCGATTTAGCAGCGTCTCACATTTCTAAGAGTTTGGGACACTTACCATCCATCGAGATACAAACACTTAGGATTACCGATGAGGAAAATGGAACTCACCTATTCAAACATTTGTCAAGAAAACTCCGGGAAATACCTGCTAAAAGTTTATCTGCAGTGATATTGATTACAGATGGTCAAATACATGACATAGCTAAGCCAGAATTTGTAAAAAGTTTAAATGGGCCATTTCACCTTATACTTACCGGACGCCGTGATGAGAACGATCGGCGTTTAATTGCTAAAAGAGCTACACCCTTCGGTATTGTTGGCAAAGATGCAAAAATTGTACTTCAATTAATCGATCCGAAAGTTAGGCAGGGGGAACTAATCCCACTCTCAGTTACAATCAACGCAAAATCCCCAACAGAAATGAAAATCCCAGCTAACGAGCCTTTTGAAATTAATATGCCCATTAATTCCGCCGGTAAGAACATCATCGAATTTGTCGCTAAAGACCGCGATGGTGAGTTAAGTTACAAAAACAACCAATTAATTCATACCATTACGGGAGTGCGCGACAGGCTTCGTGTTTTACTTCTCTCTGGCGAACCCCATGCAGGCCAACGAGCGTGGCGGACTTTATTGAAATCTGATCCATCTATAGACTTAATCCATTTCACTATTCTTCGCACCCCCGAAAAACAAGATAATACACCGCCCGATGAATTGGCCCTGATCTCCTTTCCAATGCGAGAACTATTTGAATTAAAACTCCACCAATTCGATCTCATAATCTTTGATAGATTCCGCCGTCGCGGCGTATTACCAATAGAATACTTAGAAAATATTGTCGAATATGTAGAAAATGGTGGGGCGTTACTCGAATCATCTGGCCCAAGTTTCGCTACTCGGTCCAGCATTGCGCGTTCTCCAATTGGGGATATACTGCCAACTTCACCAACTTTTAAAATTATCAATAGGGTGTTTTATCCTAGACTATCCATTGCAGGCCATAACCATCCTGTTACATCTTTTTTATTTACTAAAACCACTAAAAATAAAAATATACCCCGACCGCGATGGGGACGTTGGTTCCAACAAATAGATGCGCGGCTAGAACGGGGGCAGGTATTACTAAAAGGCATCGATGAAAAACCACTCCTAGTATTGGATAGAGTACGTAACGGCAGGGTAGCACATATTCTTTCTGACAATATTTGGCTTTGGAGACGTGGTTTTGAAGGAGGCGGACCTCAAATAGAATTGCTACGCAGGACAGTACATTGGTTGATGAAAGAACCAGAACTGGAAGAAAATTCATTAGCTATAAATTTCGATGGAACTAATATTAACGTTATTCGGAACTCGATAGATGAAGCCCCACTCCCCTTAACTATGATAAAACCGGATAAATCCAAACAAACAATTAATTTAAAACAAATCGAATTCGGGAAAAGTGGCGGAGTTTTCGAAACTAACCAAATAGGTTTACATAAATTTACAGATGAAGCTTTGACGAAATTACACATCATTGGTCCATTAAATTCAAAAGAATTTGTTGACTTAAAAACCACTGATAAACTGCTAGGCCAAATAGTTCGGATCACTAAAGGAGGTATTTATTGGGCCGCAGAAAACGGCTTGCCACATTTACGGCGAATATACTCTGGTAGACCCTTAGCTGGCAGTGACTGGATGGGGCTGCAATTTAACAACCACTATGTTGTAACCGGCGTTAAGCAGATACCGCTTTTCCCCAGTGTCGTTCTTGTAATTATCATAACTTTTGCGGCGGCAAAAGCATGGCGAAGCGAGACACAGAGCGGCTAGAAATAGGAATTTGAGGGACACTAGATTACTTTGGCAAAATCGCGCCAAACAATTTATATAATTAATTAAGCAATACGCTCTATTCGCAGTACATTAGTTGAGCCGGGTGTTCCCATGGGCACACCCGCCGTAATTACAATTTGATCGCCTGAATCAGCGAATTCTTCAGATTTTGCAATTTCTACGGCTCTACGGACTACCGCAGAAAAACGTTCCTCTTGCTGAATATGCACGGCGTGCACGCCCCAAGCTATAACTAGTCTACGAGCTGTTTTTCGGCTTGAAGTAACGCATAGAATTGGGACTTTAGGTCGTTCCCTAGCTGCCCGGAAGGTGGTGGAACCAGAAGTGGTGTAGGTAACTATGCAATTTGCACTGATTGTATGCGCCACCTGTCGAGCGGCCAGAGTAATAGCATCCGAGACGGTGGGCTCAGGCGCCTCGTGACTAGCATCTGTAATCGAGTTATAAGTTTGGTCCTCTTCGACCTCCCGAATGATACGATCCATCATTTCCACTGCTTCTTTAGGGAACTTACCTGTTGCAGTCTCTGCAGAGAGCATCACCGCATCCGCTGAGTCATAGACTGCCATCGCAACATCAGAAGCTTCTGCCCTAGTGGGCGCCGGCACATTTACCATTGAATCCAGCATTTGGGTAGCCACTACTACTGGGCGCCCATAATGTCTGCACAGTTTTACAATTCTTTTCTGTAACCCCGGTACTTTTTCCGGCGGAAGTTCGACACCTAAATCACCTCTTGCAACCATAATCGCATCCGTCATTTGAACCAATTCTTCCAAATGCTCAATCGCTGCCGGTTTTTCTAATTTACACAAAACTGATGCGCGGCCATTGATTAAACCACGAGCTTCAATAATATCTTCAGGTCTTTGAACGAAAGACAAAGCTATCCAATCCACCTTCAAATTAAGAGCAAACTCTAAATCGCCTCTATCTTTTTTACTTAAAGCCGATAGTGAAACCACCACTCCGGGAACATTCACGCCTTTCCGATCAGATAAAGTTCCACCCGCAATAACTTTCGTATCAATAGATGTTTTAGTTGCATCTATAATTCTAAGTCGAATTTTTCCGTCGTCCAACAGCAAATCCGTCCCAGGAAATACTGCATCAAAAATTTCTTGATGTGGTAGTTGCACACGTTTTTTGGATCCTAGCGTGTCCTGAAGATCTAATTTAAATTTATCTCCCGTCTTAAGAGATATTGTCCCCCCTCTAAAAGACCCTATTCGCAACTTTGGACCTTGAAGATCAGCCATAATAGATAACGGCCTGTTTAATTCTTCTTCGAGCTTACGAATTGTTTGGCACATAGCTCTGTGGCCAGAGTGGGTGCCGTGGCTAAAATTTAGACGAAACACGTCAACTCCTGCCTTGATTAAATCACGAATCTTAGCCTTAGTTTTGGTCGCTGGACCCAAAGTCGCGACTATTTTTGTATTGCGGTAGCGTCGCATGAGCGCTGTTTACCTTTAATAGCGATAAAGGGAACTAGTAAAAAATTTAACTGAATAATTTAACAAATACCGCTCCCTTTCCGTACTTTTGTCACCAGTTTGAAATAACCGATAGAATTTTATATTATCAAAACAGTCAATCATTAAGCCACAGTGAATTTATAAAGGAAATTCAAAAATCTTCTTTTTTCCAAGATTCCACGCTACGGTGCCATGATATGGAAAACCCTGGAGACTATTCAGTATGGGCATTAACACAAAAGTCCTCGACTCCGTCGCGATTATTGATTTAGAGCCTCTCACTAAAAATACACATTACGGCCAACAACACATTGCAAATCAGCTCTCAACAGCATTAAAACAAATTGGTTTTTTTATCATTATAAACCACGGGATACCGAATAATTTGGTCAAAAGAACATTCGAAGATGCTAAGAGATTTCATGACCAATCGTCAGACGCAAAACATGCGGTTTTAATGAACGAGCATAATAACGGCTATATGGCCATTAACCGCTATAATGTTCGAACTTCTCG
Source organism: uncultured Thalassobaculaceae bacterium (assembly GCA_964483985.1). Classification (GTDB taxonomy): domain Bacteria; phylum Pseudomonadota; class Alphaproteobacteria; order Thalassobaculales; family Thalassobaculaceae; genus CAZADS01. The sequence continues at coordinate 20,824 of CAZADS010000006.1, forward strand.
TGCCAGCGACATCAAAGCAAAATTTGATCTAAATGAAGCTTTTTTTATAAAAAGAGAACGTTTACAAACCGATCCTTTAGTTAAAAACAAACGTAGATTTGCCGGGCCAAACGAATGGCCCAAAAATCTCCCTAACTTTCGAGAAAATTTGATTGAATACACAGATTCGATTGATAGACTGGCCAAAAGTCTACTATCTCCACTTGCCGTCTCTCTAAAACTACCGGCAGACACTTTTGATTCGGCTTTTGCAGAAAGCCAGTTTTCATTTCGACTTTCGCATTATCCAGCGGTGGATCGGCGCCGGGAGGACGAATACGGAATAGCGCCCCACACAGATGCTAATTTTATGACATTTTTAGCCCAAACAGATGTACCAGGATTACAGATTAAGATACGCGATAAACATTGGATAGATATACCATATATTCCCAATTCTTTCGTGGTTAATAGCGGGGATATGCTTCATCGCTGGACTAATGGTCACTACAAGTCAACGCCTCACAGAGCGATCCCGCCGCTAGGAAAATCTCGCTATGCAATTCCGTTTTTTTTTGGACCACATCTTGATGCCCAAATAGAATGCTTACCAACTTGCCACAATGAAAAAAATCCTCCTAAATTCCCACCAATCTCATATAGCGATTATATTGCTTGGTGGTATGACGAAAATTACAACTCAGATGATCAAACTGATTTAGCTATAAACCAACCAGTTGCCGCTAATTAAAAGTTGAGGACACACTAAAAAATGAAGCAATCCGTGGCGCGCCTGTTGGCAAACAGTTTAGAAATTCATGAAATTGACCAGGTTTTTTGCGTTCCAGGGGAGAGCTATATCGGCCTAACTAGTACACTGGTCGAAAACAACTCCATTAGGATAATTGTTTGTCGCCACGAAGCAGGAGCCGCGTTTATGGCCTTGGCGGATGGTAGACTGAAAGATCGATCAGGCGTTGTAATAGTTAGTCGAGGTCCGGGTCTCGCAAATGGATTAGTCGCTTTGCATTCCGCTTATCACGATGCCACACCCTTGGTAATGCTAATCGGACAAGTCGAAAGGACCGATTTCGGTCGTCTCGCATTACAGGAACAAAACTATTCTTCCTTACTATCTGATATCACCAAGCTTGTAATAGAAGTAAACCAACCAGAAACTGCCTCAGATGCCCTGGCACGTGCCTTTCATGTCGCCGAGAGTGGTACTCCGGGACCTGTAGCCGTGGTATTGCCCGAAGATATTTTTGATGAAGAAACCGATGTAACCGTAGAACCCCCGAGGCCACGTATATTAGCAGCACCTCGAAAGGAAGACACCGACACCTTGGCGAACATGATTTCAAACTCCGAACGACCTATCGTATTGGTTGGAGGCGCTTTATTAGCAGACGCGGTTCGGGACAAACAAGTGTTTAGTGACCTTAATAAACTTGCAGAAAAATGGGTGTTGCCAATTAGCCCAACCCACCGACGACCACAATTATTTGATTCGAGTCACCCCAACTACGGCGGCTACGTTGGAATTAGAATACCCCCAATTCTTATCAATGAAATGAAAAAGGCTGATTTAATGGTCGTCCTAGGGGAAAGAATGACAGATACCGTCAGCCAATCATACAATTTCCCCACTGCTCCTGAGCCTCAACTACCAATGGTACACGTTTGGCCAGATCCCAACGAAGTAGGAAGGGTTTGGCGACCCCAACTCGGCATTCCTGCAAACCCCTCAGAAGTTCTAAAAGCACTTCTCCGACTCGAAATTCCCTCAGACGCTCAAAAGAGGCAAATGTGGGTAAATGGCTTAAATAAAATCCATGGTGATCTTTTAGCTAAAGAATGGGATCAGACAGATGATGGTGTCAATTTTGCCGCTATCGTCTGCGAGATTGACAAACATTTAAATAAGGATGCTACGATCACCTCTGACGCTGGGAATTTTGGGAGCTTTGTTCACCGCTATATTGGCTTCAATCAAACACAGACTTTTCTTTCCTCCGTTGTTGGTGCCATGGGGTCCGGAATGCCAATGGCAGTCGCCGCAGGCTTACGAAGACCTGATACGCAAATCGTGTGTTTTATCGGGGACGGAGGCATGCTTATGATGGGGAACGAACTGGCTACAGCTCTACAATACGGAGTTAATCCGATCATTATTGTCTCAGATAATTCTATGTATGGCACCATAGGAATGCACTCATATGTAAAGTATCCATACAAAGCCTTTATGGAGGGGACACGTCTAACTAACCCCGATTTTGCGGCATGGGGAAAATCTTTTGGGGCTGAAGGTATCACAATCAAGAATGAAGAAGAGGTACCCTCCTTAATAGCTAAAGCTTTCTCCGTAAGAGAAAAACCCGTTGTGGTTCACTGCCTAACATCAGCGATCCAAATGAGTGCTTGGCGGCGATATTCTTTATCGGACACCTTACCATGAATAAAAATGACCAACTTTGTTCCGTCAACGTGCCAGCAGGCATAGTACATCAGCAAATTCTAGACGTACTGATGGCCTGGGGAATGAATCAGGCAAATGCAACAACAACGGCCGACGTAATGGTCGAAACTGATTTGCGGGGAGTTGATTCCCACGGTATTAACATGCTTCGTCAGTACCATAATGCATTTAAAAGAGGTGCATTAAATATAAATGCAGAGATAAAAATTCTTAGAGAACGACCTACTACAGCTCTTTTAGATGCAGATCACGGATTAGGTCATTCTGTATCGGTAGAGGCAATGAATATGGCCATTAAAAAAGCTCGAGTTTATGATGTGGGTATAGTTTGTGTTATCAATTCTCACCATTTTGGGGCCGCAGGCTACTATGCGGAATTAGCAGCCCGATCAGGAATGATTGGTATTGTCACGACATCAACTCGAGGCATTACTATGGTACCAACTAGAGGCACCGAACCTGTACTAGGAACCAATCCCTTTGCCCTCGCCGCACCAGCGGGAAAATATCCACCTCTGGTTCTTGATTTCGCTACCACTGTAGCGGCCGTCAATAAAGTAAGAGTCAGAGGACTTCGCGAGTTGGATATTCCCGAGGGATGGGTCAACGACGGCAAAGGAAACGCAATCACTGACCCGAACGCGGCTTTGGCGTTGTTTGAACGCAGAGATTCTGGTGGCTTCAACCCCATAGGCGGAAAGGGACAAACTCTGGGCGGACATAAAGGTTACGGTTTAGCCCTATTCTCCCACATACTCAGCGGTGCAATGCCCGGAGCATCATTCTCACCCATAAGAGTGAAAACACAGAATTCTGCAGATCCGGATAAATTGGGACATTATTTTCAGGCTATAAATCCAACCGCATTTCGATCCATCGCAGAATATGAGACGGATATAGAAATTGTTATTGAAACACTCAAAAATGTCACGCCCGCCCACCCAGACAGGCCAGTGCTCGTTCCTGGCGAACCGGAACAACTTACGCGGTCCCAGAGATTATTAGATGGAATTCCACTCAACAAAAATTTATGCAAATTGATAAGAGAAATAGCTGAAACGGCCCAGGTGCCTTATCTTCTGGAAAATCACGTTCAATAAATTAAATAACAACATTTCAACAAAGCTCTAGGTGTAATTTATGGCGAATATAGAACAATTTGGACTGGATGTAGGAATATATGGTCCCCTAGCCCAACCAGAAGCTGTATTAAAATTAGGGAAATTTGCGGAAACAGCAGGATTTTCATCGATATGGCTTGCAGATCACGTTGTATTTCCTACTAAATTCAACTCCCAATACCCCTATAGTTCATCTGGCGATTTTCCCGCACCGACGTCCGATCCACTACTTGAGCCTATTGCAGCAATGGGCGTTTTAGTCGGAGCTACAAACCGTCTTCGCATCGGTACTGCGGTACTGATCATACCTTACCGAAATCCAGTATTGCTTTCGAGGATGTTGATAACACTTGACCAATTTTCGGGCGGCAGAATTATTTTAGGGGCCGGTGTAGGATGGCTGAAAGAAGAATTTGAAGCTCTTAACTCGCCCGATTTTAAATCTAGGGGCAGGGTTACAGATGAATATTTAGAAATTTTTAAAGCTATGTCCGCTGGTGGAGAGGTTGAATACGATGGAGAAACCTACCATTTTGATTCCGTTCACTCTGTGCCAGGTTCAATTCAAAAACCTCACCCTCCTATTCTAATTGGAGGTCTCTCCAATCCAGCCTTACGCCGCGTTGTTCGCCATGGAAACGGATGGCTAGCAGTCGCCTTAGGGCCAGAACGGATAGCCGAAGGCCTGAATAAACTCAAGAGATTTAGTGAAGAATATGGTCGAAATTACGACGAGCTGGAGTTGGTCTATAAAATTTTTATCAACCCAGGAGAGCCAAAACCTGGAGCATTTGGAGGACGTGAAATCGGCAGCGGTTCCCAAATTCAAATCATAGATGACCTTAAAAGCATATTGGATTCTGGGTTTCAAACCATTGTCGTCCGCTATCGAGGAGACAGTGCATCAGTTCAAACCGAGCAAATGGATCGTTTCGTTACAGATATTGTTCCAAAACTGTAACCGCTATTAAAAAAGCAAAACGATCCCTACTCTAATAACCTTCACGTTCCAGCCGCTTGCGCATCAGTTTGCGATGACGTCTGGTAGCCTCAGCCTGCTCACGCACCCTGCGCTCTGACGGCTTTTCATAATTCCGGCGTAGTTTCATTTCCCGAAATATACCCTCACGCTGCATTTTTTTCTTCAGCGCGCGCAGAGCTTGATCAACATTGTTATCGCGGACTGTTACATGCACAGAAATTTACCTCCCAATTATCACTAGTTCCTATTATGACTGACGAACAGATCGGTTGTTAATACGCGAAGCACATAGCACAAGTTGGCTCTACATGCCAAGAGACATCGTTTGTCCACTTTACCAAATGAAATTAGAAGTTTATATCATGATTATGGCTATACGTACTATTTTAAAAATGGGTAATCCAACGCTTCTCGAAAAAGCTGAAACAATAGAAAGTCATCACGTTGATCAGCTGACAACATTGGTGCCTGATATGATCGAAACTATGCGGGCAGCAGGTGGGGTAGGTTTGGCAGCTCCTCAAATTGGTGAAAAACTGCGCGTTATAATTTTTGAAATTCCTAAAAACCGAACATCCGATCTCGCACAAGATAATCCAGTCGAACTCCAAATATTAATTAATCCAGTCTTCGAGCCACTCGGGAGGGAAATAGAGTTAGATTGGGAAGGGTGTCTTTCGATACCGGGATTACGTGGCGAAGTTCCTCGATTTAAAAATATTACATATCGAGGCCTTGACTCAAACGGTAATTCGGTAACCTCTGAAGCTAGCGGTTTTCATGCTAGAGTTGTGCAACACGAAATAGACCATTTAGATGGTATATTATATCCGGAACGTATGGTAGACCTCCGAAAATTCGGTTTTGCCGATGAAATGATTGCAAACCCAGAATATAAAACAAGCAAAAACCACGATATTAGCAAAAATGGCGACTGACCAATTTCAACGGCAAAATCAACTAATCCGAGACAAATTACTACTTCATGCTTTGCCTCACGTTGTGTTTGATGGATGGGGAGTGGAAGCGCTTAAAGCTGGGGTAAATAATACGGATTTAGATAAAGGACTAGTGTATGCCGCTTTTTCTCATCCGTCTGATTTAGTTATGCATTTCTCAGATTGGGCAGATAGAAAAATGCTAGACCGTCTAAAGAATTATGATTTCACAGACATGAAAATAAGAGAACGGATTAATCTGGCCGTACGCAGTCGGTTGGAAGAGCTTTCCGGTTATGAGGAAGCAGTTAGACGCTCGATTGCTCATCTTAAAATCAGTTATGTTTATAAAACGGTTGATCTTATTTGGCGGGAAGCTGGGGACAAATCGGTCGACTTCAATTTCTATACAAAAAGAGCTCTCCTTGGAGTGGTATTAACGTCCACTACACTTTATTGGTTCGATGACAAATCCCAAGGCCATGGAGACACGTGGACGTTTTTGGATAGGCGCATTAATGGAGTTATGAAAATTCCTAAAATTCAATCAAAAATATCTACTGCCGCCTCTAATGCTTTAAAACCCTTCAAAATGAAACGAACCTGATAGTTCGAAAGTTGGAAGTTTTGGAAATTTCTAATAATTCAGTCTTTAAATCGACCAAAACAGTTCATCGGCCGGCTAAGTATTTTTTAAAATGACCAGCGATCAAGCACAACTGGGTGTTCGAAAGTCCACCGAGTTCGAGAACGCGGTACTGCTGGGCGTCATGACCCTGGTGACTATGCTATATGCAATCTCAGTCACCATAGCCAACGTGTCACTTCCACAGATAAAAGGTGCCTTATCAGCGACTACAGACGAAATCGCTCTTATAGTGACCTTTAACATTATTGCAGCTGCCATAGCCACACCGATGACCGGGTGGCTAGCAGCTCGTTTCGGCCGGCGCAATGTCCTTATTTGGTCAGTAATAGGATTTACGATATCATCTTTCCTTTGCGGCACAGCCACGTCTTTGGAACAATTAGTCTTTTACAGAGTTATTCAAGGTGCATGCGGTGCACCATTACCCCCTCTCTGTCAAGCTATTGTGGTAGATGCTTATCCCAAGGAAAAGATAGGGTCGGCAAATGCCATTTTTGGAATGGGTGTTGTCATCGGTCCTATCATCGCTCCCGCCATCGGAGGCTACCTTAGCGAAACATATAGTTGGCGATGGGTTTTCTTTATGATGGTACCTTGTGGGGTGATCTCGCTACTGGGGGTTATGCTTTTTCTCAGGCGCAGACCTTTTCGACCCAGCGTTCACCTTGATTGGACAGGTTTTTTTGCCTTGGCTATTGCTGTGGGCGCCTTCCAATTTATGCTAGACCGGGGACAGCGGTTAGATTGGTTCGATAATTGGCAAATTATATTTTGTGCCATTGCCGCAGTATTTGGCTTGTATATATTTATAACGCATTCTTTAACCGCAGATCGACCATTTTTAAATCCGCGCTTGTTGCTAAAGCGGAATTATGCCTTGGGTCTTCTTTTCGCTTTCATATTCGGGTTATTAAATTTCACCCCAATCACACTTGTGCCCGCCTTACTGCAAACTCTACGCGGCTACCCCGATTCTATAGTTGGTTTAATCCTCGGTATTAGAGGAACCGGTACCTTGTTAGGTTTCACTTTTATGTTGTTAGGAGGTAGTAAAATTGATCCAAGATACACAATGTTTGCGGGTTTCTCTCTTCAAGGTATAGCTGGTTGGTATATGGCTCAATTTAATCTAAACCTAACAATGCTTGACGTTTTATGGACATCTTGGTTACAAGGATTGGGAGTTGGAATGATCTGGGTTCCGTTAACTATAGTAACTTTTAGCCAGTTAAATGAAAGTGAAACAGCTGAGGGTGCTTCGATATTTCATTTAGTTCGGAATTTTGGTAGCAGCGTATTTATTTCAGTTAGTTTTGCGATAATGATTTATACCAGTCAAATGAATCACTCTACCTTGACTGAAAGTGCTACTCCATTAAACGAGGCTCTCATTTTCCAAAACTCCTTGTTTTCAACTTGGTCAATAGAAGGAACGCGAACTCTTGCAGCCCTAAGTGGTGAAATTGGTAGACAATCTTTAATGATTGGTTACCTCAACGCTTTTTACGCTTTTACCATGACAGCATTTGCCATTTGTCCATTCCTATTTTTGGCCAAATTAAAAAAACCAACATAGGATACAAGCACGCGTAAATAAGATAAAACGAGAACTTTTCAAGATTCTCGGAAGCGCTTTGTAGCTAGTTCAAAAGCACGCAATGTCTCATCACTTACGTGATGTTCCATGCCCTCTGCATCCGCTTCTGCAATATCTGCAGGAATACCTATCGCCTGAAGAAATTCAAGAACGACTTTATGGCGTGCCCGCGACCACTCAGCTAACTGTTGACCCTTTTCTGTTAAAAAAATTGCTCGATAGGGTTTCGATTCAACCAACCCTTCCTTTTGTAGCCTTTGAACGGTAGCGTTCACAGTAGGCATCGTTACCCCTAAATGGGATGCTAAATCAACCAGTCTCGCCTCGCCATGAATTTCGATTAAATCTGATATCAGTTCTACGTAATCCTCCATAATTTCCGCACTATGATCTCTGCGGATGCGTTGAAACAAAGCAGCCCTTCGTTCAGAATCTTTAAGATCGATAACAGGTGAGTTGACTTCTGTCTCCTGCATTTTTCGATAACTGATTTTGTCAGGCACCTCGTATGTCCCTCTCGAAAATTAACCGCAGAAGTAGGGGTTATTAAATAACTTATTACGTTTGAAATATTAATGCTTCAACGCAGCCCTAATGCTAAAGTTCGATTAGATAGATATTAAAAGCACTACTATGTGCAATTGTGCCACATTAGAAGATATACTGCTAGAAACAAAACTCTTACTGTAACCTTACTTCCTTTTCTATCTGTACCTTTGATTTTTAGAAAATATAGCTTCTTTTTTCAAATGAATGACCAGTTTCTATTTGAAAATATTTTGAACCTGAAAAAATACCACCGGCTGTGTTTTGCCCAAACCCAATTAAATAGGTATAGGCGATTAGTTTATCGCCATTTTGTATCTGGTTTTAAAATTTATGCTACTAATACGTTCTCTGTGTTGGAACTTCAGTCTGCAAGGTTCTTCGCAGCTTTGAGAACCGCATTGAAAACCAATAGGATTGACTGATGACGGTTTGTAAAGTCTCGAGCCGGTTCCAATAATCTCATTTCGGCCCATTCAGCATCTGGTGAAGGACCATTTTGTTTTAGCATAGAAAACATGCAATTACGCACTGAACGAATATCACTCAGACGTTTGCCCAACACTATGCCACCAAATATAGACGCCGACGCACTACCTAATGCACAAGCTTCAACAGTTTGGCCAAAATCAATAATTACGTCACCTTCCATTATTAAATCGACGGTTATTCTACTCCCACACGATCTCGAGACAACGGTTGCAGACGCATCTGGAGATTTAAGCCGCCCATCTCGAGCAATATCTGCTGCATAAGCCAGCAATTTTTCCTGATAAATATGGTTAAGAAGTGGCATAAATATGAACCATAGTTTATCCCACTCGTTCCAAAGCTAAATGGGCTCGTTTTTTGATGGATTTCACCATCGCGCCGAGTCCGTTTTTTCGAGTAAGACTTAGATGCTCTTCAAGCCCTATTTTACTAATAAAATTTGGCTCGATATTAAGAATTTCCTGAGGCGTCCGATTAGAATAAATTCGTAGTAATATAGCGATAAGACCCGAAACAATTGCCGCATCACTTACGGCCAAAAACTTTAGGCGCCCTCCGTGATCCTCCCCAACAAACCAAACCTGACTCTGGCAACCCTTGAGTTTAAATTCATCTCTAATATATTCAGCAGGCATTTCTGGCAATTTTCTGCCTAAATCGATAATATATTGATACCGATCCATCCAATCATCGAAAAAACTGAATTCTGCGATGAGTTCATCCTGCTCTTCTTCTATCGAAGTAACAGGCGGGACAATTTCATCGTGCAAGTTCATCGTTCTTCCAAAAATCCAAGGTTGTAATTTCACCACCAATATCTAAGAACAATTGGATGCCAAATCCACTTTGCAGCAATTAAAATACCGCACCACGCGCAGCCACCGGCCAAAGTGATTCCACCACGTTATTTCTTATTCCTACATAATAATCATGGAGATTCACTGTCGGATCGCAATGGCCAGGAATTAAATAGATTTTGTCCCCCAACCGCAGTTTAGGCGCCTCTGTACCAAGCAACAAAGTACCGTGTTCATCCGATGCACTCACATAGTCCACGCCCTTTAACTTGGCAACGCGTGGCAAACCAGAATCAATCGAGGTTGCTTTGTGCCCTGCATCTAGGACAGCTCTATCTCTAGCTGGGCAACTCATCACAGTAGACAATACAAACAAACTTTGACGAAACGTATCAAAAAATTCTCCTTCTTCATCCAAATTTAAACCATAATCAGCGTCCATAAAACAATAAGAACCAGCCTGAATTTCGTTCCAAATTCCGGAGGCAGCCTCAAACTGAAAGGTACCTGTGCCGGCTCCGGTAATTTTCTCACATCCCAATCCCGCCAAATGAAGTTTTTCCACCGTATCCCTTACTAAATTTGCCGCGTGAGAAATTGCCGTTTTGCGCTCACTAAATCCACGGATATGCTGAGCCCGACCATGGTATGCTTGTAATCCCCCAAATTCTAAATGAGATGCTTGATCGATTGCTTTTGCTAATTCGACGGCTTTGGTTCCAGAAGAAACACCACACCGACCACCACCTACGTCTATTTCCACCAAAACACGCACAATAGCCTCAAACCGTTTTGCTGCTGCATTTATTTCAGCGATATTCTCCATATTATCCGCACATACGCTTATTTTGGCACTACGACCTAAGGCTGCTAGTCGATCTAGTTTTCGACGCCCCACTATCTGATTTGAAACCAATACATCTGCTATACCACCTGCGACCAAAATTTCTGCTTCACTAACTTTCTGACAACACTGCCCTATCGCACCCGCAGCAATCTGTCGATGAGCAACAGCAGGTGATTTATGTGTTTTCGCATGAGGTCGGTGCACAACTCCAAGATCGGCAACCATTTTTGCCATTAAATTAATATTGTACTCGAAAACATCCAGTTCCACTAAAAGTGCTGGAGTATCGATATCTGAAACGTTCATACCTATCTCGGCCGGAATTCTTGAAATCATATGCTTTCCCTTTCAAACAGAGCGAAATGCAGCCAGTGCACGTTCCGCCGCTATACCTGGAGGCATTCTATTTGCAGAAACTTCTTTCTCCAATTCCCTCACAATTTTCTTAATCTCACTATTCTCTTCGATCGATATGATAACCCGGTCTTTTATCATCGACCACATCCAACGTATCTGTTGATCTCTTCGTTTGCTCTCAAATTCACTGGATTTTTTGCATACCCGTCTGTGAATTTGGATTTCTTCCCAAATTTCGGCGAGACCCTCTTTAGTGACAGCGCTGCACGTTTGGGTTGGCGGACTCCAATTCGGACTGGTTGGAGTTAAAATTTCCAGAGCCCTTCGATATTCTGCTGCAGCTCTTTGAGCGGGTATGATCATATCCCCGTCAGCTTTATTGACCGCTATCATATCGGCAATTTCCAATAGCCCTTTTTTTATACCCTGCAGTTCGTCACCCGCCCCGGGTAACATAAGCGCGAGAAAAAAATCCACCATATCCGCGACAGTGATTTCGGATTGCCCTACACCCACAGTTTCAATAAGAATAATATCAAAACCAGCAGCCTCACAAACTATCATACTTTCGCGAGTGGCCCGCGCAACACCGCCAAGTGTGCCCGAGGTGGGAGACGGTCTAATAAACGCTGCTGGATCTCTACTCAACTCTTGCATTCGCGTTTTATCACCCAGAATTGATCCACCAGTTCGGACGCTAGTTGGGTCCACAGCTAAAACCGCTACTTTGTGGTTGTTCCCGGTCAAATGCTTCCCTAGTGCCTCTATAAAAGTGCTTTTACCTACTCCTGGCACTCCGGTAACGCCTACTCTGATGGATTCTCCCGACCTTGGCTGCAACGCTGTTAGAACCTTGTCTGCCATTTCTCTATGACTTGGAAGTCTACTTTCAACCAGAGTGATGGTTTGAGCTAGTACTGACCTATCTCTATGTAAAACACCGGCTATATATTGATCAACCGTCAAGGATTTATGCGGCACCATTACATTACAACCACGCTAAATTGAATGAATTTACAAGTCTCTATGATCATTGTTTTTGCTCGTTATTTCTAAAATAAATAAAAAATACGTCAAAGCTATAGAAACGGCTTTCCGTGCTTTGCTGCAAAACAATTCAGCTATCTTGCTACATTTTGCGACCAAGTGAAGCATTTAGTTTCCCAAGCAAGTCAACCGCAGCTTCCGCCACGACCGTTCCTGGCGGAAATATTGCCGCAGCACCAGCCTCTATCAACGCATCAAAATCTTCGTTTGGGATTACTCCCCCGACTACCACCATTATATCTTCACGCCCCAAAGACGCCATATGGTATCTTAATTCCGGCACGAGACTTAAGTGGCCCGCCGCCAATGAACTCACCCCAACAATATGCACATCATTCTCGATCGCCTGTCTTGCCACTTCCTCTGGAGTTTGAAAAAGTGGGCCTATGTCAACGTCAAACCCCAAATCCGCAAAAGCACTTGCTATTACTTTTTGTCCTCGGTCATGTCCATCTTGACCGAGCTTTGCTATTAAAATTCTTGGACGACGCCCTTCCATTTTTTGAAAAGCTTCAACCATATCACGGACCTTGACCGCCTCTCCATCATCAGTGCCGAATTCATTCCCATAAATTCCTGACACAGTCTTCACCTCCGCTGCATGTCGACCATAGACTTTTTCTAATGCATTTGATATTTCCCCTACAGTGGCCTTAACTCTACCTGCCTCAACCGCTAAAGCGAGAAGATTTCCCTGACACGTCTCCGCGGACTGGGTTAGGCGGTTAAGCGCTAGTTCAACTTCTACAACATCACGTTCCTGTCGCAATTTATTCAACTTTTCTATTTGCTGGCCCCTCACGGAGGCATTATCCACTCTCAAAATGTTAACGTTCTCTGATTTGCTTAACCTATGCCGGTTAACGCCCACAATAGTCTGGCGTCCAGAATCAATTCGCGCCTGCGTCCTCGCTGCTGCCTCTTCTATGCGCATTTTCGGAATACCGGCCTCGATCGCTTTAGCCATTCCACCTAGGCTTTTGATTTCTTCTATATGTGCCAAAGCTTTAACGGCTAATTCATACGTTAAACGTTCAATGTAAAAACTTCCGCCCCATGGGTCTATGACATCACATGTTCCTGTTTCCTGCTGAATGAGTAATTGGGTGTTTCTAGCTATCCTAGCACTAAAATCCGTTGGCAAAGCCAAAGCTTCATCAAGTGCATTTGTGTGAAGAGATTGGGTATGTCCGTGAGTTGCAGCAAGCGCTTCAATGCAGGTCCTAGTGACGTTATTAAAAACATCTTGTGCAGCCAAACTCCATCCACTCGTTTGACAGTGAGTTCGCAAAGATAGCGAGCGCGGATCTCTTGGGTCATAATTTTGCATCAAGTTAGCCCAAATAAGGCGCGCAGCGCGCATTTTTGCTATTTCCATAAAAAAATTCATACCTATTGCCCAAAAAAAAGAGAGTCTAGGCGCAAAACTATCTATATCTAAACCCGCCGCTAAACCTGCTTCCACATATTGAATTCCATCAGCAATTGTATATGCGAGTTCGAGATCAGCCGTCGCTCCGGCTTCCTGCATGTGGTAACCTGAAATACTGATAGAGTTGAATTTTGGCATTTCGACAGACGTAAATGCAAAAATATCTGAGATTATTCTCATCGACGGTGCTGGAGGATAAATATAGGTGTTTCGGACCATAAATTCCTTCAATATGTCATTTTGAATAGTTCCTGCGAGATATTTTGGCGACACACCTTGTTCCTCGGCCGCTACAATATACAATGCAAGAATTGGCAGCACTGCTCCATTCATAGTCATTGACACACTCATTTGATCCAGCGGAATGCCGTCGAAGAGTTCTCTCATGTCATATATTGAATCAATTGCGACCCCAGCCATTCCAACATCCCCCAAAACCCTAGGATGATCTGAATCATATCCTCTATGAGTCGCCAAATCGAATGCTACCGACAGGCCTTTCTGTCCCGATGCCAAATTCCTTCGATAAAAGGCATTCGATTCCTCCGCCGTTGAAAATCCAGCATATTGTCGAATTGTCCAAGGCTTATTAGTATACATAGTGGGATAAGGGCCACGGAGGTACGGGGGTATTCCTGGCCAACCATTCAAAAAATCTAACTCTCCAATATCGTCGGCCGTATAAATATTCTTAACTGGTATGCCTTCCGGTGTAAGCCAAACTGATGAGTCAAAAGTTTTTAACTCCGAAGGAGGCTTAATGTCGTCTCTAAGCGGTATAGTTGTAAAATCAGGTATAATTGTCATGGTCTGATTATCCCTATAGACTCGTGTACCGCATTTAACTTGGCTAAAATATCGTCGTCAGGAAAAAAGAAATAATTCACTCCAGCTTTCCTCAATGCACCCTCGCTTTCTCCAGGCTCACCAACAAGCGCTATTACTCCTGCGCCCAGATCATTTAAACTGCGCACTATCAACTCTGTTTCAGACTCATATATAGCATCAGTAGAACAAATCACTGCAATGTCCGATCCAGATTTGGAAAATTTGACACTACCATTACCCACATCGATATTCTCTTCTGTGGTAGCAATACCCCCAGCCGCTAAATAATTCTTCAAAAAATTTAATCTATCAATATGTTCCACAACTGCTCCCACCCCAATGACATGAGCTATTGGACGACGGCCTCTTTGTAAGAGCCATTCGTCGCTTGCGTCGCGAAGTGCTTCAAAGTCCTCGCTCAACCGATGCTCTACAATACTTGGGATTTTCATCGGGCTCCCACACAAAGGTTTCGCCAACTGGAAAATACTTGCATTAGTTCCCGCGGCTTGAACCAAAGTGTCCAAGGTCCCTCTTTTAGATATTAGATCTTCATTGCCTATCTCTGGCTCATAGTCGGCACCGATATTTTCGACGTAAGCTTCAGTTACTGACTCACCCAGCTCTTCATGTAAATCCGGAAATGCAGAAATCCCAATCAATTGATCTCGTCGATGAGCCAAATTAGGCAATCTTCGATTCCACGCCTCACGTGTCATCTTAGCGACTTTACCTGACTCAACATTTTTGGCCATACCGCCGTTTTTCTCTATGTTTTGAAATAACAACCAAGCTTTATTGGCAAACTCATCGGTTAATTTCTCAATATAATATGAGCCGCCACCAGGATCTGCTACTCGGGATATTGAAGATTCGTGTATCAATATATTTTGAATGTTCCGAACCAATCGCCGAGATGACGATTTTGGTAAACCCAAAACGTGGGTATGTGGATAAAGAGTAATAGTATCCGCCCCAGCTACACCCGCAGCAAAGCAAGCACAAGTTGAACGCAATAAATTCACCCATATATCTCGCTTACTTAAAACTCGGGTTGCGGTAATCGCTGTCAACTTCATAACGGAAGATTTTAGATTGGCCCCGGAAACTTCAGCTACTCTTGCCCATAGCTTCCTTGCTGCTCGCAATTTCGCCATGACCTCAAATACTTCAGTACCAACCGAAAAATTAAAACTTATTTGACTGCAAGCCTCATCAATACTTAATCCCGCATCGATTAGTGATCTCAGATAAGCCAAGCCTGTTGCCATGGAGAAAGCAAGGTCCTCCGTCTCAGTAGCCCCCGCCGCATGGTACTTGGACGTGTCCACGTTGAAGGTTCGCATGTTAGTTGCATTGTTTTTACACCAGACCGCTAGCTTTCCCGCCGCCTCAAACTGAAGACTCAAGGGACCCTGAAGACTTCCCAAACTTGCTAACGCACCTATAGGGTCCATTCCATAAGTACCCGTTAGGTTTGAAGTATTTAGCCCGCGTTTGTTAGCAAGTGCAATCAATATTAAAGCGATTGGATAAGCGTTCACGCCAGCATCCAAAGTCAGCCGAGTTGATGTTAAATCCACATCCGTCAAAGCAATATCTAAATCCCGTAAAGAATTCACTCTCACACCCCTTTTGTGATTTTTATTTACGGGAGTATTTATTCGAAGAGCTATGGAACACGCTCCACCGGAAAGATCATCTTGAATGTTAGTATTTACAACAACCGGATCGGGATGATCATGGAATTGTTGAACATTCCAACCATGTTGAATCCGGTGAGACGAGAGGCTTTCTCGATAATATTTGTAAAAATCACCATCGTTCCTTTCTGCACCGCTTTCATCTTCACTATAGAGTAGCTTTAGATTTACACCGTCGTACGTTGACCGAACCAAAAATTCTCCTAAATCAATTCCCTTGAGCGCTTTTTCAACTAACCTATTCCAATCTGAACGATTAGCTTCTTTAAAGCTTTGAGCGAGGGGAATAAATTGATTTTCAACTTTGTGGTCCATCGACCTTTTTCCTAAAATTTTGTTCTAATGTAATTTATTTGGAAGCATCGAATACGTATATTATTAGTATTACCTTACTCAAAAAGCGGGAAATTTTTCTTTCAGCAATACAAGTTGGAAAGACCCGATGCCTTTTAAAAAATTTATCCCATAGGGACGAAAACTAGTTAGCACCAATCACTCGGAAAGACTGAATTTTAGGTAACAAACCAATCCCTAAAAAAACCAATCCTCCTAAACCGCTAAGCAACAAGTAAAGCATAGAAAAACCGCCAAAATTATGAAAAATGGCAATAGCTGGAATAGCTGCTGTAGATGCAGCAAATGATATCAAATAAATTCCTCCAAAAATCCGGGACCGCAAATGCGCAGGCACCGTACGACCGATTAGCGCGTCGGCTATAGGGGCACCTCCATATACCAATGCCATCATAATAGCCGATAAAACAATTAATTGTGTACCATGTGATGTCGACACTGCTAACATCGTTATGGCTTGTGCCGCCGCTATGAACATAAATATTGGTTTTATTTGATAACGGTCTATTAAGCTGCCAACAATTAGTTGTGCTATTGCTGCTAACAAATAAACGCCGAACGCCAAAAAACCAACCGCCGTAGCACTGTCAGCTAGATTTCCTAATCTTTCATCAAAAAGTTTCGGAAGAGAGACTATTGTAGCATTAAACGCAAACCCAATCAGCACCGATAAACCAGCAATGACTGCAAGAATTTTTTTCCAATTACTAAGGCCATCGTGGCGTTTCGTGACCATGCGCCCTTCTTTGTCACTTCCCCTCTTTTGTGCTGGCACTACAAACAACCAGATAAATCCCAAAATCACCGATACAATTCCAGGTATTATAAAGACTGAACGCCAGCCATAAAATTCGGCAAGCGCCGCCGCGACCAAAGCGGAAATAGCAACGCCAATATTTCCCCAAACCCCGTTAATCGCCAACCTTTTTCCCAAGGATTTTGGGGCGCCATCAGCCAAGATCGCTATGCCAACAGGATGATAAATGGATGCAAAAATTCCTAATACCACAAGAGCGCTAGCGATTTGCCAATAGTTTTGCGAAGCGGCTGTAAGGAAACAAGATATCCCAGCGCCGATAAAATAAACGGCTAGCATTCCTCTCCTGCTCCATCTATCCGCAAGCCATCCCGCCGGAATCGCACCCAATCCAAATGCTAACCAACTTCCAGTTGTCAGAACAATCAATGTTGCGTAATCCTCACCAAACGTCAATGCAGCTAAGGCAGCTACCACAGGGAAAAGCAACATCAATAAATGCGCTAAACCGTGGCCAATGTTAATCATTAAAATATGGCCCAAAGACATTAAATTCCAACCTAAACTAGGATTTACTATCACCTCTCGTGATTATCCCAACTAAATTAACTTGTTTACTAGGTAAAAATGCCACCGCCATTGTAATTACGATCGCCGCAATAGCTGCAGTTTCAAACATCATATTAAACCCTCCACCTCCCTCATACAACCAGGCTATTGACGGAATAGCCGCAGCCGAAACAGTGAATGACAATACATATTTAATAGAAAAAACTCGCCCTCTCCACGTGTTCGGCGTGTACCGGGCAATCAATGTATCGTTAATCGGAATTTGGCCAAATACTAATATCATTACCAAAATAGAAATAAAGATCATAG
>CAZADS010000007.1:0-22033 GCA_964483985.1 uncultured Thalassobaculaceae bacterium
ATGAATATCTACTCTTCGGCAGATTCAATGCCCTACTCCTCAAATCCTATCCCTAGCCCATTTGCAGGGAAGATAGTTCGAGGGGTTTGCCCGCGGTGGGTTTGTCATGACCCTAGGCCGTGTGAAGTGCCGCCAGACTGGTCTTTAGGCTATGATGGCCCTTGGGCACATCAAAATTCAGGAGGCATTTAAAAGTCTAGGTCTCCAACGTTAACCAATGTTTCGATCATCACTAATTATGCAAAATTCAACTGAAACAGCAAATTTTATGTCCATGAAAGGTGGCGGTTATTATTCTAATGCTACTGTAGGTGCAAAATTAGTCATTGAAGGAGCTACACATCTTATAATGGAGTCTTTAGAAAGGATGAATCCACCAGATGATGGTACACTATTTACAATGTCAGATATGGGTTGCGCAGACGGTGGAACCTCGATTTCAATGGTTGGTGAGGTACTGAGAGAAGTTAGAAGGCGAGCCCCATCACGACCAATACAAATGGTTTACACAGATTTGCCTCGTAATGATTTCAGTCAGCTTTTCCAAAATATCCATGGTCTAACAGATTTAACTAGTTATTTTAACACAATTGATAATCTTTTCGTTTATTCATCAGCTACTTCATTCCACCAACCAATATTCCCTTCTGGAACATTGAATTTCGGTTTTTCAGCTACCGCATCTCATTATATTAGCGAAAAGCCGACCTCGATTTCCGACCACATTCATATGGTAGGTGCTTCGGGCTGGGAACGAGACGCCTATATAGAACAAGGCCGGTTAGATTGGGAGAACATTCTTCTAAACAGGGCTCAGGATCTCGCGCCCAACGGTCGTCTCGCGCTTTTCAATTTTGGAATTGACCAAACTGGCCAATATCTTGGAGCGACAGGCGGAATAAATATGTTTGATACCTTCAACACGTTATGGGCGCGACTGAGAGATGAAAAAATAATTTCAGGTACTGAATACGTTAATACAAACTTTCCTCAAAGCTATCGCACAGTCGAACAATTTGTGGACCCTTTTAAGAATAAGAAAAATCCCGTCTATCAAGCTAATTTAAGGATGGAGCACGTCGAAACTAGAGTCGTGCGTTGCCCGTTTGCCGAAGACTTTAAATTGCATGGGAATGCTAATCGCTTCGCTAAAGAATATATCCCCACACTGCGTTCGTGGAGCGAGGCAACTTTTGCTAGCGGCCTGTCTCCAAAACGTTCCCTTGAAGAGAAAAACGAGATTATAGAACACTTTTATAATAATTATGAATCAATGGTACGAGATTCACCCAATGGTCACGCAATGGATTACGTGCATTGTTATCTTATCTTAAAAAAAATATGATTCTTTCCCCTGCCCGCCCAGATACATCACATAAGGCGTAAATGAATGGATATATTACCTCAACAACCGATGATAACAGGCCGCCGTTATATGGTGGTGGCCGGTCATTACCTTGCTACCGAGGCCGGTCTAAAAATGCTAGAATCTGGCGGCAATGCGGTAGATGCAGGCATTGCGGCCGGTATTGCACTGAGCGTAGTACACAGCGACCAAGTACAGTTTTCCGGCGTCGCACCCATGCTTATTTATCTAGCGGAACAAGAAAAAGTTATTAGTATAGCGGGCCTTGGTTACTGGCCTAAAGCAGCATCTTTAAAAATGTTTCGAGACCAACACGGCAGTAAAATCCCCCTCGGGATATTACGAACGGTAGTCCCGGCAGGACCGGATGCATGGATAACCGCGCTCAAGCGATATGGCACCATGTCGTTCGCCGAGGTAACGGAGCCAGCCGTACGCTACGCTAAAGAGGGTTTCACAGTTCATCCCATAATGGAACAATTCATCGATCGATATAAAGAAAATTATCAGCGATGGCCGAGCAACGCGGCTATATGGCTTCCAAACGATCGCCCTCCCGTCGCAGGAGAACTTTTGGTCCAAACAGATCTTGCCTCCACTTTACAATATATGGCTGATGAAGAAAGTGGAAGCGCTCATTTAGGAAGAAAGAGAGCACTAGAGGCCGCCCGAGATGCCTTCTATGTAGGTGATATTGCCCAAAAAATCATAGCGTTCCACGAAGAAAATGGCGGCCTTCTAACGACCGAGGATTTATCTGGATACCGTACGCCAGTGGAAGAACCAGTATCTATTAAGTTCTCTGGTGTTGATATATATACTTGTAGGCCTTGGTGTCAGGGTCCAACGTTATTACAAATGCTTCGGGTTCTAGAAGACTTTGATCTTAGAAAATTAGGTCACAATTCGACTGATTACATTCATACCGTTGCAGAAACAATCAAGCTAGTATTTGCTGATCGCGAACGCTATTACGGCGATCCTGACGTAATTAAAGTACCCATTGACACGCTAATCTCATCAAGTTTTGCGGCTCAACGCAGGCGTGAGATTAATAACAAAACTGCTAGCCCGGGCATGCCAAAAGCTGGGAATATTCCAGGATTTGGAGGCCCTTCTTTTATCCCTCACGTTGACCATTCACCTTCCATGGCCTCGGCCGACACATCGTATACGTGCACAATGGATCAATTGGGCAATATCTGTTCAATAACACCATCAGACGTCTCCTTTGAAAGTCCAGCAATTCCCGGGCTCGGAATATGTCCATCTGCAAGAGGTTCACAATCGTTCGCTATGGATGGTCACGCATCTTCCATAGAAGCAGGGAAGCGACCCCGTCTTACCCCTAATCCAGCTATGGCTCTGGCAAAAGATTCAATACGAATGCCTTTCGGTGCTCCCGGCGGTGATGCCCAACCCCAGGGAATGCTTCAGGTCTTACTAAATCATCTGATTTTTGAGATGGATATTCAAACGGCGATAGAAGCGCCGCGTTTCAATACCTTCAGCCATCCCAATTCGTTTGAACCCCACGACGCGAAGCCTGGAAGGCTGGTAATTGAACAAGGCATCACTGAACACGTTGGGTTCGATCTTGGAGAAAGAGGTCACGATATCGAGTGGACTGGCCCACGTTCGGACGCCGTAGCAGGAGTTTGCGCTATCAGCGCAAATCTGAAAACTGGATTAATTTGTGGTGGAGCAGATCCCAGACGATCAGGTCGAGCGATGGGCTGGTAGGAGTAATGATGAATGGCAAATACGCCAGAAAAAACAAAATTACCTGCAGGTCCGCTAACCGGCGTCCGAGTATTAGATTTCTCCATGTATGTAGCCGGCCCCTATTGCACCAGATTAATGGCAGATATGGGTGCAGAAGTCATAAAAATAGAGCCGTTAGGTGGAGAATTAATGCGAAAAGCCCCACCATTTCATCGAGATAAAAGTTCTTATTTTGGGCACTTAAACTGCGGGAAAAAAAGCGTTGAATTAGACTTGAAACAGCCAATCGCTATTAAGCAAATTCATCAATTAATGTCTACAGTAGATGTGGTGCTTGAAAATTACCGGCCAGGCGTAATGGCTAAATTTGGCCTGGACTTTAAAACTTTAAAGAAAATTAAACCTAATTTGATTTTTTGCTCAATTTCTGGTTTCGGGCAAACCGGGCCTGACTCAGATCGTGCTGCTTTCGCTACTATAATCAACGCGTCAAGCGGGTTCGATATGATGATGATGCAATATGAGCCTGCATTAAATCGGCCACTACGCCACCGCAGCAATGCGCCAGATTTTATGGGATCGACACATGCCTGTTCCGCTATCTGCGCCTCCCTATTTGGCCGAGAGCGAACAGGATTAGGCCAACGAATCGATGTTGCCATGATTGATACAATACACAATATGATGGCTCATGAATACCAAGCAGCACAGATTCAAAATCCAACACAGGCTCCCGTCTTTGCACCTCTAACAACAAAAGACGGGTTTATAATGGTTGCCCCGGTCAGTCAGGCAAACTTCCTAGGATTAGCAAAAGCACTCAAACGAGGTGATTGGGTCTCAGACAGACGATACGCCAACGCGACGGAACGCATGGATAATTGGGATACTTTTCTTGAAGAAATAGGAAGGGAGGTCATAAATTTCACGGCTGCGGAAGCGGAACGGCTTATAAATGCGGCAGGTTGTCCGTGCGCGCAATATTTAACTATTAAAGAGTCAATCAATCAACCAAGAGTTAGGGAACGGGGAGCGTCGGTGGCAGTAAACGATGGTGCGCAAATTTATAATGTCGCAAATACACCTATGCTATTCGATACTTCAACTGTGGGTGCCCAATCCTGGGTTGCTCTATCAGGACAGCACAATGAGGAAATTCTATCTGAATTAGGATAACTCGCAGAAAAAGTGCCGAGAGCAACATTGCAAATAACAATTTTAAATCGCCTCCCGGGATAAAGTGTACGTCGCAGCAGAATTTAAGACTTCGCTAGTAACGATGTTCCCATCTAAGATTCAAATCATTCCTTGCTTGTCAGCTTCCGTTAATATTGGTACCGATCCTTCTAGCCGACAAGCGCCTGCCAGAATCAGGTCATTATTTTTTGCGTATTTAAAAGGAACCGTTGAGTTTCCGATCCAAGGTTTGGATCATAATAGGGTATAATCAATCTGCAACCGATGGCAGCGACGAAAACAGCTGAAACGCCAATTTTTTTCGATTATTCTCGAGGCAAAATGAGTATTATTTCCATTTTCAGCCAGCTTTTTCAAAAAATATTAGCCCCGTCTTTCTAGACTAGTTCGACCCCATATGAATACCTTGGCACCCAAATTCGGCACGAAACATGCTGGTGACTGTTCATCGCTGCCCTAATCAATAGTCGATCTTCAGCTATTATTTTCCTGTCCCCCGAAGGGATGCATGTTTTTTGTGATAGCGTTCATTGTACAGGATCCTAAACTAACTTTCTTGATTTTAGTTTTTTCAGTTATCGTAATTTTCACCACCTTCATTTATTCTCGGATAGTATCCTAACGATTATGATACATTTTACATCAGGTGCTAGTGAATAAGCTAACATGCGATTGTAGTGATATCCTTGATTCTGGTATCATTTGATAAGTTATTTTTCTATCCTATCAGACGAGCTAATATGCGAACGCTCTTTCATCTACCGCTCGATCCTTTTTCCCGTAAAGTCCGGATAATTTTGAGCGAAAAACAACTAGAAACCAGATTTATTATCGAACCCATTTGGGAGAGACGACAGGAATTTTTAACCCTGAATCCAGCCGGAACTGTTCCCGTACTTCAAGAAGCCGATGGTTCAATTATAACTCCTTCTCAACCAATAGCCGAATACATTGAGGAAATTGAACAGGAGCCTCTGCTAATCCCTGGAAACGCTATAGAGCGAGCCGAAATACGCCGATTGTGCATCTGGTTCGATATTAAATTCTACCGAGAAGTGTCAGAACATCTTTTAGGAGAGAAACTCATGAAGCGATTTCTAGGTCTAGGAGAACCCAGCAGCGAAGCCATTCGAGCGGGCTACGCTAACATGGATACCCATCTCAGTTATATAGGATATTTAGCAGATCAACGCGCCTGGTTGGGTGGCGATAGATTTTCTTTAGCTGATATAGCGGCTGCGGCTCAACTATCTTGCTTAGATTATCTTGGAGACGTTCCCTGGGAAGACTACCAAGAAGCAAAACAATGGTACGCGAGAATAAAATCGCGGCCGAGTTTTAGGTCGTTATTGGAAGATCACGTTCCGGGAACTAAACCTCCCTTGCATTACAAAAATTTAGATTTCTAGTGAAATAATTTGTTCTCTAGCTCAGGATTGTTTTTACAAAACTCGCTATTTTGGAAGTTAGCAGCGTTTTACGCTACCTATTTCTTAGCCATGGGCATTTTTATTCCTTACTGGCCCTTGTGGCTCAAAGACGTAGGCCTAAACCCATTTGAAATTGGTTGGGTATTAGCTTGTAGTTTTTGGATAAAAGTAGCAGCTCAACCGCTAATTGCCCGTTTAGCCGATCAATCAGGACAAACGCGCTGGTTAACTACCTCTTTGATGCTTTTGGCAGCATTAGGTTTTGTTTTTCTCTCAAACAGTCAAGGATTCTGGATTATTTTGATTGTGAGTTCATTTACGGCAGCGTGTTACCAACCCGTCTTGCCGATAATGGAAAGCGTTACCCTCAAACAAATTAACCTAAATCATTTAAATTATGGCTATATCCGCCTTTGGGGCTCTATTGCTTTCATTAGCAGCAGTCTAGTAGTAGGTTGGTTGTTGGAAGGTAGCGTCGCCGATAGAGTGGCCTTTTTAATGGCCGCCAATATGATTTTGGTATCAATATCTTGTTCACTTGCCCCTAATAAACCCGCCAGACGTATTGAATTAAATAAAAATAATTCCGTATGGGATCTATTTACCCCAACGTTTTTTATGTTCTTACTCGCGGCTGGTCTCATTCAAATCAGCCATTCAATTCTCTACGGCTTTGCCACTATTCACTGGCGAGACCAAGGTCACAGTGCTTTCTCGATTGGCTGCTTTTGGGCAGTAGGGGTACTGGCCGAAATCCTTGTCTTCGGTGTAGCCGGGTTTTTTCGTAACCGTATTACGCCGATTATCTTCTTAATTTTAGCATCTCTGGGTGGAATTATTCGCTGGCCTCTAATGGCGATTTCTGACGATTCCTTCGTCATAATGCTTCTTCAGACCCTTCACGGTCTTACTTTTGGTGCAGCCCACTTAGGCGCAATGGCATTTCTTTCTGCGATTGTTTCTGAGCAATATTCGGCAACAGGACAGAGTATCTATTACGCTTTAGTGGGCGGAATCCTAGCTGGATGCATGTTTCCAATAGCGGGGGCGTTGTATACAGAATTACAAGGTGATGCTTTTTGGATCATGGGGGGAATAAGTTGCGCGGCATTAATTGCGAGTTTTGTTCTTTTACCGCTTTGGGAGAAACGGGCTTAGTTGTTCTTGTGTTTACTTCTGTAATTGATATCGACGTAATAATGGAGCCATACAGATGCTGAAGATTATTACAATCGCCGGAATGCCAAATGCTTTGAAGGTAACCCACGTGTCTGTATCCACCGTACGCCATAATATTTCATTCATTCCGGCTAAGAACAAAAACATAACCATCCATCGTTGACTGATAATTCTCCAACCATCGTCAGTTAAGTGCAGAACATTGCCTAATAGAATTTTCAGGAAATGTTTCCGCAAAATTAAACCCGATAATAATGCTACAGCGAACAAAAGATTAATAATAGTTGGTTTCACCTTAATGAACATCTCGTCATCAAAATATATAGTGAGACCGCCAAAAACCATCACTAATAAGCACGTTACCAAGGGCATAGGTGGAACTTTGCGCTCTACTAGGATAGCAATAATGACTGTGATTGCAGTCGCAGCCATTAAAGACGCGGTTCCAACCATAATTCCGTAAATATAATTCGCACAAAAGAAGACAACTAAAGGCCCTAAATCAATAAAAGTTCGCTGACCTGGCGACAGACGTCTATTTAGGTTAGAAGGTTTTCTCATGCTATCATTTCCTTAGCGTCACTCACCATTGCTGCTGCCCGTCGCAACAAATCGGACCTTGACGATGATAATAGGGAATTTTCGGATAAAGTACGACGCCATAATTTAGCACCAGGCAAGCCGTGAAATAAGCCCATCATATGTCGGGTAATTGATTTTAAAGGGACCCCATCGGCCATTTGTTTTTCACTGTAAGATGTCATTGCTTCCACAACTTCCCATCGATTAGGGACATTACCATCATCAAAAAACAACGAATCAAGATTTGCCAATATCCAAGGCCGTCGATAAGCTGCGCGACCCACCATAACCCCATCAACTTTTTCCAAATGCTGTTTGGCTTCCGCCAACGAATTAATTCCTCCATTAATTATAATTTCCAGGTTAGGTTTCATTTGCTTCATTAGGTACACCAAAGGGTAATTGAGCGGAGGAATATTGCGGTTTTCTGCCGGACTTAGACCTGCTAATAAAGCTTTTCGGGCATGGATGATGAATGTACCGCACCCAGCATCAGCATTTAGTGAAATAAATTCAGGTAAAATATTCTCAGGGATTTGTTGGTCCACACCTATACGACATTTGATTGAAATAGGGATTTTCGTTACCTTCGTCATAGCAGCAACACAATTCGCGACTATAGGGCTTTCTCCCATCAAACATGCACCAAATTGTCCTAATTTCACCCTATCACTCGGACAACCAACGTTTATATTAATCTCGTCATAGCCCCAATCATCAGCGATCCGCGCACAATCCGCCATTTCAACTGGATCCGAACCACCTATTTGCAACGCCAATGGATGTTCAGATTCATGAAAATCTAATAGACGATTTCTATCCCCATGCAGTATGGCCCGAGAGGTAATCATTGGAGTGTATAATCGTACATGTCTAGATATAAGTCGGAGGAAATACCGATCATGACGATCCGTCCAATCCATCATAGGTGCAACACAAACCAAATGTCGTTTCCCAACCACCTTAATCAAATATCCTTTTTAATTTAGAACTAAATGGCCTAAAAGTCTTAGCAGTAGATGAATTTGTATGGAGGAGACTATGGCTTTATATGAGCTGCGCGTCTACACAATCGTAGTAGGTAAAATGAATGATGTAGTCAATTTGTACCAAGAAGAAGGTTGGCCCGCTTTGCAAAAACACGCGGGGAACTTAGTTGGCTATTTCTCCGGCGATATTGGGGCTTTAAATACACTCACGCACCTTTGGAGATTCAACGATGATATTGATAGACGCGAACATTGGAAGCGAGTTTATGCCGACGATGAATTTATGAATTTTGCTGCAAAACTGCGTCCATTGCTCGTGGCCCAAGAAAACAAACTAATGACCAATGCACCATGGGGGCCCAAGCCCTGAAAATTCAAAGTAGTTGAAGTGCTGCGTTCAAAAAAGATCTATCCCTCAATAAAACGAGAATAACATTCCTAATACTGAACAAGCTAATAGAGTTCTTATAACGCTCTGATAAAAGCCAAATATCATGGTCGCGGCAAATATTGTCAAACCTATGGTCAACGGTTCTGCGGTAGTCAGATCAGGAATTGGAAGCGAGAACCCGGCGATGGAGGTTTCTTTGATTTTTCCAAAACTTACGTGTATTCCAAACCAAACTGCCAAGTTAAGTATGACACCAACCACAGCAGCTGTAATACTAGACAATGCCGCAGTTAAAATAACGTTATTCCGGAGCTGTTCAATATACGGCGCACCTAAAAAGATCCACAAAAAACAGGGAGTAAAAGTGACCCAAATTGTTAGGGATGCGCCCAGAATTCCAGAAACTACTGGGTTGTCTAAATTTGACTGACTGTAAGCCCCCAAAAATCCAACAAATTGCGTAACCAAAATCAGAGGTCCAGGCGTAGTTTCAGCTAATCCCAATCCATCCAGCATTTGATTTGGGGAAAGCCATCCATATAAATCAACTGCTTGCTGCGCCATATATGCCAATACGGCGTAAGCACCACCAAATGAAACAACAGCCAACTTACTAAAAAAAAGAGATTGCTGAGCGAAAACATCCTTCGGACCCATAAATATAAACAAAATAGCAATCGGAAAAATCCAGAGGAAAACCAAAATAAACAAGAATTTTAACGCCCGCTTAATATTTGGCTTGGTATGGTTTAGCAGTCCTATTGCAGACATTTTATCAATGAGACAAGGGTTTGTAATATTAACACTCGTTTGGTTAGCATCAGGTAGAAATAAATCCGGTAGTAATACCCGAGCGACTATCCCAATAATCGCAGCGCCAATTATTATAAAAGGAAAAGGGATAGAAAATCCAAAAATCGCAACGAAAGCTAATGATGCAATTGCTATCATCAGGGGAGATTTTAACGAGCGTTTTCCTATTCGTATTACGGCCTCAAGGACAACGACTAGTACAGCTGCTTTTATCCCGGTAAACGCAGCTATCAAAATCGGGGCATCAGCATAAATAACGTAGGCCATGCTCAACCCAAGCATCACTAATGCTCCGGGAAATATAAACAACAATCCCGCAGTTAACCCCCCTAGAGTTCGATGCATCAACCAACCTATATAAGTTGCAAGTTGCTGAGCCTCAGGTCCAGGCAAGAGCATACAATAGTTAAGCGCATGGAGAAAACGAGCATCGTCTATCCATTTTAATTCTTCCACTATAACGCGATGCATCAAAGCTATTTGACCAGCTGGACCGCCAAAGCTAAAGACGCCAATTTTCAGCCAAACCCAAAAAGCGTCACCTATACTGGGGATTTCTATATGATCTCGCTTATTGTCTATCCTATTTGGATCTATTCGTGTCATGTCACATAAATTTTGTTTGATAAAACAGAACTTTCAGTTTGTTTTCTAATCCCAGTTAAAATCATGCCTAAGAGCGCTTTCACATGAAGTCCTTCTTGTTATTTGCAAACAATTTCCAAAACCCTAACAATCTGTTTTAACATTTTCCAAACTACCAAAAAAAGCTCCCAACTGGTGAACCAATATCGAAATAGCAAGCATTTCCAAAACCGACTATAACTATTTTGAAATCAGACCCTTTCGCACAAACAAAGAAATTACAATGACAACGGTCGTTATCCAATCTTTTCATCCTTTGCCTTGGCCAAAACCTATAACCAGCTGTATTAACAGTGTGAAACAGTGGTCACAAATGAACGGATACCGTTATATCTTTACGGGGGATGAGATAGCCGATCTTTTGCCCGTTGAATATAGGAAAAAGTGCTTCGGGCGTTGGCCTATGATGACCGACCTAGCCCGACTATTACTTGCCAAGAAATATCTGATCGAGGGTGCTAGTAAGGTAGTATGGGTAGATGCGGACGTCCTTATTTTTGCACCTACCCTATTTTCCTTAGGAAATTTCAATGGTCTAGCCGTTGGTCGGGAAATCTGGGTGAGTTCGGCTGGTACAAACAAATGGAAGAAACGCCGTCACGTTCATAATGCGGTTTTAGCATTTTTGCCAGAAACACCGGCTTTGGACTTCTTAATCTACGCTACGACTCGAATAGGAGAAAGGATAAATCAACCAGCCAGCCCGCAATTGACAGGCCCTAAGTTACTCTCGACCCTGCATAATTTAGTTGAATTTCCTGTGTTAGAAGGAGCTGGAATGCTTAGTCCCTGGGTTATGGCTGATTTAATAAATGGTGGCGGACCGGCCCTAGCACTTCATCTAGCATCAATCGAAAAACCAATGACCTCGGTAAACCTTTGCCATTCAATGATAGGTCAAACCATAAATGGCAATCGCTTCGATCATAACTTCTTAATGCTTGTGGTAGGGGTACTTAAAAATAAATTTCGATTGAAAGGACTTATGCCAACATTGCGAAAATAATTAAAAACAACTGATGTACTAAAGAAGGCCCCGTTGGGGCCTTCTCGTGAGCGGGCCTGTGATGCGGCCCCCGATCAAATAAGATCGGTGTGTTCGGTTAAGCTGACGCCGAAGGCTGCTCCGTTGCCGCTGCAAGAACACTGAACTGGCACCAACGTACCCTTTTCTCACTCGACATTGGACCACCTCCTTTCGATTGTTTCTGATATTCAAAAGATACCACTACTTTAAAACAAATCAAAACAAGATATTGAGTTTAGCGAAAATGTACCGTCTATTTACATTTCTTTATCCAAATCAAATTCAGATCGTTTTTTGTGCAGTAACATTTTCTTCATTCGTTCTATCATTATGTTATTTATCATCTCATGAACCCACAAGTTTCAAAAATGCCTGAAATCATTCTGATCAAAAATGCCTCTTGGATAGTAGCTTGGGATCCCCAAAGTCAATGCCATATATATCTGCATGACGGAGACATAGCGTTTAAAAATGGCGTGATCATTTATGTCGGTAAGAATTTCATAGGCACCCCTGAAAAAGAAATTGATGGAAGTAATTTGCTTGTTATACCTGGATTGATAAATATCCATAGCCATCCATCCACAGAACCTCTTCGCAAAGGTATCACCGACGAAATTCGTAGTCCTGGGTTTTTCCATTCATCCTTGTACGAATTTTTAACAATTTTTAATAACGACCCTGAAGGTTTTAAGGCTAGCGCCCAGGTTGCTATGTGTGAGTTATTACTTTCTGGCGTCACAACAATTGTTGACATTTCAACACCTTTTGAAAATTGGCTTAATATTCTCTCGGCGTCGGGCCTCCGTGCTTATGCAGCGCCCAGTTTCAAAGACGCGCGCTGGTACACGAAGAACGGACATGAATTATTATACGAATGGGACACTAAAATTGGACGAGATGGATTTGAAACGGCCCAGCGCATCATAAATCAAGCGAACCAGCATCCGTGTAACCGCCTGGCGGGAATGGTCTGCCCATCCCAAGTTGATACCTGTTCCCCTAGCTTACTGCGGGATTCGTATGATTACGCGGGAGAGCACAAACTACCATGGCAAATACACGCCGCACAATCAGTTACCGAATTCCAAGAAATCACCCGCCGCCATGGCAAGACGCCAATACAGTGGATGGACCAAATTGGTGTCTTGGGCAAGCAAACAATAATTGGCCATGCAATTTTTCTGGACCATCATCCCTGGTTGCATTGGACTTCGAAGGAGGATCTTGGTCTTTTGTCTAAATCTCAAGTCTCTGTAGCGCATTGCCCAACGGTGTTCATGAGGCGCGGGATATCTTTAAGAACATTTGGAAGTTATTTAAAAGCGGGCGTAAACATGGGGATAGGAACAGACACTTATCCCCACAATATTTTAGAAGAAATGCGGAATACCGGTACCATCGCTAGAAATACCGCTGAGAACGTCGACGATCTTAATACTTCTGATGTATTTAATGCAGCAACCATTGGCGGAGCCAAAGCATTACAACGAGATGATATCGGCAAGATCACTCCAGGGGCCAAAGCCGACCTCG
Source organism: uncultured Thalassobaculaceae bacterium (assembly GCA_964483985.1). Taxonomy (GTDB): domain Bacteria; phylum Pseudomonadota; class Alphaproteobacteria; order Thalassobaculales; family Thalassobaculaceae; genus CAZADS01. The sequence goes on from CAZADS010000007.1 coordinate 12,881, forward strand.
TACTAGTCGACCTAAAAGCTCCTTCCATGATCCCCGCCCGAGAGCCAATTAGATCGTTGATTTTTGTAGCGGGTGAACGTGCGGTTCGAGACGTCTATGTTGATGGGCTACAAGTAGTAGCGGATGGCACCGTACTGACTATTAACATGGCTGATTCATTAGAAATGCTGCAAGAAGCGCAATTGCGGTCGATGAAGTATATCCCTCAACTAGACTGGGCCGGACGTTCAGCCGACGAATTATCCCCTTTAGTTTTTTCCATACGAGATAACATATAGTTAAAAAAAGAGGTACAGTTATGACTCCTATAAAAAATCTATTCAAAACTGGAAAACTGGTCACTGCGCCAGGAATTTTCGATGGTATATCAGCTAGAATGGCGGACCCGTTCAACTTTGAAATGCTATATATGACGGGGTATGGCACGGTAGCCTCACATCTTGGCATGCCCGATGCGGGAATTGCTAGTTATACCGATATGGTTGGTCGAGTTCAGATGATAGCTAATGTGTTAACCACGCCGTTTATTGCTGATGGAGATACTGGGTATGGAGGCCTTTTAAATGTCCAACACACAGTCCGAGGATATGAAGCAGCGGGTGCAGCCGGAATTCAAATCGAAGACCAAGAGTTCCCCAAAAAATGCGGGCACACACCGGGAAGGCGCGTAATACCCATTGAAGACATGATACAAAAGATCCAAGTTGCTGCAGAAACGCGTGATTCTTCCGAGTTTTTAATCGTAGCCCGAACAGATGCAAGAACCAACTATGGATTAGATGAAGCACTAAAACGAGGAGAAGCGTTTGCAAAGGCTGGGGCCGATATATTGTTTATTGAATCTCCTGAAAGCGTGGACGAAATGAAGCGAATATGTTCAAACTTTGATATACCATTATTAATAAACGTCGTTGATGGCGGCAGTACGCCAATACTGTCCAAACAGGATTATATAGACCTTGGCTATCAAATTGCTATTTTCCCCGGAACTGGCTTTATGGCAGCTGCGCAAGCCTTGCATTCGGTGTATGATACACTTAAAGAAACCGGTTCTTCATTAGAGGTAACAGTACCGCTTCGCGATTTTATGACTCTTTCCAAGGAATTAGGATTCCAAGCGGTTTGGGATTTTGATCGTGCCCACCAGAGTTCTGCCGCACAATAGGATATTTTCTTGGAACTTTTCAGAAAAGGGAGTTAAAAGTGGCGGGCTATATAGAAACTTATAGGGGAGACGTAGCGCCAGGAGAAATTGATGCCACTGAGCATTTCACTGTAGCTTATTATTACGAGAAATTCGAAGAAGCTACTTGGCGTTTCCTCCACCAAAATAGTATAGACCCCGCTTCCTTTCGAACCATTGAGGCAGTGACACACTATAAAGCAGAACTCCGCAATAGAGATATTTATCGAATTGAGACCGCAACCATCAAGAGCGGGAAACTACCTGTGATTGGGCATAAGCTCTTCAACCATGAAACTGGCCTCCTTTGCACAACTATGCAACAAACATTAGACGGAGTAGTACTTTCAGAACCTGAAATTGAATGGGACGGTGATGTTAAGCAGTTTCGCTCTATTCCTGACGATTCGAAAGTATGGATCCCCTCGTTGCGCAATATTGCAAGACCAGATGAAATGGACTGGGCAGGTAATCTTTCACTTGCAGGTTATATTCACCGGTTTTCCACGGCTAATTGTTTTATCCTTTCGGCAATGGGAATCACGCCAACGTACCTGACCAACAAGCGAATTGGAATGTCCACATTCGAATTTCAACTGGTTTTCCACGAGCAAGCCAAAGCCGGCGACATGATTGATATCGAGAGTTGTATTGCTCATATAGGAGGTTCATCGCTGCGCTTTTATCATAGAATGCGCAATGCCAAATCTGGAGTCTATATTGCCGGTTTAAGTCAGTTTGGAGTTCATTTAGACCTTGACGCAAGAAGACCATCCAGAATTCCAGAAGAATTTCGAATACAGGCTCACACCCTCAACCAAAAACAATAGAGAACGTAATGCGAGCAGCTGTTTTAATAGCAAAACAACAAATTGAAACTGTTGATCACGATATAGGAACTATAGGTCCCAATGATGTGCGGATCCAAATTCGCGCAGGCGGAATATGCGGATCCGATTTACACTATTACAATCACTACAGGATGGGCGACTTCCCGGTTCGCGAACCATTTATACTTGGCCACGAAGGCGCTGGAATAGTCGAATGTATTGGTTCAAATGTAACTGAGATTTCGGTTGGTGATGTTGTAACAGTAAACCCAAGCCAACCTTGTCGGTCTTGTGAATTCTGTTTAAGCGGAAGGGAACTTCTATGCTCAAACATGAAATTTTTAGGAAGTTCGAGAAGAACACCACATGTACAAGGCATTTTTTCGGAATTTTTCATCACTGATAAAAGTCAATGCTTTGTAGTCCCCTCGGATCTTTCCGTTCACATAGCAGCATTTGCGGAACCCTTATCGGTCGCACTCCATGCCATCAGAAAGGCGGGCTGTCTGATTGGCGCAAATATTTTAATCACTGGTGCTGGTCCAATTGGTGCGCTGGTGCTCGTAGCAGCAAAGTTAGCTGGAGCTTGTTCCATAACAATCATAGATATTCTAGATGCCCCATTAAAAGTCGCTGAAAAGATGGGAGCAGATCATGCATTCAATATTATAAAAAACGATCAAATCCTTCATAATCCAAAAAAGCCTAGAGGTTCTTTCGATGTAGCCTTTGAAGCCTCTGGAAACCCATCTGCCGTGCTAAATGCAATTCGCTATGTACGCCCTGGAGGAATATTAGTCCAAATAGGGACCTTCCCGGATCCAAATATCCTTATTCCTACAGATCAAATAATGGTTAAGGAATTAAGTTTAAAAAGCTCTTTCCGGTTTGATAGAGAATTTGCTTGGTCTGTTCGCTATCTGTCAGAGCGGCGTGTTAATGTTGAACCATTGTTATCGCATACTTTCCCGATGGAAAAAGCTAATGAGGCTTTCAATTTAGCTGCAGATCGCTCCAGAGCGATGAAGGTGCATTTAGCTTTTTAAAAAACACAGTCCTAATGCTTTCTAGGAAACATCTTTTTAACCATATATTAGTTAATATCTTGGCCTTTCAAACCCTAAAAGGCTCGCTCCACGCAAAAATCAGCAACTTCAGTTAATGCCTTCTTAGGTCCTCCATCTGGGAACAATCCCAAAGAATCTCGGGCAATATCAGCATAATGCCTAGCGCGTGCAACAGTGTCACACAGCGCGCCGTGCTTTCGAATTAACAATTGAGCTCTTTCCAAATCACCAGGCTTTTGGTCAAGTTTTTCTAAAGCTTTTCTCCAGAATATCCGTTCTTTTTCCGAACCTCTTCTAAAGGCTAGAATTACGGGTAAAGTGATTTTTCCTTCCTTAAAATCATCCCCAATAGTCTTACCTAGCTGTCCTTGATGAGCGGAATAATCAAGAGCGTCATCCACCAACTGAAATGCTAGCCCTAGATTAGTCCCGTAGGCTATTAGGGCGTCTTCCTCAACTTTAGGTCTATTAGCAACCACCGCCCCTATTCTTGCTGCGGCCGCAAAAAGCTCCGCAGTTTTTGATTTTATCACTTCTAGATATGCAGTCTCACCCGTTTCTGTATCATTTGACGTGATTAATTGTTGTACTTCCCCTTCTGCTATCACTGCCGACGCATCAGAAAGAATTTTAAGAACCTGAAGGGAACCGTCTGACACCATAAGTTGAAAAGCGCGGCTGAACAAAAAATCCCCTACCAGTACGCTAGCCTGATTCCCCCAGACTGTATTAGCTGATTCTTGGCCTCGTCGTAACCCACTTTCATCTACCACATCATCGTGTAACAGTGTTGCCGTATGGATGAACTCTACACATGCGGCCAATCGGATATGTCTATCCCCAGAATAATCGCATAAAGCGGCCGAACCAAGCGTTAACATAGGCCGAAGTCTTTTCCCTCCCGCAGCAATCAAATGACCTGCTAGCTGAGGAATTAATTGAACAGGACTTTGCATGTGTTGCAAAATAGTTGAATTCACTTTATCGAGATCTTTATGGACGAGCTGAAGCAACGGCTCTAGCGATGGTTTAGATCCAAATTTTTCTTTTTTAAAGTCAACTATGTTAGCCACTATCCAACTCCGTTAAGCTGGTCTAAATTACTATGGGGAGAATAGGACCGCATTTCGAATGGTCAAGCCCACAGCCAATAGTGCGTCACCCCGCCGCGCATCAGTTTTTCCTTACAAGAATATAGATATGAAAGAATTACTTAGAACAACGGATTTAGTGCAACTATCTTTTCTAACTGAACTATTGAAAGATCACGGTATTTGTCCCTTTGTTTTAGATAATCACATGAGTGTCTTAGAAGGCAGTGCCAATGCTATTCCTAGACGGTTAATGGTAAGTACAACGAATTACCAAAAGGCTAAAACTATCATAAAGGAATTCGGTGAGCATATTGGTTGAATATAACGAAGCTTTAACAAAGGATTTTATTGCTGATGGCACTATTACATTATGGCAACCTAGGCAAGGTTATCGCGTAGGTATTGATTCGGTGCTTTTAGCCGCATCTACAAAAATCAAGCCAAAATCCCATGTTTTAGACCTAGGGTGCGGGGTTGGAGCAATAGCTTTATGCCTATTAAATAGAGAACCGAGTATTTCAGTTTTAGGATTGGAAAATAATTCAAATTTAGTAACCTTGGCTAATCAAAATGCATCAGAAAATAATTTTTCTGATCAATTTAAAATAATAACCGGATCAGCATTATGCTTACCCAAGGATATATCTGTTGGTAAATTCGACCTCGTAATCTCCAATCCCCCTTACATGCCAGCAGGGACCTCAATCCCCTCCCCTAACCCAGACAAAAAAGCAGCACACATCGAAGATGAATCAGGTTTAAAAAAATGGATCGAAACAGCTGCCCGAGCGCTAAAATCCAAAGGATTTTTATCGATGATTCATCGAGCCGACCGATTAAGTGACCTCCTAATCAACTTAGAGGGAAAATTTGGCGAAATAACTATACATCCACTTTGGCCAAAAGTGGGATTATCAGCTAAACGGGTGATACTGAAAGCTCGAAAAGATAGTTCGACACCACTACGACTTCAAGCTGGAACCATAATTCACGAATTGGATGGAACATACACACCTTTGGTTGACGCTGCATTAAAAGGAGCGATACTAAATACTGGATAGAATTTGGAAACTTTTATTGGACAATTTCTAATTCACTCGGCTGCTCTAAGTATTTCTTTATCTTTATACATCTTATTGCCCTGAGTATATCCATCTCGCGTTTGAGGTAATTTCTGGCCAAGTATACGCGATGCAACAACGGTTCTCAAAATTTGGACCGTGCCTCCCCCAATTGTGAACATACGCGCGTCACGTGCCAAGCGTTCCATTGGATAATTCCTAGAATACCCACGCGCCCCAAATACCTGTAAAGCGTCTGTTGTAACTTTCAATGCCATTTCAGAAGCAAAAATTTTCCCTTGTGCGGCCAGTGTTGCATCAGGAAAAGCATTACCCTTATAATCAGCACTGCGAGCTGCTCGGTGGAGTAGTGATCTAGCGGCTTCTATTTGAACAGACATATCCGCTAACATCCACTGCAATCCCTGAAATTCGGCAATTGGTCGCCCAAATTGTTCGCGTTTTTTAGCAAATTCGAGAGCATTTCGATACGCACCTACAGCCAGTCCTAGCGCCACCGTACCAGCGCCTACTCTTTGCGAATTATATGCGTTCATTAAATCGGCAAAACCCCGCTTAAACCCAGACGGTGGCATAAGGACCATATCTTCCGAAATTTCAAGGTTTCGAAAAATAATCTCAGTTTCTGGTATCCCCCTTAATCCCATTGTTGGCTCCCGTTCACCAACAACCAAACCATCACATTTATCTCGGACCGCCAAAAAACCACCTATGCCTAGTTCCGTTCCCAGTTCATCAAATACCCTGGCAAAAATTAAATGCAACCGAGAGACTCCCCCCCCAGTAATCCAATGTTTCTTGCCATTCAGGACGTAAGTGTTGCCATGTTTCTCAGCTCGAGTGACCATTTCTGTAGCAGCGCTACCTGCTTCCGGTTCCGTAATACAAATGGCGGGCTTGTCTCCCGCTAACACCAATTCAGCAGCCACTCGTTTCTGATAATCGGTCCCATACTCCATAATAGCAGAGATCGCTCCCATGTTGGCTTCAACTACAATTCGCCCCGTTGGACCACAATATGAGGCTACCTCCTCTACCACCAGATTAGCGTCTAAGAAACTTCGCCCTTGGCCCCCTAGTTCTTTGGGAATAGTCATACCCATAAACTCGGCATCCTGAAGAGCCTTCACATTGTTCCAGGGATATTGCTCCGTTCTATCCGTCTCAGCTGCATTATCGGCTATCAAACTTGACCCCAATTCTCTAGCTCGAGCACGAATATCCAGTTGGTCAGTTGTTAGATCGAATGGCATTGGCAATATCCTCCCGTTCGAAAAAGTTTTGTAGACCTAAACTATTTTAATTACTGATAGATACTAATTGTTTCGCAAACCTTTAAAACAAATATTCAACAAACTTTCTCTCCTAGCCAAGCGGTCCAGATTTGATGCTACAAAATTCCATCTCCGATGACTCATTTCGTTAGTCCACGCAGAATTATGCGGAGACATTATAATATTATCGAGTTTTTGGAACGGGAACTTCGATGGCCACGGGTTGGGATCAGTAGAAGAAGGATAAACGTACCAAACATCGATAATGGCTCCACGAATACGCCGCGAAGATAAAGCGTCATACAATGCCGCCTCATCAATTACTTCGCCTCTGCCAACGTTAGCAATTACCGCATTCGATTTCATGATAGCAAAAGCCTCAGCGCCTATCATACCACGTGTGGCTTTTCCTCCTGGGGCGCAATTTATTACAAAGTCACACTCTCGCAACAGAACTTCCAACTGTGTAATATTTCCGTACCAGTCCACTAGAGCACCCTCATCCCGACGAGTTCTTGACACTGCCATCACTTTCATATCAAACGCCTTACAACGCCTCGCAACCTCTCGACCTATATGTCCATATCCAATTATCCCCACCGTTGATCCCCTCATTTCTAAATGATGGGGCCCGTGATTAATACTTCTCCCATTATAAGATCGCTCCTTCATCATTGGATGTGTTTCACGTATAAGCCCAATTTGCCACTCTAACATACCAGCAAGAAGATATTCTGCGATCGCCGTTTCGTGTTCAAACGTATTACAAAAAACGGCATTACACGGCAAATCTTCCGGACTAATCCAATCGTGCCCCGTAAAAGGAGCCTGATAAAGTTTAAGGTTTTTATTATCGGGGATACCTTTAGGCATTGGCCCACCAACTACGACATCCACTTTTGACGCCAATTCGTAGAAAGTTTTAGTGTCCTCTCGACTACTCATGACCACTATAGACCAATCAGTTGACAATTTCTGCTCAAGTAATTCTTCACCATTCATCCCGCTGTCGCGCATTACCAAGACCATAGGTTTATTTGCCACTTAACCACCTCGCAAAATATAATTTCATCCTTTTATATCCCTTGACAAAAGACACATCCAGAGATCCTTGTTTCAGTGTACATTAAAGGATTATCTTTTTAACAATGATAAAGCTTAGAGACCACGTCGTAAAATCTATGAACGGAAGTGAAACCGGAAAATTGAGGGTCGGTGCCGTCGCATCAGCCAATGCTTTAGGAACAGATATCGGAATCCAAATTCTCAAATCTGGAGGAAATGCTGTTGATGCAGCGATAGCCACTGCGCACGCTATTGGTGTAGTGGAGCCATTAGACTGCGGCATCGGAGCAGGCGGCTTCATGATAATCTTTGATTCTCAGCAAAATAAACTTGATTCAATTGATTTCCTTGGCACTGCACCAGCTTTAACCCATTACGAACTCTACTCAACGAATGACATAAACGGTGATTATGTTATCCGTGTGTTGGGTAAACATAACCAAATTGGGCATCGTTCTGTAGCAACGCCTGGTGCTGTTCGTGGCTTCTCAGATATCCACATGCACTATGGCCGAATTCCTATGGTAGAGCTATTGGAACCAGCCATTCAATTAGCAAAAAGCGGTTTTAAAGTGTCTCATAAAAGTGCTTTACGAATGAGGCGGACCGAAAATATTCTCCGACATACTGAAGCGTGTCGAAGATTATACTTAAACCCAGATGGCAGCGCTCCCCGCGAGGGAAAAGTTATTTTTAATCCTGATTACGCTAACTCTTTAGAGGAGTTAGCGAAAGAGGGACCGGATACTGTTTATAGAGGCGGAATTGCCAAAGCCATAGTGGAAGAAATGGCAAATAATGAAGGGTTCCTAACTCTCGACGATCTTTCTAACTACGTTTCAATTCGGCGAAAACCAGCAAAAAGTCGATACAATGGTTTGAATATCGCTACAATGGCTCCACCATCATCTGGCACATTAGTGTTTTCGGGTTTAAATGCTCTACCTAAATCGCTTTTCAAAAATGACTTTGATGCCTATGAAGCGCTGGCCATTTCTATGTTACACATGTTCTCTCAAAGAAAGCTCAATTTTGGCGACCCAGCGTTCAATAATGACATGGTACCCACAGAATGCCCCGAAACAACCAGTCTTTGCACACTTGACCGAGACGGGAATGCTGCATGCATAACATATTCGAATAACAACCATTCGGGCGTGGTTGTGCCCAGTACTGGTATTTTATTAAATAACCAAATGGCACTTTTCAATCCTTGGCCAAATAATTTAAATGGAATATCACCCGGGAAACGTCCTATTAGCAGCATGATGCCATCTTTGCTAATGCGTGGGGGGCGGATAGAAATGATTATAGGCGCCTCCGGTTCAACCCGAATTATGACATCGCTAATGCAAGTCCTATATCGTACACAAATTCAACAAAAATCCCTTGTGGAAGCTTTACAGGAACCCAAGATACATGCTGAAATGGAAACACTTTTAGTAGACGAAGATTTATCGGAACTTGCCGAACCACTGGCCAAAAAACTGGGATTAACTTTTAAAATTTCTCCTGGTCGCGATACTACTATGGGGGTGGTTCAGGCTATTCGCCTGCA
>CAZADS010000008.1:0-119488 GCA_964483985.1 uncultured Thalassobaculaceae bacterium
TAGCTTGGATTCTGCTCAAGAAAAATTTTCAAAAGTAAATCTGGGAACCATCGTTACAATATAATCTATAGTGGGATCAAAACTTGCAGGTGTGACTCCTGTTATATCGTTATCAAGTTCGTCCAATGTATAACCGATAGAAAGTTTTGCGGCGATCTTAGCAATAGGGAACCCTGTCGCTTTAGAAGCCAAGGCAGAAGATCGAGAAACGCGCGGATTCATCTCTATGATCACTAAGCGACCATTTTCTGGGTTAACAGCAAACTGAACGTTTGATCCTCCTGTATCGACTCCAATTTCCCTAAGGACCGAAATTGATGCGTTTCGCATACGCTGGAATTCTTTATCTGTTAATGTGAGTGCTGGTGCCACAGTTATAGAATCGCCAGTATGGATCCCCATCGGATCAATATTTTCAATTGAACAAACTATGATACAATTGTCTGCTTTGTCACGAACGACCTCCATTTCGAATTCTTTCCAACCCAACACCGATTCTTCGATCAATACTGTCCCAACGGGCGATGCGCGGAGTCCATCATGCAGTATGTCATTGAACTCTTGTATGTTGTATGCAATGCCGCCACCAGTCCCGCCTAACGTAAAGGATGGTCTAATAATAGTGGGCAAACCAATTTCCTTTAATGCTAAGTGTCCATCTTCTTCACTGTTTACGAGACGTGAACGCGGGGACTCTAATCCGATTTTTTCCATAGCTTGTCGAAATAACAAACGATCTTCTGCTTTTTCGATAGCTGCCAAATTAGCACCAATCAGCTCTATCCCTAATCTGTCCAATGTTCCATCACTGGCAAGAGAAAGGGCTGTGTTAAGTGCTGTTTGTCCCCCCATCGTCGGTAAAAAAGCATCCGGTTGTTCGGCTTCTAGAATTCTTGCTACCGTTTCAGGCGTGATAGGCTCGATGTAAGTTGAGTCCGCCATTCCAGGATCCGTCATAATGGTGGCTGGATTTGAATTTACAAGAATTACGCGATATCCTTCTTCTTTTAATGCTTTGCACGCTTGTGTGCCGGAATAATCAAACTCACAGGCTTGGCCAATTATTATCGGCCCTGCCCCTATTATGATTATGGAGGATATGTCGGTGCGTTTGGGCATTGGTTTTTAACGGATCTCTTTCATCAAATTTACAAAATGCTCAAAAAGATAATTACTATCCTGAGGTCCTGGAGATGCCTCTGGGTGATATTGGACAGAAAAAATAGGTTTGCCGCAAACTTTTAGACCTTCAATAGAACCATCGAACAGTGAACGGTGAGTGATTTCTACTGAATCGTCTAGGCTACCTTCAGAAATCACAAACCCGTGATTTTGGCTTGTTATTTCTACTTTGCCGTTCATTAAGTTTTTAACCGGATGATTTGCACCACGATGCCCTAAATGCATTTTTTCTGTTTTGGCTCCTAGGGCTATGGAAAGTAGTTGATGACCAAGACAAATACCAAAAATTGGTTTCACAGTTTTTATAAGTTTAGCAATTACAGGAACAGCGTATTTTCCCGTTTCTGAGGGGTCTCCAGGCCCATTGGAAAGAAACACACCGTCGGGTTTCAGAGATAGAATTTCTTCAGCACTGGTGTTAGCCGGAACAACTGAGATTTTGCATCCAAGCGTGGACAGATACCGAAATATATTATGTTTAGCGCCAAAATCCATAGCGACCACGTGACATTGCGATTCTGGCGTGTTCTTGAAAGAATTCTTATTCTCTCCGTGGAAGGACCAAATATCACCTGTCCAAACGTAAGTGTTGTTGCATGTAACCTCAAGCGCCAGATCCATTCCGCTTAATCCTGGCCAGTTAGCCGCTTTTTCTTGGAGCATTGGAATATTAAAAATACCATTAGGTTCGTAACAGAGTGCGCCGTTTGGGGCTCCTAATTCGCGAATGTGACGTGTCAATCGCCGAGTGTCTACACCGGTAATGCCAGGGACGCCGACGGATTTTAACCAGGTGTCAAAATTCTGAATTGAACGGTAATTGGAAGAAGTGGTTACTGATGCGCGGGTTACCAAGCCAAGACAATGCGGGTGTTGTGTTTCCATATCAATTAGATTTGATCCGACGTTACCTATATGCGGAAACGTAAAGGTGATGATCTGGCCAGCGTAGGATGGATCCGTGATAATTTCCTGATATCCAGTCATTGCCGTATTAAAACAGACTTCTCCTACCTTCGTTATGGCAGTTCCTACGCCATTGCCCCAAAATGTAGAGCCGTCTGCGAGCACAAGAACGGCAGTAATACCCTCAGGTTGTGTGGGTGAGAATTTAGATGTATTTTCGGTGGCAGCGGCGTCCGCCATCGGAATATTATCCTAGAGGCTTGATCGGCGCCGTTGATACGCGAAGCGAGCCAAGTGGTCAACCTTTATATTGCATAGAAAGCCTATTATTTTTCAACAGTTTAACAAAAAGCTTGCGTTTAGGCTACGATTTGTCAATTAGTGTGACCATGCTAAGGGTATTTCAGATGGTTCTTGGCCTAGATTGGTGAAGGGAGCACAACAGTGTTACGCACCGTTTTAAATGATGCGCTTAAAGCATCAATAAAACTGCAAGAAAAATGTGCCATGCGAACAATTCGTTTGATACTAGCTTCTATAAAGGATCAGGATATCTGCGCCCGAACAGAAGGTGAAGCCAACGGAATTTCTGATGATAAAATATTAGCCATGTTGCAAACAATGGTAAAGCAGCGACACGAATCCATTAAATTGTATGAAGAAGGAGGTCGTTTAGAGCTAGCTGAACAAGAACAAGAGGAAATTCAAGTTATCCAAAGTTTTATGCCGAAACAATTAGAGGGGCATGCTCTTGATCGGGCTATCCGTCAAGCTATCGATGAAATTGGAGCGCGTGATATGAAAGATATGGGTAAGACTATGAAACTATTAAAGCAGCGTTATCCTGGGCGTATGGACTTTTCTAAAGCAAGTGGAAAAGTTCGAGAAGCTCTAGTTTAATAATACCGATATCGAACTTTATATTATATAAATTAAATAAATGTGAGATAATAGGAACTTATATTATCTCAAAATATCGAGCCATTTCCCAGTCGGTAACGTGTTTTTCAAACTCCTGTTGTTCCCATTCACGACTTGAGGAATAGTGATCTACAAATTCGTCGCCAAATAAAGAGCGAGCGATTTTGGATTGTCGTAGAGCTTTCGTTGATTCTCGTAAACTATTGGGCAAAAGACGGTGGCTAGAAAACTTTTTGTCATATGCATTGCCAACGACATCGGGGTTTGGTTCTATTTTGTTTTCTATACCCCACAGACCCGAAGCTAGCGCTGCTGCCATTACCAAATAGGGGTTAGCATCGGCTGGAGCGACTCTATACTCCACGCGTTGAGATTTTTCCGATCCAGCAATGGCCCTTAGAGAGCAAGTCCGGTTTTCTAATCCCCAATTGGCGTGAGTTGGAGCCCAAAAACCTGGAATTAATCTGGTGTAGGAATTAACAGTGGATGCGACCATTGATAACAATTCAGGCATAAGTTTTTCCTGCCCTCCAATAAACCATCTCATTGTTTCGCTTATTCCATTTTTTTGAGATGGGTCAAAGAAAACAGCATCTCCGTTTTGATTAAGTAACGAGATATGAATATGCCCTGACTGGCCCGGCCAGTCCATTGACCATTTGGCCATAAATGTTGCCATTAGATTATGGCGTTGTGCGAATACTTTTGTAAATGTTTTGAACAAAATAGCTTTGTCAGCCGCTTTTAATATTTCATCTGCTTGAATGGCAGCTTCTACCACGCCGGGACCAGTTTCTGTATGATAACCTTCAATTGGAAAGTCCATTACCTGGCACATTTCCAAAAACGAATTGTGAAATTCGGATGAGACAGAACTTCGTAAAATGGAATAGCCGAAATTTCCGGGGCTAAATGGTTTTAGGTCGCGGTAATTTTTTTCCCGAACAGATTCAGGGGTTTCCTGAAATAGGAAAAATTCATATTCTGCGCCCGCCTTAGCAAAGAGATTCATAGATATTCCCTTTTGAATTACTCTTTTCAAAAGGTTGCGTGGGCAAAGCGCTTTTGCTGTCCCGTTAAATTCACCAAGGAAAAAGAGCACGTTTGGTTCCCACGGAATTTCGCGACAAGTCTCCGGAATTAAACTAATTTGCGCATCGGGATATCCTGTGTGCCACCCTGTGTAAAGGACATCTTCATACAACTGATCGTTGACATCCCAACCAAGAATTACGTTGCAAAAACCAAGTCCGCTATTGAATGCTGATTTCAATTTGTGACGAGTTAAATACTTTCCTCGTAGCACGCCATCTAGATCGGTCACTGCAACTTTAGCGTGTGTTGCGTTTCGCTCCGCTATTACTGATAATGCTTGTTCTGCGGACACAATTTGTCGTATTTGCATGGTTTATTTAAAACTTAAGTTAGAGATGGTCCCAAACGATTTCTGTTTGCATTTAATTATCCGGTTCTCCGCAAATTCAATTAAAATGTAATGCTAGGAACTTATTAATTTCAGCGATAGCCTTATCCAAAGCGGGTTCGTGAAAAGCTTTAGTAAAGTCACCTATGGCGGGATGATACTTTGTCCGGAGTGGCCCAATTTCATCAAACTTTCTAGTGGCGCCGTCTAAACCCATGACACGTAACACTTTAGCTTCATCAGATTTTAGAAGTTTACTATACGAATCGGCTGACTCTAATTGATCTTCTTTCCCATATAGAATTAAAGTGGGTTGCTTTATAGAGCCGGAATGGCGCCATGGGCGGGCTTTTTGTATATGCATTAGATTAGGATAAAAAGCAATCGAGCCTTTAAAGCCTCTATTTGGGAGGGGTATTTTTTCTGCTAATTTTTGAGCAAAGAGAGCCGTTGAACCACCAAATGACCAACCTATCAAACCAATTTGACTTGGCTTGATATAAGATTGCGACGATAGATAATGGTAGGCGCCCATTGCATCGAATAGGCGCTGCTTAATGCTAACTTGTTGCCAATCGCGCATGATTTCACCACGGTTTTCGTCCGTATCATCAGTAGTATGTTCACATAGATATCCCCTCGAACAGTAGTGATCGACTGAAAGAACAACAAAACCATTCTTTGAAATTTCCTTTGCCCACCATAACTGGTAAGGAAAAATTCCCCCAGCGCCGTGTAGGGCGACCAAAGCGGGGAATGGGCCTTCTCCGTTAGGCTTGTATAATCTTCCTTCGATGTTTTCTCCATCTCCTTGAGAAAACCCTTTGATGACTATCTTGTGATCTTCGGCAACAGCTAATTTGTAGTCCTCAAGAGTTACCGCGTCAGATGTGCTGCTCAATGATGTCATTAAGGTTAAGCAAAAAGAGAATAAAATAATTTTGATAAGTTGAGACATATAAAATTATCGCCACTGGTTGAGGTTAACAGAAGTATGGTGACACTGTTTTGTTATATCATGCAAATAATTTCAACAGATATGGGGGTCAATTATGTTGGTAAAATAGGCTAAACAGGGTCATGGTCTCGATATCAAGTGAAAGCTTGTCTTTCTGACATAATTTTTCTAATTCCCTTTTCTATCGTCCCTTCTCAAGGGAGGACCATCGTGGATTGTTTTTGGATAAAATATTATATTGTGCATTAGACATAATCGGTCGTAGTTCGGGAGTTTTACTAAAAAACCGTTATTTGGTTGTCAAGGTCCTCGTGAAATACCGTCCTACTATTGAGTAATATGTCAGGAAAAGTTAACTTTTCACGTTGAACAGGGCAAGCAATTGTTCCCACGATTCAACTATCGTCTTTGAGTTTGAAGGATAGGCCTTTTACAAAATGGATGGCGCACCCCTTTCAAGGTAAGATTATGGATAATGATAAGCAAATTAGGCTGTCTCAAGATTAATTAAGGACTTAACGCTGTTTTGGTAAATGCCTTCAATTTGATCAGACGGGAAAATCGGCTTTATCAATCCTAATTCGATGGCCTTAATTTGTAACGCTAGGTATTTTGAATAGATCCGAACATGCGGTAATCCCCCAGCCGTGAACCAAAGTCCGGGTTGACGTGTTCGGCGCCACATATTTCGCTGTTCTCCAAAATCGTCAAAACCCCAAACTTTACCTACTCGGTTGGCTATCTCGTCCCCTAAATAAAGACGGACAACATCTTGCTGATTCTTGTAGCCAGTTGCAGTGACTAAAAGGTCCGCTTTTATCTGATTTCCATCTTTCATTAAAACTCCCTCAGAGATGAATTTTTCAATATTTTTATACTGAATTAAACTTATTTTGCCGTTAACAATTAAGTCCGAACAGCCAACGTTGAAATAATAACCGCCACCACGTCGAAGATATTTCATTTGATAACCCGTGTTGTCGGGCGGCCCATTATCTAATTTGAACCCGCGGGAGGCTAAGTCATCTAGAAGCTGTTTGTCTGCTTTTTGCATTGCTTTGGCTGCAATCTGATAGCCTTTTACTAAAATTGGATATGGAGTTGCCGTGGCAATTAAATCGCAGTCCTCCAATGGGGGGCCTTCAGTATACATAGAATATACCGTTTGCGCTTGCTCCAGGCTTACCACCAGCGTTGAGTTGCGTTGAATAATTGTGACATCGGCACCACTGGCGTGTAGATCCTGCGCTATGTCATGGCCACTATTTCCCGTCCCGATTACCAGCGTTTTAAGTCCTTTCCAAGTATGTCCGGTAATGTATTCGCTCGAATGTATTATCGATCCTTTAAAGGAGTCCAATCCAGGTATCTCCGGACGGATTGGAATAGCGCTAACGCCCGTTGCAAAAATAATATGAGAAGGTCGTAAAAGGTGTGAACTGCCGTCTTTTCGGCTTAAATAAATTTTCCATTTTCCTTCGAGTTCATCATAAGTACCGCTGGTAATATTTGTTTCCGTCCAATAATTGATTTCCATGACTTCGGCATAAAATTCGAACCAATTAGCCACCTTGTCCTTAGGGATAAAAACGGGATAGTTAGACGGAAAGGGTAAGTAAGGCATATGGTTGATATGCACCTCGTTGTGAAGTGTCAGGGAGTGGTATCGTTTCCTCCAAGCATCCCCTACGCGTTCGTGTCGATCGATGACAAGTGTATCTATCCTATGTTGTCCAAGGCATGCGGCTATTCCTAGTCCTGCTTGACCTCCACCTATAACTAATACCGTTGGATCATGATTGTCATATCTTTGTCCTTTCAATCTTTTATCTAGCCAATTATCCCCACCAAATTCTTTAGAATAGGCCTGGCCGCTAGGGCGGTTTGGGCCATTGCATTCGTCATGCCCAGTAATCGAATCAAGCGAAGTCAAAAGGACCCAAGCAACCATTTTTCTGGAATTGTTTTGTGCGGGAACTAAACGCAAAACTCCGCTTGCTTTTCCAATAGTCGTCTCAAAAGCAACAATAGCTTCAATTGTTTCTTTACCGGCCCTAGTCACAATGCGAGGAGGTGTTCGCTCTTTTGCAATCTGAAAATTGCTAGGCCGAGCGGTTGTAATAGTTAATTTAAAAGCATTCTTTATTTCGTCCGCCCCATTCATCGTTATGATATGCCAACTGAAGGCTAAAAGGTCACGCCAATGGCCATCTGGTTGAAAAAGTGCCGTGATCGCAGTTTCATCATTACGTTGTATGCTGGCATCAAATTCTCTCAGCCATTTTGCTACGACTAATTGAAGATCTAAGGAACTAAGGTTTACTGTATTAATCATCAGTTGGAGGCCATTATCTGATTGCGTGCTTTTGTAAAAAGTTTTGGAGTTATTTAATTAATGCGGAGGGGAGTGTCTTAACTGTAATGGACAAATTTCGTAGTCTAAATTTACTCCGCGGCGTCGGGTCGTTTTTCCAGATCAGTTGATTTTTCATTTCCACTAATGGAGAGAATATTATTCCAAACTGTTATCGGGACTACTTGTCCATCCGAAATATGTTCCTTAAGAATTAGGTTTGCCAATGGATTTTGCAATGAACGTTGTATAACCCTTTTTAAAGGGCGAGCTCCAAAGATCGGGTCATACCCAGCGTCAGCTAGCCAATGGGTTGCTTCATTATCTACCTCGATTTTGATCTTCCGGCTAATAAGTAAAGTGTTAATACTAGCGATTTGAATATCCACGATCGCAGTCATATCTTCTCGACTTAAACGAGAGAACATTAAAATTTCATCTATCCGATTTATAAATTCTGGTCTGAACGTTTTCTGAACCATCAACATCACTTTCTCTTTTTCAGAATGTAACGGGGTATGGTTCTCTTGTTTAGCTAGGAATTCGGCACCTATATTTGAAGTCATCACGATTATAGAATTCCGAAAATCAACTGTATGGCCATGGCTATCAGAAAGCCGACCATCATCAAGGAGTTGTAGAAGTAAATTCAAAACATCCGGATGTGCTTTCTCCACCTCATCAAACAATACTACTTGAAATGGGCGTCTTCTAACTGCCTCAGTAAGCGCCCCTCCGTCATCATATCCCACATAACCGGGCGGAGCACCGATGAGTCTTGCAACGGAATGTTTCTCCATGAATTCAGACATATCAATACGAACCATTGCATCTTCATCGTCGAATAAAAACTCAGCTAACGCTTTTGTGAGCTCGGTTTTCCCAACCCCGGTGGGGCCGAGGAAAAGAAAAGAGCTTATCGGTTGATCAGGGTGTTGAAGGCCAGTACGGGAGCGTCGAATAGCATTGGCTACTGTGTTAATCGCTTCTTTTTGGCCAATGACTCTTTTTTCAAGAATTTTTTCCGTGTCTAAAAGTTTCTCTCGTTCAGTCTGGAGAAGTTTTGTCAATGGAACGCCAGTCCATTTCGACACGACTGATGCTATGTCTTCAGCAGTTACCTCTTCTTTAACTATGATGTTTCCAGAAGAAGATTTAACCTGGTTAAGTGCTTTTTCGAGGTCGGGAATTATGCCATACATTAACTCGCCAGCGCGTTCGTAATTACTGTCACGTTGGCTAATTTCAAGTTCTCGGCGGAACTCATCTAGTTTTTCTTGAGTCCTTTGAGTTTCCCAGACTGTTTTCTTTTCGGTTTTCCATAGATCGGTCAATCTGGAAGAAGAAGTTTCGAGGGCATGCAATTCTTCTCTCAAAATACTTAGTCTATCTTGGCTCGCGGCATCAGTTTCTTTTTTCATTGCTTGCCGCTCTATGCGTAATTGGACGATTTTTCTATCAAGCTCGTCGATTTGTTCTGGTTTTGAATCTATTTCCATGCGCCGACGTGATGCTGCTTCATCTATCAAATCGATGGCTTTATCTGGGAGATATCTTTCAGCAATATATCGTTTAGAAAGATTGGTCGCAGCAACTATCGCAGCGTCTGTAATTCGCACTCCGTGGTGAAGTTCATATTTGTCCTTTAAACCTCGCAAGATAGAAATCGATTCAGTAGCATTTGGCTCGTTTACAATGATAGTTTGGAACCTACGGGCCAATGCTGCGTCTTTCTCAATATGCTTCCGGTATTCGTCAAAGGTGGTAGCACCTATGCAATGAAGCTCGCCCCGAGCTAATGCTGGTTTTAACATATTGGAAGCATCCATGGCGCCATCGCTGCTGCCAGCTCCTATCAGGGTGTGCAGTTCGTCAACAAATAGAATGATTTCGCCATCTAAATATGAAATTTCCTGAAGCAACGTTTTCATGCGTTCCTCAAACTCTCCGCGAAACTTTGTTCCAGCAATCATTGCAGCAAGATCTAAGCTAACAAGGCGTTTTTCTTTCAGTGTCTCAGGAACATCGCCTTTTACGATTCTTAATGCTAACCCTTCAGCTATTGCGGTTTTACCCACACCCGGGTTTCCTATTAGGACTGGGTTATTTTTAGTTCGTCGGGATATAACCTGGATGGTTCTACGAATTTCCTCATCTCTGCCAATAACGGGATCAAGATGTCCATCATTAGCAATGCTGGTAAGGTCTCGAGTATATCTTGACAATGCTTCGTTATTGGCCTCAGTCGTTGCAGTATCGGCTTTTCTGCCTTTTCGAAGTTTTTTAATTGCGTTTTGTAGGGAATGACTTGTTACGCCGCATTTCTTTAGGATTCGTGATGCCGGTGTCGAAGACAGGTCAAGTAATGCGGCAAGCAAATATTCACTAGTGATATAAACATCACCTGCGTCGGTGGCCAAAATTCTAGATTTTTCCAGTAGCTGATCAAATTCTTTGGATAGAATAATCCGATGTTCTCCATTTCCATTCACGGAAGGAAGCGTTTGTAATTCTTTATCAATTTCGACCAAGGCATAGTTTGGGTTGCCCGAAGAATTTTTGACGAGGATAGTGCAGATATTGTCTTCTGCAGTTAACAATGCTTTAAGTAAGTGCTCGGGTGTGAGCAATTGGTTGTTGTTTTTCAAGGCAAGCGATTGTGCAGTTAAGAGAACATTTTTTGCTTTTTCTGTGAATTTCTCTAATTCCACTTGCTATTCCTTTATTCTTGAACAACGTTGCCGCCGTAAATAAACCTCGAAAAATCCACTTATCCCTCTTTTGGGAAGTACAGAGGAACTATGTTTCAGAATGCGACGGCCTAGTTGAATTGGGATAAACTTCAGGCACGATTTAGATATGGTGTTGCTTCTAGAGAACGCAAGTTCATGGAAAAAAGTGGTTTGTATGTTTCAGTATTACATCAAATTTAAATACTAGAATACATTGCGCAATAAAAAGTTAAAGAAACGCAATCGAATTCATTATCTAGTATTAGGGAGACTTTAAGAAAAAGGACGAAAATATAAAGTGATTATAAAGTATTTATGATGGTAGTTTGATTATTTACTTCTCTTCGTCGCTGGAGTTGCTTTCTACACTATTTTCTTTAACGACAGAGGTTTTTGAAGTTGACGAATTTGTTTTGCGCCTGCGTGGACGAGAAATAGGGATTGGAACTTCTTGATTCTCTGGTTCAGATGACCCCACTACCGTCACAGTCACCCCCGGGGCGACAGGGTGTTCCGGCGTTGTTTCTTCCGGTTTTAGGGAGTCCTCCTCTTTATTCAATGGCCGTAAAGACAATTTAGGCTTTGGAGCTTTTTCTTCCGGGGGAATTGAGTTATTAGCTTCTTGTTTTTCGACTATAGTAGGATCGAAGTTAAGTTGGGTAGTTTGACTTGATTCGTGGCCGTTACTTTCGCGTGGCTGTTTTGGATCAGCCTGTAAATCAGGTGGCTCGTTCGTCTGGTTACGTTCGGACACTGATGAAGTCCCGCTACCATTAGAGGAGATACTATCATTTCCATTAACCTCTGGATTAGCACCGTTATTTCGACTGCGATTGTTATCGGAATTTGAATCGTCCGTGAACGCACTTAGAATCCGGTAATAATGCTCCGCATGTTGAAAATAGCTTTCTGCAAGGACGCGATCTCCGCTTGTAGAAGCATCACGAGCAAGATTAAGGTATTTTTCATGAACTTGATGCGCGTTTCCGCGGATCCTTACGTCCGGACCATTGCTATCGAAAGTGTGATTGCGGTTCGGGGTTCCGGAACGACGATTGCCACCTCGACCCCGCCCACGTTTAGAGTGTGGACCTTGTCTCATTTCTAACCATTCACATTACTAATAACCCAGAGCAAACATCACTCTGCTCTCTCCTAATTCGCAAAAACTTGCCTAATAATCAGCCAACTTCCATGACCATGGCGCGAAATTGCCTAGGCATCTAGAAACCTATCTTTCTGCCTAGTGCATTATGAATCATAATAGGGTTTGTCTCTCAATCCAAGTGCAAAGTAACATTAGTTTTAATTAGTCTAATTGGTTAATACCAAACAACGTTCTCGTCCACCAATATCTATAGCTGTTTTCAAACTAGTTAATCCTGCTGTTTCCATTATATTTTGGACGTTTTTTGTTTGTTCTGTTCCTAACTCTAAAAATATTTTACCTGTTTGATTTAACACATCTGATAGGCCTATTGACAAAGCTCTATAACAATCGAGACCATCTTGGCCACCATTAAGAGCGATCATAGGATCGTGGATAGCTACTTCTGGTTCCAGTTGTGAGATTTGGGCAGTTGAGATATAAGGAGGATTACACAAGATCACATCAAATCGTTCACTAAGATTTTTGGTCCAATCACCAACTTGAAATTGAGCTCGATCTTTCAGTTGATTGCGAACAGCATTTTCTTTTGCCAGTTTCACGCAATTAGCTGAGCTGTCGATACCTATTCCGGAAGCGTTTGGGTATTCTGATAATGCTGAAAGCAGTAAACAGCCAGTACCTGTTCCAAGGTCGAGAATTTTAAGTTTGTTTTGTTTATTGGGAAACTCGCTAAGTAGACTTTCTATGAGGGTTTCACTATCTGATCTTGGATCAAGTGCCACACTGGTTAATTTTACATCTAAGTTCCAAAAATAACGCCGACCAATGATCCTGGAAACCGGTTCATGATTGCATCTGCGCAAAACAAGCATTTTAAAAGTCGCCAAATTTGGGGGACTGATTAGTAAGTTATCTTGTCCAGAAAAATGGGCATCTTCCAATTCTAATGCGAAGGCGAGCAATAGTCTTGCATCGAGTAGAGGTTGGTCAATACCAAACCTTTTCAATCGTTTGCCAGCTTTGGACAATATTGTTCGTGCGGAATAAGTGGTCATTCTCAAATTATCATAAGCGACTTAAAAATACTTATATTACCTGTTGGTTTCTGCTAGGCGGGCAGCTTCTTCTTCGGTAGTAAGTGCATCAATAATTTCGTCCATGGCTTCACCAAGCATGAATTTATCGATTTTATATAGTGTTAAATTGATTCGGTGATCTGTAACGCGCCCTTGCGGAAAGTTGTAGGTTCTAATTCTTTCTGATCTATCTCCGGAACCGATTTGTCCCCTTCGGTTCGCTGCTCGCTCTTCGTGAAGCCTGTTACGTTCTAAATCATAAATCCTTGTTCTTAATATGCGCAGGCCTTTTGCTTTATTCTTATGTTGGGATTTTTCATCCTGTTGCGAAACAACGATGCCAGTGGGGATATGGGTAATACGAACGGCGCTGTCTGTTGTGTTAACAGATTGACCGCCGGGACCGCTCGATCGAAATATATCTACTCTTAGATCTTTTTCGTCAATAGTTATGTCTAATTCCTCAGCTTCCGGTAAAACAGCCACAGTTGCTGCCGAAGTATGGATTCTGCCTCCTGATTCTGTGGATGGTATACGTTGTACTCTATGCACTCCGGACTCAAATTTTAGTCTGGAGAATACGGACCTTCCTTTGACAGAGGCTATTGCTTCTTTGTATCCGCCGATAGAGGTATCAGACATACTCATTACTTCGAATCGCCAGCCGTGCAACGATGCATATTTTTGGTACATAGTAAATAAATTAGCGGCAAAAAGAGCTGCTTCATCGCCTCCGGTTCCCGCACGGATTTCAAGAATTGCATTTTTTTCATCTGCTTCGTCCTTAGGAAGAAGCAAACGCTCGAGTTCTTGCACTAAAGATGGCAACCGTGTGTTAAGGGCCCTGATTTCCTCTTGGACAATTATTGAAAATTCTGGATCAGCAATAGCCTCTTTATTTAACTCTTTGGCGTCCCGTAGCTCGTTCTGTAAGCTACGTAATTCGAGGATTTTCTGTGCGATTGGAGTTAATTCGGCTAATTCTTTTGAAATTTGTTGTATTGTTTCTGCATCTGTAGTTCGGGAAGATGAAAGTATCGACTGCAATTCTTGATGCCTGGCTAACACCCTTTCTAGATTTGCTTCAAGACTCATTGCCGTTCTCCATTGCCGTTCTGGCCCCCTAGCAAAATTGATCTGATTAACATTTCAGTTTGCCAGTCTAACTTTCCCTCTGTGGCCATTTTTCGAATCATTTCGCTTGGCTGATGAAGTAGTCGCTTACTTAATAGTACGGTGGCTTCGTCATTGTTAGCATTTGGTCTTTCTTTTAATACGCGTTTTCGAGCACTTTCCACGGCAATTCGTAGATCTTTTATCAAGGGGTCCGCATTCCTTTGCTTAGTGTTGGTGATGAATTTGGATATTTCTTGATTTAAGATTTTTTCTCCTTCCAGAGCAGCCATAAACCGCCCTGATTTGTTAGTCGAAGCGACTTGTTCTAAATCATCTAAATTATATAAAAACACTTCGTTTATTAGGGAAACTTCCGTCTCCACGGCGCTGGGGACGCCAAGGTCAATGATGAAAATTGGCTTTTTGTGTCTTTTTTGGATTGCGTTTTGGATCATATTTTTGGTGATTGACTTCTTATCACTACTGAAGTGAGAGCTGATTATGATATCTGTCTCTTCTACAATTTTATGGCTTTTATCCAGACCGTAAACCATAGCAGGAAGGTCGCGATTGGCAAGTTCAGCCCTTTTGGTGTGGTCTTCTAAAATGGTCAAATTCGATACACCAGCATTTTTGAACTGTGTAGCCATAAGTATTGCAAGTTCTTCGGCACCAAATACGACAATATTACATCTGGATAGTTCACCATGGATTTCACGGGCTATTCGCAAACTGGAAGATATTAGTGATATTGGGCCTTCACCTATCGAAGTTTGCGCTCGAATACGTTTTGCAGCACTAAAAGCTGCTCCGAAAACTTTATCCAGATCATTTCCAAGCATACCAGCATTGGCTGCAAACCTATAACTTGAACGCACTTGACCTAAAATTTGGGGTTCACCAATGATTTGACTATCTAAGGACGAACACACTTTAAAAAGATGTTTCAACGCGTTTTCGCCAGAATGCTGGTACAATGCGGTCTGAATAGTATCAACTTTTCTTTGGTTGTATTCAGCGAGGACCCTCAGAAAAATTTCTACAACTTCAGGAGGTTGTTCGTGAAAGCTTATAATTTCTAAGCGGTCGCAGGTAGATAGAATTGCAGCTTCGGATAGGCCCCATTCACAAATTTTTTCAAGAAAATAAGGGATGTCTTCATCAGGGATTAAGAAAGCTTCTAGAAGAGAGCGTGGACAACTTTTATGATTGAGTCCAACCAAGTTAAGTTTACTCAAATGCGACGTTAAATCACTGAAATGAAGAGAGATCACTTTTAGTTACTGTCCCTTCATCGCCGCTATCGGCTCCGTTTTGAAGATTATTTTGTTTTTCTAACTCTATTTGTTGCGCTTTTTGTTCAACTAGATTAGCTAAATGGTCTACAATATTGGGATCTTTCAAACGATGATTAGGAATGCCAGCAATATATATCTGGTGTGTTCCTTTTCCGCCACCTGTGAGCCCAATATCCGTTTCTCGGGCTTCGCCAGGGCCATTGACAACACAACCAATAACTGAAACGGTAATTGGCGTTGTAATATGAGCTAAACGCTCTTCCAATTGTGCAACTGTTTCAATTACTTGGAATTGCTGACGAGCGCAAGAAGGACATGAAATTATATTAACTCCTCTATGACGAAGGTTGAGTGATTTTAATATATCATAGGCTACTTTGACTTCTTCGACGGGATCCGAAGAAAGAGAAACCCGTATCGTATCTCCTATGCCGCTCCATAACAACATCCCCATTCCAATCGATGATTTAACTGTTCCGACGCGAAACCCACCGGCCTCCGTAATGCCGAGGTGAAGGGGGTAATCAGTAGCTTGCGCGAGCTGTTGATATGCAGCGGCAGCTAAAAATACGTCAGACGCTTTCACGCTGATTTTAAAATCAAAGAAATCACAATTTTCAAGTATTCTTGCATGTTCTAATGCGCTTTCAACCATTGCCTCTGGACAGGGCTCTCCATATTTTTCTAATAAATGTCTTTCAAGACTTCCGGCATTCACCCCAATTCGCATTGAACATCCATTGTCATGGGCTGCTTGAACGACTTCCCTTACTTTACTTATTTGTCCAATATTACCAGGGTTAATTCTCAAGCATGCGGCACCGGCGGTTGCGGCCTCAATGGCTCGGCGATAATGAAAATGGATGTCTGCTACAATTGGTACTGGGGAAGCCTTTACAATCTCTTTTAAGGCATTAGTTGATTCCTGATCGGGACAGGAAACTCTAACGATATCCGCTCCAGCTGCTGCGCATTGGTTGATTTGATGGATCGTCGATTTTGTATCAGATGTCAGTGTATTGGTCATGGTTTGTACGGAGATTGGAGCGCCATCACCTATTGGAATCGAGCCAACCATAATCCTGCGTGAAAATCGTCTTTTAATATCTTTATACGGGCGTAAGGTCATTTTCTGGTTTAGAGATCCAACAACATTGCATCGGTTAATAATTAAAGGTCGTTTTGATTTTTATAACACTTAATTTTAATCATTGATTACCTAATTAAATTAGTTTTTCAATCGTTTTAACTGAATAGGGTCGAGATCGATATTTCGAACTATATGCCCTATTTTTCCCAATTTTTCTATTTCATACCCATCGACCGTTATTTTAATCGCTCCCGCATTACCGGTTGACAGCCGTAAACCACTACGATTGGGTACATTATATACTTCGCCGGCGCGCATCACTCTAGTCATGACAGATGAGGAATCCGGGGCTTGGATTTGCAGCCAGCTATCTTGGGTCGCCTGAATGATCACCCTAGACACGTTTACTGAGTTTGTGGTTAGTCCTTTGGGAGCGTTTAAAGTCTGTATGACTTTTTGATTATTATCAGGTTGTTTTGTTTCTTCTCGAATTAATGTTGGAGCATCAGGGATAACTGGTGGTTTTGTTTCCCGTAGGGAAGCAATATCAGTATTGATTGCTGAGTTGACTTTTTTAGGTATCAGGTGTGGTGGTATTTGCTTTTCCTTTACGGGAACAATCACAGACTTTTTCTCTTTAATCTTGGATGAAACTTTCTTCTCCATGACTTGCTTAGCAACTATCTCCAATGGGTGGTTATCGTGTAATCTCACTGTTTGATATTTTTCTATGTTTTCCTGTTTTTGTATTGCCTTCGTTTTTGTTAAAATAGGTGGTATATTTTGAATCGACTTCTCACGTTCAGGTTTTGTAGTGGCATTGCTATTTCGATTATTCGCTGAACTGGAAATTTCAGAGATGGGTTGTATGTGGGAATTTGTTACGTTTTCTGGCATATTTAAATAATACCAGCCAAAATAAGAACCTATACCAAGAACAGTTGCTATAAGTATCATTGCCCCGCCGGGAACTTTCCCTTCGGGAGCCGGAGAGGGAAAGACCAAGGGTCTTTGAGCATTTATCCCTTCCGTTTCTGTTTTAAACAACGCCACAGATCGCTCAACGTCCAGTCCAAGGTGCTTGGCATAAGATCGAACAAAACCAATAGTGTAGGTTTGGCCTGGCAACGAATGGAATTCACCTTCCTCTATTGCTTCGAGGTATTCTCGACGAATACGGAGATTTTGTGAAATATGGCTTAATTCAATACCCATCTTTTCGCGATTGTTCTTCAGTAACGTGCCTAGTTCAGAATGAGTCGGGAAGCCTATTTGCGGAGTTATTTTATTTTCAGTCGTGACATTTTTTGGTCTGGAGTTTAATGGGGATGACTTTTTGGCTTTGTTCACCGTCAAGACCGTTTCAATATCTGTAAGCTTAAGTTTTTGTTTATTACCAGAAGATCTTGTATTTTTTGATTTAAGTCTCATTTTTCAACACGGCGGTTTAAAAGTTTCGTTCAGTCAAAAAGCGAAATCAAACATTTTCAGAAACAAATAACCGAATTTTATATTACTTTATTTTATTTTTTTATAAAATAGTTCGATAAGCAATTAAAAGATTTGGTTGTTTTTCATGATGAATCGATTTTGATGATTGAGTCCGTTTATATGTTACTGATGAAAGTAGAGGATAATATAAGCGATAAAACAGTGTCACTTAAATTTTTCATTTTGCCTCGTAATCACAATTCGTCTCGTCAGTGTACAAAGCACTTCTATCACCAAACAGGCTAGTCAAACATGCTGGCTATCTAAGCCGTATGCAGTATGCAACGCTCTTATAGCCAATTCTGTGTATTCTGCCGAAATTAAAACGCTCACTTTAATTTCTGATGTCGAAATTACCTGGATATTTATGCCACGTTCTGCTAAAGCTTGAAACATGGTTTTTGCCACTCCGGGTTGACTCCTCATTCCTACTCCAACAACTGATATTTTTGCGACGGAGGCATCTGCGGAAATGTTGGAAAAATGGATTTCCTTTTTTAAATTCTCTAAAACTCGGGTGGCTCGTTCTAAATCGCCTCGGTCAACTGTGAATGTTAAGTCAGTGGTTTCGCCATCTTCTGAAACATTTTGTACGATCATATCTACGTTAATGGCTGAGTCTGCAAGTGAACCAAAAATGCTAGCAGCGACGCCTGGACGGTCTTTAACTCCACGCAACGTTATTTTTGCTTCGTCCGGACTATATGCGATCCCACTAATCGTTTGTTGTTCCAAAATTTGATCCTCACCAATTACCAAAGTTCCAGGCGTATCGCTAAAACTAGATAATACCTGAAGGTTAACTTTGTAACGCATAGCCAATGCTACGGCACGTGTTTGTAATATTTTTGCACCTTGGGATGCCATCTCCAACATTTCTTCGTAGGTAATAAGATCAATTTTCTGTGCCCGTGGTACGATCCGAGGATCAGTAGTATAAACGCCCTCTACATCTGTATAAATATCGCATCGTTGGGCATTGACGGCTGCGGCGAGTGCAACTGCGGAAGTATCAGATCCGCCACGCCCCAACGTGGTTATCCGGTTTGTCGTGCTTAAGCCTTGAAATCCAGATACAACAGCAACTTGGCCTTTTTCCATGGCATGCATAAGCTTGCTACAATTAATGTTATCAATTCGTGCTTTTGTATATGTTGTATCGGTATATATCGGTATTTGCCAACCAAGCCATGATCTTGCCTCTACTCCCAGATCCATTAATGCTAATGCTAATAAACCACTAGTAGCCTGCTCTCCAGTTGCAAGAATGACGTCGATTTCACTTGAATGATTTTGGCCATTGAGCTCGCGACACCAATTGGAGAGTTGATTTGTTACCCCCGCCATTGCCGATACGACGACCGCAATTTGGTTCCCATCCTCCACCTCTTTTTGTACCCGACGCGCTACGTTTCGGATGCAATCTATATCCGCTACGGAAGTCCCGCCATATTTTTGGACGATACGCGCCATTTTTGCTCTCTTGTTAGAGAATACAACGACTAGTGCTTAACAAATTTAATTGAAATTACCTTTATTTCTTGCCCGTTCGCATAAGAGCTATACATACTTTGTGTGGCCGATGTCAGCAAGATTATTATTTGTTAGGTATAAATCAAATAAATTAATGGATTCCATATATGGTTAGAAAAAATACAAGCACTATCGATGGATCGGAAATTGAACAATTTTCTAGAATGGCTGACTTCTGGTGGGATAGCCAAGGTGCGTTCGCTCCTTTGCACCGAATGACACATGTCCGGATGGAATTCATTCGCAATATGTTGAAAGACCATTTAAGCTCAGACGCAACCTCAAACAAGCCGTTTGCGAAACTACAAATCCTCGATATTGGATGCGGTGGCGGGCTTTTGTCGGAGCCGCTAACGAGGTTAGGGGCAAACGTGACCGGTTTGGATGCATCGATTGAATCCGTTAATGCAGCAAAGTTGCACGCGCACCAATCCAGTATGGATATCAATTATGTGGTAGGTGGCGTAGAGGACTTAAGCGGCTCAAAAGAAAAATTTGATGTGGTGTTAGCTTCAGAGGTAATAGAACATGTCGCTAATCCTGAAAAATTCATTTTAGAGGCCAGTAAATTACTAACTCCTGGCGGAGCATTTTTATTAACTACAATAAATCGTTCTTTTCAATCATTGCTTGCCGTTAAAATTATGGGAGAATATGTGATTGGCCTATTGCCCAGGGGGACCCACGATTGGAATAAATTTTTGACCCCGGAGGAGGTTGTATCACTTTTTAATCGATCGGGTATAACACCAGTCGTTTTTCAAGGCATTAGTTACGATGTGTTACGCGATCAGTTTTCGCTAACTAAAAATCTGTCGATAAATTTTGGTGCTTATGGGCGGTTATAATTAATGAGAACGCCATCTCCCAATTTCACGCGTTTTCTTTAGGAAGCCAAGGTACAGAATTGAATTCTATGCCTTCGTCGGATAACGCCTTTGCATCTTCGGAACTTGTTTCACCATAAATACTGTGCGGGTCTGTTTCGCCGTAATGTATCTTGCGAGCCTCCTCGGCAAACCGTGGTCCTACATAATCACAATTTTTTTCTATTTGAGTTCTCAATTCAACTAGTTTTTTACGAAGCTCTGCCGCTTTACTCGACACTTGAACCTCAGCATCATTGTTAGAAGTTGAGGTGGTGGACAGATTGTCTTTAGGAGCTGACTTACCTATGCGAGGCGCCATTAGAGCTTTGGAAACTTTGCTTGAACCGCATGTTGGGCAACTTAGTAAGCCTGCTTTATATTGTTTTTCATAAGCATTACTATCCCTGAACCATGCGTCAAATGCATGGTTATTTTTGCACTGAAGTTGGTAAAGAATCATATGATAACCCCTGATTACTGTACACATATATAGTGCGGATTTCCCTAAACGTCCAATCCCTAGCTAAAATATGCAAAACTTGTATTAAAACTTGATAAACGTTAATTCCTAAATCGCGCCTATTTTGGGCGGTTTTTAAAATAGTGCTGCTTTTATATGCGAGTATAAAAACAGTCTCTCGAAAAGAATTTTTAACACTGATATATATATAATCATCATCAACCGAGTTTTAACGCCAATGTTAACAAACACTTTTGATTCAAATCAAAATCCACCATCTGATTGGGTTAAACGCTTCGCCGATTTGATGCCTCATGGCGGGGTTGTTTTAGATTTAGCCTGTGGCACAGGTCGTAATGGTAGATTCTTCCTTAACAGAGGTTGTGAAATCGTTTTGCTAGATAAATCTATCGCCGCGGTGGCTGATTTGACTTTAAATCAACATGTAGAAGTTATCGCTTGGGATCTTGAACAAGGTCCTGGATGGCCTTTTAAGGGTAGGTGTTTTGATGGGATAATTGTCACAAATTATTTATATCGCCCAATATTTGGACATTTGGTTGATGCTATAGCTCCAGGGGGGGTATTGATCTACGAAACGTTTGCACAAGGTAATGAGCGTTTTGGAAAACCATCTAATCCGAATTTTTTATTAAAAAAAGAAGAGTTGATAGAAATGATCCGGCCGGCATTGAGAGTTGTAGCGTTTGAAGACATAGTTGTAACTGAGCCGAGACCAGCTGTTATTCAACATATTGTTGGGAAAAGGGATAAGTAGTTACTTTCCTTTGAATGCTGGCGCACGTTTATTCATAAACGCCGTTATACCCTCTGCATGATCTTCCGTTAACATACTGTCCGCCATTTTTTCAGCTTCCATCTGTAAGTGCGATTCCATAGAAAGATGATGAACTTGATTGAAGAGTTTTTTAGCATTGGAATAAGCGATGGTGGGTCCTTGGGCCAATCGGGCAGCTAAGTTTTTTGTTTCAAAATCCAGATCAGACTTGGGGACACACCAATTTATCAAACCAAGTTCTTTAGCCCTTCTAGCGTCGAAGCGGTCTCCTAAAAAAGCCAACTCCATTTGGTGTTTCATTCCTAATGTTCTCCCAATAAAATATGAGGATCCGCCGTCAGGGCTAGCTCCTATATGGCAGTAGGCCAAGGTAAAAAACGCATCGTCAGCTGCAATTGCAAGATCGCAGGCAGCAACTAAACCTAGGCCAAAACCGGCCGCGGCACCTCGTATGCTGGCTATCACCGGTTTGTTCATGCGTCTAATTGCGAAAAGGGGTAAATGGAGTAGATGAATTCCCTCCAATATCGTTTTCCGACGTTCTTTTTCATCCATGCTTAGTCTTTTGAGCATGGCTCTAATATCCCCCCGGCCATAAAATGGTCACCGGCACCGGTGATAACGACGCACCGTACGGCTGCATTGAACTCTAGGGAGCCAATAACCTCCCGAAAGGCTGCTCGTAATTCAAGTGTAAGCGCATTTCGAACTTCGGGTTGATTAAGTGTTACAGTTGCTACACCATCCTTTATATCGAGTTGGACAGTCTGGGACGCCATTTTAAAAGTTCCTTTTTTTGGATAAGACAATGGGAATGACTGTTAGTCGAATCGTACTATTTACACTAATGGATTTTTATAACCGTTGAGCGGATGTGAAATGAAAAAAAAGCGTATTATTGACCTTTCTGTGGCCCTGGAAACGGGTATAGCGTCGGATCCACCTCAAATGCTACCTAAGATCGATTATCATGATCACGCCTCTACAGTCGATAAAATGGCATCTTACTTCCCTGGTTTAAAGCCAGAACAGCTTCCCAATGGAGAAGGTTGGGCAGTCGAAACGTTGACTGTTTCTACGCACAATGGGACTCATCTGGACGCTCCATATCATTTTCATTCTACGATGAACAAAGGCGACCGCGCGATTACGATTGACGAGGTGCCATTAGAATGGTGTTTTAGTCCTGGAGTAAAACTTGATTTTCGACATTTCGAAGACGGTTACGTGGTGCAAGCGGCAGATGTTGAAAAGGAATTGAAACGTATTGGATACGAACTTCGGCCATTTGATATCGTTCTAATCAACACCTCGGCTGGAGAGCGGTATGGTGAAAAAGATTATTTAAGTAGAGGTTGCGGAATGGGGAAAGAAGCAACTCTCTATTTGTTAGAAAAGGGCATACGGGTTACAGGAACTGATGCTTGGAGTTGGGATGCTCCATTCATCCATACTGCGAAAAAATTTGCCAAAAGCGGTGATGCAAAAATTATATGGGAGGGACATCGGGCAAGTATCGAAATCGGTTATTGCCATATGGAAAAACTAGCAAACCTGGAACTTTTGCCATCCTCGGGCTACACAATTTCCTGTTTTCCATGGAAGATAAAAGGTGCTTCTGCTGGCTTTATTAGAGCGGTTGCAATTATGGATCAATAGAATGGGCGATAGGGTTAGCAAAATTTCTATCTTTTGCTTTAAGTTGGACTAAAGAAAATCTCGAAGCATTCCGATCAACGGCTGGTCAGCCGGTGGCATATCATAATCAGCTAAATTCATTGGTCTGACCCATTTCATTTGTTGATTCTCCGCGGGGATGGCCGTGCCTGACCAGCGGCGACAAATATATAGTGGCATCAGAAGATGAAAATCTTCATATGAATGACTCGCAAATGTAAAAGGTGCCAAACACGTTTCTTCTGTATTAATATTTAACTCTTCTCTTAACTCACGAATTAGTGCGAATTCAGGAGTTTCCCCTAGTTTTACTTTTCCTCCGGGAAATTCCCAGAGATTCTCAAGGTGCTTCCCTTTTGGCCGTTTTGTTATAAGTAATCTGCCGTCTAAATCAATTAAAGCCGCCGCGACCACTAGCAAAGTATTCGGTCGGTTTTCTTTTTTCATTAGCGTCCCTCCATTACCTTAAAAGGGTTTTGGAGATTTCACTTGCCAAAAAAGTATAAATTATAAGATTTAAAATTGGACAAATTAATTTCTACCAAGAAAACGAATTAGACATCAACCAATTAGCTGCGATAATCAGCGTTTATATCGATGTAACCATGTGAGAAGTCGCAAGTCCAGACGGATGCCTTGCCTTTCCCCACGCCGACATCGACCTCAATGTGGATTTCCTTCCCTCGCATATGGGCTGAGACAGGAGTTTCATCGTATTCACTAACCATTTTTCCATTATTGGCAATCGGTATGTTCCCAAACGAAATGGCCATTCGATCACGGTTTGCTCGTTCACCAGATTTACCTACCGCCATAACCACCCGCCCCCAATTGGCATCTTCACCGGCGATAGCTGTTTTTACCAATGGTGAGTTAGCAATTGCTAAACCTATACGACGGGCAGAGCTTTTAGAGGTGGCACCTTTAATATCAATTTGGATTAATTTTTGGGCACCTTCGCCATCCTTAATTATCTGTATGGCCAAGTCTAAAAGCACGTCGTGCAACGCTTTGTCAAAATCGCGCAAGAGTGGGTCTTTATGATTAGATGGGTGCGGTTGGTTATTTACTTGGTTTGTCGCGAATATCATCAAAGTATCACTAGTAGAGGTATCACTATCCACGGTGATACAATTAAAGGTCGTACCTGCATGCCGCTTAAGCAACGGGAGTAAAATCGAAGAATCCAAGCATGCATCGGTGAAAACAAATGCTAACATCGTAGCCATATCCGGTGCAATCATTCCAGAACCCTTAGCAATTCCGGTAATTGTGACCGGCACGTCCCCGATTTTACTTGTGCGTATCGCTCCTTTGGGGAATGTGTCAGTTGTGCTGATAGCTCTTGCCGCCGTTTCCCAATCTGCTTTTTTGAAGTTTTGCTGTAAATTTGAAATTGCGGCAGTTATTTTTTCATATTCGAGAAATTCTCCGATTACGCCTGTTGAGGCAAGCATCACTTCACTGGGTAAACAGTCAAGAGTAGAGGCTGCCGCATGGGCAATTTTTTCAACAGCTACGCGGCCTTGTTCTCCCGTGAATACATTAGCATTTCCAGCATTGACTATTAATCCTCTGGCTACTCCCTTACCAAGGTGATTTTTGCACCATTGTACGGGAACTCCGGGAGTTGTAGATTTTGTAAGTATGCCTGCCACTGCCGTTCCGGGTGAAAAATTAGCCAATAGAAGATCAGGACGTCCTAAATATTTTAAGCCTGTTTCTGCAAAGAACAAATCAAGGCCATTAATTCTTGGCATTACCGGAAAATGACTTGGAGCAAGCGGGGATTGTTTTAATTCCATTGTGTAAACCAGTTATAAGTTTTTAGAAAGTTTTTCATTTCGTTTTAGATGGCCTTAAGCTTGAGCCATCGAAATTAAAGCGTTCTATTTTGACACTATTGTGGAGTTTTGTGATGAGATCTTTCAGGAGTCCTTGGGCCATTTGTTCGGCAAGTTTTTCTCGAGCTTCTTCAAAGGTTGGTGGCTCTGAAATTTTTCGGTCTTCTACCTTAATGACATGCCATCCGAATTGAGTTTTAACCGGGCCGGTAGTTATATCGCCGATCGCCATGCTAAAGGCTGCTTCAGCAAATTCCGGAACCATTTGTTTCTTATCAAACCACCCGAGATCTCCGCCAGATGGGGCAGAGGGCCCAGAAGAATATTCCATTGCGAGTTTAGAAAAATCATCCCCATCTTGTAATTTTTTAATCATTTCAATGGCTTGTTCTTTTGTATCAAGCAGAATGTGGCGAGCACGCACCTCTTCTCTACCACCCATTTGAGTTTTAGTTCTTTCATAAATAGATCTTAATGATTCTTCAGTGACTTGGCCTCCAATGGATTCTGTTAAAAATATTTCCGAAATGATTTGATTTTCTAAACTCATTAATCTTTTCTTGGTTTCGGGATGATTTGCAAACCCAGCTTTTCTAGCAGCTATACTAATTAGTTTTGAATCTATAGCTCTGGCTAGTAGGGAAGGGTATACTTGTTGCATAGGCATTTTTTTTATTTGGTCTGGTAAACGATGGGCCATTTGCTGAATTTCCGAGAGGAATATAGTCTCCTTTCCCACCTTTGCTACAATAGTTGTTGCTGCGTTTAGTTTTTGACCGTTGTTAAGAACTGAATTTTGTGCCCAGATTTTTGCTGTGGCTGAAAAATAAATAATACTTGAGGCGAAGAGAAGAAATGAAACCCAGGGAAGTTTCTGGAACATTTTTGATACCTTTTTATTGTTTAACTAGTCACAAAATAGAAAGCGGTATCAGATAGATCTAAAACCGACAAGCGTGTTAAAATATTCGGTATTCATAAACCTGTATTGTGAGCTCAGCGATATCTGGCCTAAATTGCGGGAAAGGAAAAAACAGTTTGTATTCATAAGGTTAATTTTAGATGTTTAATTTTGTTAGGTTATACAAATATCAACTACAATGCAGCGAATCATATTCTTTGAAAATATTTAAAATAAAGAAGGAAGAAAAAAATTTATTATTTTCAGAAACTATTGGCCTAGCTGGAATAGGTTGCATTGACACTTGGCCGAGTACCTCCTATGTGTCTCTTGTGCCATTATTTTAATGCTTAGACCAATTACGGCTTGGTATAAGGTAAATCTTCAACGAGTTAGGAGCCCCCATGTTCGGCACGTTTGCCAAAGCATTGTTCGGTTCCGAAAATGACCGAGTTCTTAAACGCCTACAGTCGCATGTCGAAGCGATAAATGTTCTTGAGCCAGAGCTTGAGAGCCTTAATGACCAGCAGTTAAAAGATAGAACGAACTGGTTTAAGCATCGCCTTGAGGATGGTGAATTATTAGATAATCTCATGGTAGAGGCTTTCGCGACGGTTCGTGAGGCAGCTAAACGAACACTTCACCAACGTCATTTTGATGTTCAACTGCTGGGTGGAATCGTTTTGCATCAAGGAAAAATTGCGGAAATGAAGACAGGGGAAGGTAAAACTCTTGTTGCTACTCTTGCCGTGTATCTGAACGCGTTGAGCGGTCGAGGAGTCCACGTTGTCACTGTAAATGATTATCTAGCGCGGCGTGATTCGGATTGGATGGGAAAAATTTACGAATTCCTTGGTCTTTCGGTTGGTGTGATAGTGCAAGACCTTTCTGATGAGGAACGTCAGGCCGCATACGCGGCAGATGTAACCTATGGAACTAACAATGAATTTGGTTTTGACTATCTTCGCGATAATATGAAGTTTCGTTTGGAAGATATGTGCCAAAGAGATTTTAACTTTGCTATTGTCGATGAAGTTGATTCAATCTTGGTTGATGAGGCCCGAACACCATTAATTATATCGGGACCAGCGGAAGATAGTTCTGAATTGTATCGTGAAATTGATAGTTTAATACCATTATTGGACTCAGCCGATTTTGAGAAGGATGAGAAGCAACGCACCGTGATGCTTACTGAGGCTGGTACGGAGCGGATTGAGAGATTGCTAGTAGAACGGGGTTTGGTGACCGAAGGAGCTATGTACGATACTCAAAATGTTTCGGTGGTTCATCATGTAAACCAAGCTCTAAGAGCACATAAACTTTTCGCAAGAGATGTGGATTATATCGTCAAAAATGACATGGTGGTGATTATTGATGAATTCACAGGTCGAGCTATGGAAGGTCGTCGGTATTCGGAGGGCTTGCATCAGGCACTGGAAGCTAGAGAACACGTTACTATTCAGAGCGAAAATCAGACATTAGCATCTATAACTTTTCAAAATTACTTTAGATTGTTCCCGAAGCTGGCTGGAATGACGGGGACAGCCATGACTGAGGCATCTGAGTTTTCCGAAATTTATTCTCTCGATGTTGTTGAAGTCCCATCTAATGTTTCAGTAAATCGTGAAGATCAAGACGATGAAGTTTACAGAACGGAAAATGAAAAGTGGTCAGCTATAATCGATCTGATTGAAGATTGCCGAAAAAGGAATCAGCCCAGCCTAGTTGGAACGGTATCAATTGAAAAATCAGAAGTGTTGTCCACACTTTTGAAACAAAGAAAAATTAAACACCAAGTTTTGAATGCACGATTTCATGAACAAGAGGCCGCTATAATAGCTCAGGCGGGTGTGCCCGGGACGGTTACTATAGCCACTAATATGGCCGGCCGTGGTACTGATATTCAACTGGGTGGCCATGCGGATATGCGGGTGCAATTAGAAATTGATGGGTTCAATGCTCTTAAAGAATCTCAAATCAGGGATGAGGTTGAAAGTAAAAAGGAAAATGTTATTTTATCTGGTGGATTATACGTAATTGGGACTGAACGTCATGAAAGTAGGCGTATTGATAATCAATTGCGTGGTAGATCAGGCCGACAAGGAGATCCAGGACATTCAAAATTTTTCCTGTCATTGGAAGATGACCTCATGCGCATATTCGGCTCTGAGAGAATGGACGGAATGTTGCGAAAACTTGGTCTTGAAGAAGGAGAAGCGATTGTTCATCCATGGATAAATAAGGCGCTGGAAAAAGCTCAACAAAAAGTGGAAGAGCGAAATTTTGAAATACGGAAACAGCTTTTAAAGTACGACGACGTGATGAACGATCAGCGCAAAGTCATTTATGATCAGCGCAAGGATATCATGCGCTCAGAAGAGGTCAGTGCGACTGTAAAAGAAATGAGACATGAAGTAGTTGATGATCTAGTGTCTCGAACTATTCCCGCTGGGACTTATTCTGAGCAATGGGACGTAGTCGGCCTCAAATTAGAAAGTACCAACATACTTGGTCTTCAAATTCCTGTAGAAGACTGGGTAAAGGAAGAGGGAATAGCTGATCAAGAGATTCAGGAGCGTCTAATCGAGGAATCGAATCGGCGGATGGCTGAAAAAGCGGCAAATTTTGGCCCAGAATTGATGAGATTAGCTGAAAAAAGTTTGCTGTTGCAAATTGTTGATCAGCAGTGGAAAGATCATCTTTTGGCACTTGATCATCTAAGGCAGGGCATTAGCTTGCGGGCTTACGCCCAGCGTGATCCTTTAAACGAATACAAACGTGAAGCCTTCAATTTATTTGAAAACATGCTTAAGTCACTTCGACAAACAGTGACAGGTGCCCTATCTAATTTAGAAATTCAGATGGAAGAGGACCAAGACCAATTTGAAACAAATAACTTTGTTGGGACAAGTGCAAAATCTCGTAGAGATGGGCGTGATCCTGGGAGTCTGGCGGGTGACTTTCACTCTGAAGGTTCGGAAGCGCAATCTGAGCAAGTGGCTATGGTGAACAATTCAAATTCGGTGTTCAACCAACAAAATCCTGATACTTGGGGCAAAGTTCCGAGGAATGCCCCCTGTCCTTGTAGTTCTGGGAAAAAATACAAACATTGCCATGGGAAGCTTTAAGAAAGCATTCTAAAACATGGTGTGTCTCATATTCAACGGCTCACAGGAATTAGATCGAACGCTAGTGTGATCCTATCTTCTTCAGCCTCAAAAGGAACGGTATAATGGAAGAGTGATGATGGAAATATGCAGATATCCCCGCTACTAACCTCAAGTATAGTTTCGGGGTAGCTCTGATCACCGGTAGGATAGCCCGCTCCATGTAAAGAAAAGACGATATTTCCAGAATTCGAATGTGACTTTTTAGGTATGTTTAAATACAGAGAACCGCTGACCCATCCTTCTTTATGAATATGGGGTTTGAGGCTACCGCCGCTTTTAATTGTTACTGTCCAACCGTTGAGTTCAAAATCAGATGGCCATTTTTGAATAAAAGGTTCAATGCTAAAAGCAAATTGTTTTTTGTATAAAAAGATGTGTTGGCGAACAATTTTTTCTATCTCACCAATTTCTGTTAGTGTGGAATGGAAAACATTTTCTGAAGATTGTTTTCCATTGATTAGCAGAGGCTGATTTCTTAAATTGGAATTGTTATCGCTAACCGAATTAAAAATCTTGGCAATCCAATTTTTATTGGAACCATTTTCTTGGATCACAGACGAATGATAAATATGATTCAGGGGGTCTGAGCAGAAGAGATTTGCGAACGGTTCTTGGAATCGTATTGACGCATGTTTTCCTAGACACCCAACTAACGGGTTAATCGTGTTTTTGTCAGCTAATTGGTGGTATGCTTCGACGAAATCGGGTTTTTGATTTAAATAGTAAAGGCATTCTAACTGGTGAGATTTACTAAGACCGAAATTCGTCATTGCAAAGTATTGCGCGGCGTCTTCGAAACGTCTTAATTTTCTGTATGTGTTAGCTAGGTTAAAAATCGCTTTGGGATTATATTTATCTATTAATAAAAGTCGCGTGAAACATTTCAGGGCTTGCTGAAAATCACCAGAATCCAGATAGACTAGGCCAAGCCCTTTTATACTTTCAAATAAAAGAGGTTCAATTTGGATCGCTCTTTTGAAATATAAAGTTGCATTTTGAAGGTGGCCTAAAGAATGCAAAGTGTTGCCTAGGTTGTTCAACCATATTGGATTATCTGGTTTTTGGCTTAGCAACCATTCCAAGATTCTTTTTGATTCATTTACATTACCTAACTGCTGATGCGCCAGTGCAAGCAGATTCCAGGCAGTACCGTTCTTTTCGTGCCGTGATAAAAAATCCTTTGCATACAGTATCACTTCCTCAAATTTACCGCTGTGGTATAAGGAAATTAATTGCTCCAGGTAATTATTTTCTGTTGAGTCCAATTTAATCGCCAGATGAAATTTATATGATTAAATTTTGAATTACAAAATACAAGGATCCATAATCACAAAAAATTTGTCTAAAATACACTAACTTGTCATACTAAAAACCAGTATAAGTGTCATAAAAAAACGTGGTTTGAAAAAAAACTACTGATTTAATGAACCGAATGATGCCATTAGGAGACTAAAATGAATATGGATGCCCCTAAACAAAATAAAGTACCAGAGGCGGCGGGAAGTGAATTCGCCGTTTCTTTTGCCTCTGATCCTAAATTTGCTCCAGGACGTCGAGATTGGATGAAATATAGAGAGCTTGGTGTAACAGAGGCGAGTAACGGCCGTATTCGAGCCCAGATTACGTCTTCTTCGAAGTCCCTTTCTGAACCTACTGGTTGGCATATACATCTTTGTGAGGGCCAATTCGTTTATATATTGAATGGCTGGGTGGATTTGGAGTTTGCAGGAGGAAAAATCATACGCATTGGTGAGGGTGACTCCATGTATATCCCAGGAGGTACGCCACACAATGAAATCGCAACTTCTGACTCCTTTGAGCTTGTGGAGGTATCAGTGCCGGCAGATATGGGTACTGAATCTTGTAACGCACCAGGCTAACTTCAGATTGCGTTCTGAGTTCCTGGAGGCAATCATAGGCTTCCAGGAATGAATGCGTATAACATACATTGTAAAAAGCTTTATTTGAGTGGTAAAATTGGAAAATTAACTCCGATTTTTAGGTTTCATTCCAGTCAGCGTGTATCACTGATCTTTCTCGTTTAGGTGACTAATATGGACGCCCTCCGAGGATTATTTTCCTAACTGGTCGTATATCTCGAAAGTTCGATGGGTTTTGAAACATGAAAACGTTTATTGGCATCTCGAAGATTGAAGGTAAAGCTTCTCGGCAGGCTCATGCAGATTTACCTAGCGGAACGTATGAACGTGAGATGAGCAAGGAAGGGTTTTTTGGTCCGGCAGCTCAATTTTATCATAAACGTCCCCCTACTAATTGGATCAATTGGGATGGCCCGTTACGTCCAAGGGCATTTGATCTAAATAAACTCCAAACAAGATATAATTCTCCCTGTGACGCTACTGAGATTTTATTCAATCTTCATTGCAGAGTTAGCATGTGGCGGACCTATGGGAGTATGGATCATTTATTTCGAAACGCGGACGGTGATCAGTTACTGTTTATTCACAAAGGGAATGGCGAATTATTTTGCGATTTTGGTAGGCTAAAAATCCGTTCTGGGGATTACATTATGCTACCTCGCGGTACAATGTGGCGTAGTTGTTTTACAGGAGAAGCTGATATACTGATGATGGAAGCGAGTAATTCAAGCTTTAAACTTCCAGATAAGGGATTAGTAGGGAATCATGCGTTGTTTGATCCTGCTATGCTAGACACTCCCGTAATAGATGACATTTTTTTAAAGCAACAAACCGCTGAAGATAGTGAGGAGTTTTGGAACATTAAAATAAAAAAAAGAAACGAAATTTCTATCGTGACGTATCCATATAATCCTTTAGACGTGGTGGG
This sequence comes from uncultured Thalassobaculaceae bacterium, assembly GCA_964483985.1. Lineage (GTDB taxonomy): Bacteria > Pseudomonadota > Alphaproteobacteria > Thalassobaculales > Thalassobaculaceae > CAZADS01. The sequence goes on from CAZADS010000008.1 coordinate 31,719, forward strand.
CTGGCATGGCGATCTGATGGCTGTTTCAATTAATATAGGACACTTTAGGCCATTAAGTAGTCACAGATACCATCTTCCCCCGTCCGCTCATACAACGTTCCAAAGTGACAGGTTCGTTATTTGCACATTTTGCCCTCGTCCTTTTGAAAAGGATTCAGACACGCTAAAAATTCCTTTTTTTCATAATAACGACGACTACGATGAGGTTCTTTTTTATCATCGTGGAAATTTTTTGAGTAGGGACAATATAGATAGTGGAATGCTAACTTTTCATCCTAGTGGTTTTACGCATGGCCCACACCCGAAGGCACAACGCAATATGTTTGAAGCACCGTCTTCAAAAATTGACGAATATGCGATCATGATTGATACGAGAGATCCGTTGGAAGTAGGAAAACTGCCCCACGGTGTGGAAAATGAGGATTATGTTAGGTCTTGGGGTAGTACAGAAAAGTAACTTGATTTTCCCCATCGTTTTGATCAACATTGCTTAAAAGACAGGGTGTGCCCATTAGTTGCAGAGGGCTAACTGGAAATTCTCAGAGTAGGCATTTTGTTATTTTCTAATTCTTGAACTGAATGAGATGTAAAATTTAGCCAGCATGAGGGTAATTAGCTGAGCTGGAACGGAGTAATCTTTATATTTTATATTACATTTGTATTAAGCTCTGGGAAGGGCTCAGTTTGTGACTGATAGAAAGGCATGAAGAAGCTTTCATAATCAGTTGTGTTCAATGGAGACCCTTTGTCGGTATGTTTTTAGTATTTAACAATTCGTGTGCAGCAATTTGATGATGGTGGTGAACACTATCAAGATAGCAGCGAGCTTGATGCACATCTCGAATAGGGCTGCCGTCGTCTAGTAGTTCTAGTACGCAGGTTGTGCCAATATTAGCAAGACTATCGTACTCTTCGGGAGTTAAATTAGGTATATGAAGTAAGAAATTGTCCGCGAAAGTTTCGGAAAATCGCCTAATTGCTCGCTTTCGTAATTCCCACGGAATAGTCTTTAAATGTTCCGCCCATTCTTTAACGGCAAGTTGTATTTCTCTGGGCAACTGGTTCGTTAAAGTAAAAATAGGCTTGGTTAAATTTTGATTTGCGGGGGCAGGAAATTTATCAATACTAGAAAACCGTGTGGCAAAGGAATGTGTTTTTTGGAAAGAAAATTGAGACTGCCGCATTCGTTCTATGTTCGCCTTTTTAGATGGGTGGACTTCGAAGTCAGCCATTTTTCTCTCCTGTGAGGGCGGGTGTTCGGAATTTATGAGTAAGTTATGCAATCTCGATGCCAAAAACCCCTAACTTTTGGAGAATGCACAAAATCACGCCAAACTTTTTAAAAGGGTCTGGAAATCAAGGACAAGTTGATCGAAATGATGGGTAAGTTTTGGATGGCTGGGGAAAAATATTTTTTGGTTAGTGGTAAACCGTTCGAATAATTTAAAGCCGAGTTTTAGCGTATGTTATAATAGAAGAAAAAACTATGGACTGATTAATGAGTATAGAGTTAAGTCGCGGCTCTATCCTTCTACTTGTAAGATCAATTTAGTAAATCTTCTTAAGCGTTCTCTTTGCTATATATGCGGATGTTTAAATCAGCACCTCACAGTGATGATCTGCAACAGTTTATCGCTTAAGCGAAGAAAAATTTGTCTTAATAAAACGGGTTCAGCATTTAGACACGCTATAATTAACAAAAAGAATTGTAATTCGAAAAAGGAAACAATAGATGAAGCCTTCTGTGTTACCTGGAGTCCCGATGTTTTCTTCAGGGCCCAGTGCAAAGCGGCCCGGCTGGGATGCAAGCGCCTTGAAAGATGCTGCTATTGGTCGATCTCATCGTTCAGAACTTGGTAAACAAAAACTTCAAGACGTAATTACGCGAACGGCTTCTTTGTTAGGGTTACCAGAAGGATGGCGAATTGCAATTGTACCTGGATCCGATACGGGTGCATTTGAAATGGCTATGTGGTCGTTGCTGGGGAAAATAGGGGTTGATATATTAGTTTGGGAAAGTTTTGGTAAGGGGTGGGCCACTGATGTGTGCACCCAATTAAAGTTAAAAGACGTACGGGTCTTGGAGGCTGAATATGGAGATATACCCAGATTGGAGGATGTCGACTTTTCTCGTGACGTGATCTTTACATGGAATGGTACTACGTCAGGGGCTTGCTTGCCGGGGGGAGATTGGATAGCTCCAGACCGAGAAGGTTTAACACTATGTGACGCAACGAGTGCGGTTTTTGCACAAGATTTGGCATGGGAAAAGTTGGATGTAGCTACATTTTCTTGGCAAAAAGTTTTGGGAGGTGAAGCAGGTCACGGCATGATTGTTTTGGGTCCTCGCGCCATCGACAGATTGGAAAATCACACACCTTTATGGCCAATCCCAAAAGTATTCCGACTTACATCTAACGGTAAATTCAATGGAGGTTTGTTTAAAGGGGAAACTATAAATACACCATCTATGCTTTGTGTTGAAGATGTGATCGACGCTTTAAAATGGGCCGAATCCATAGGGGGACTAAAAGGGTTGCGTGCACGTGCTGACGCCAATCTTGGCGCCATTACGCATTGGATCAAAAATAGCAATTGGGCGGCCTTTCTGGTGGAGGATCCATTGATCCGTTCTAATACATCTATTTGCATAAAAATAGTGGATCCTTGGTTTACTGCTTTGGAAAAAAATATACAGACGGCCATACCAAAACGGTTAAACGAAATATTGCAGGTAGAAGGAGCGGCATTTGATATCAATAGTCATCGAGACGCACCATCAGGCCTAAGGATTTGGGGTGGCTCCACTATTGAAACTTCTGATGTTAAAGCCTTATTGCCTTGGTTAGACTGGGGCTACATGACAATTAAAACTTATTTTCTGGAATCGAACCGCTTGCCAGAAATAAATTTGCGATGTGAGTAGGAAGGCGTAATGCCCAAGATATTAATATCCGATGAACTTAGTCCGTTAGCGGAAAATGTTTTTGTTCAACGAGGCCTTCAAGCAGATCAAATTATAAATTTAAGTCCCGATGAGCTATCGGAAATAGTTTCCGATTATGAAGGTTTAGTAATACGTTCGGCAACTAAAGTGACAAAAGAAATATTAAACGCCTCTAGAAATCTGAAAGTTATCGGCCGAGCTGGAATTGGAGTTGACAATATAGATATAGATCACGCCACAAAGATGGGTGTGATTGTTATGAATACGCCATTTGGTAACGCCGTTACAACGGCAGAACACGCGATAGCCATGATTTGTGCGCTAGCTCGCCAAATCCCAATGGCGGATAGTTCTACGCAGGCGGGAAAATGGGAAAAGTCTAGGTTCATGGGTACGGAATTAGCTGCTAAAAATCTAGGTATAATCGGATGTGGCAATATAGGTTCAATCGTTAGTGATAGAGCCCGTGGATTAAAAATGCGTGTCATGGCATTTGATCCTTTTTTAAATGACGAACGGGCATTAGAATTAGGAGTCCGCAAGGTGGACCTATCAACCTTGTTTGAGGAATCGGACTTTATATCGCTGCATTCACCCCTTAATGAAAGCACGCGTAATATTATTAATTCTAAATCAATCAACAAAATGAAGGAAAATGTGAGAATTATAAACTGTGCTAGAGGTGGATTGATCGATGAACCAGATTTAAGGGAAGCACTGGAATCAGGACGTATTTCTGGAGCAGCCGTAGACGTATTTTCTACAGAACCAGCTCATGAAAACATTTTGTTTGGAGCCCCCGGTCTAATAGCGACTCCTCATCTCGGTGCTTCAACGATGGAGGCTCAAGAAAAAGTCTCTATTCAAATTGCAGAGCAGATGGCGGATTATTTACTAACCGGTGCGATAACAAATGCTGTGAATATGCCCTCTGTAACGGCGGAAGAGGCGCCTATTCTTCGCCCTTATATGCGACTTGCCGAGTTATTAGGAAGTTTTGCGGGCCAAGTCGCGAATGATGCAATCAAATCAGTATGTGTGGAATTTGAAGGATTAGCTGTGGATTTGAATACGAACCCACTCGTTTCAGCGGCATTAGCCGGACTTTTGAAACCAAACATAGAGTCCGTTAATATGGTTAGCGCGCCAAAAATCGCACAAAGTCGTGGAATAGCAATTTCTACAGTGCACCATGACAGACCTTGTGACTACCAGACCCTTATTCGGTTAACGGTAGAGGGAGAAAACCGGACGCGCGTAATGGCGGGAACGTTATTCGCGGGTTACAAACCTCGTTTGATTGAAGTGCAAGGAATTAAAATAGAAGCTGAATTTGGCAAAACTATGCTCTATATTCGTAATTATGATAAACCTGGTTTCATTGGCGGTCTAGGTACGCTGTTGGGAGAATCGGGTTTAAATATTGCTACTTTTCATCTGGGTCGCCGAGATACGGGTGGTGAGGCACTAGCACTAATCGAGGTAGAAGGTATTCTCGATGAAAGTCTCCTTGAAAAGGTGAAGAAATTGCCACAGGTTGTCAGAGTTAATTCCCTAAACTTTTGAGCTCTGAGGTTTTTAGGGAAATTCTATTTTTAATTTATTACCTCAGATAATAGCGATTGGTCGAACAGGGCAGCCAGTGGCCCCTTTTAATTTTACTGGCAACATAACCATACAAAATTCTGTTGCACCAACGGCAACAAGGTCTTGCATCATCAAGTTTTCTACAAGATGAACACCAGCTTCAGCTAGACAGTGCTGATGGACCGGCATCATAATTTCGGGATGGTTAGTTCCGGGCAAAACTTCTACCGCCATATTATCGGCACCTATGGCAACAACATCCTGTGATGTTAGCCATTTAGCTGCGGTTATATCTAATCCTGGTTCTCCGGAAAGATATTTTGGATTATCGTGCATGAAATAGCGGCCCCAGCCTGTATATAAACAAACCATATCTCCTGTTTCAGGGTTAATTTTAGCTTTATCATAAGTACGCTGTATATCTTCAGCGGTTATTGATCGGCCGGCCTCGAGATGGGTATCGCCATCGAGCGCTGACAAATCTAAACAGATTCCTCGAGTTATAATAGGTGGCACATTTTCGATTCCTAAATTTAGAAGCCCCCAATCGCCAACACTTTCTTCAATGTTATATCCACCGTATAAATGTTCCCCTATGGAGAAATGTCCTAAAGAATCAATGTGTGTTCCTACATGAGTCGTCATTTCGATTCTTTCAAGATTGGCTCCTACTTTATTTGTGGCGCCCATTTTTTCTCTTGTTTTCATGCTGTTTTTGGCTGTAGCAGAGGATGATATTATATACGGTGTTTGATTCGGAGCCATAAAAGGTGCTCCGTTTTCTATAACGTGGCTCAAATCTATTATCTGGCCCTTTTGCACTTGTGATAGCGCTTTCAAAGTTGTGGAATGGTTTAGAAGATGTCCGACCGCACCTATCTGGTCACCTTTACCCCACCGGGAGTGGTCGTGAATGCAATTACTCATCGCGTTAGCCTCCATTATTTTAGCAATATATAATAGTGAAATAGTATCGATAAATAGGTTAGGAAAGGATCAGAAAATAGAATGTTAAAAATTTATGCTTAATATTGCGAGTATAGAGTAAAAACGGTAGGACGAATAAAAAGTTTTAGTAAATAGACGGAGTTATTGTGGCCTCATCCAACGGAGAAATAGAATTGAAACGGCGAGCCTTGTTGCCTGCTGGTGTTCGAGACGTATTACCACCAGATGCGGCACGCGAAGCAACCGCAGTGCAGACATTGATATCTACTTGCGAGTCCCATGGCTATGAAAGGGTTAAACCCCCTCTTATAGAGTTTGAAGAGTCACTATTTTCTGGACCTGGAGTGACAATGAATGACAATACTTTCCGTCTTATGGATCCTGCTTCAAGAAGAATGATGGGATTAAGGGCAGATGTTACGGTTCAAATAGCTCGAATCGCAGCTACGCGGCTTGGCCATTATGCCCGCCCTTTGAGGCTCTGTTATTCAGGAGAAGTATTGCGTGTTACTCCCGAAAGTTTAAATCCTGAGAGAGAACTTGTGCAGGTGGGTGCGGAACTGGTTGGTGCAGATTCAGCACTTGCTGACGTAGAAGTAATACTGCTGGCGCTTGACGCTCTTCGATCGGTTGGAACTAAAAATATATCTATTGATATTACTGTCCCAGGTTTAGTGTCAAATTTGTTGACAACAGCTGGATTAGCTGCAGGGGAAGCTCAAAAGGTGCGTTCTGCCATAGATCGAAAAGATATAGTTCAGGTTAAAAAATTCGGTGGTTCTGTGGCGCCAGAGCTGGAAAAACTGATGATTGCAACAGGCGCATGGCAACCAGGCTTGGAGCAATTGCGAAATCTGAGATGTTCTGATGAAATAAGAAAAACCGTTGATCGTCTAGGTTCGGTAGTAGAACAAATAGTTGCTGAAATGCCAGAGTTCCAAGTCACTATAGACCCAGTTGAAAACAGGGGTTTTGAATATTATACGGGGTTAGGTTTCAGTTTGTTCTCAAAAGGGGTCAGAGGAGAATTAGGACGTGGTGGAAGGTATCAAATTGGCGGGCTTAATAGTGAAGGCTCATGTGGTTTTACTCTTTACATGGAGACAGTAATACGTTCTTTAATAGGTTCGGTCTCAAAGCGTAGAATTTACGTACCATGCGGAACAGATCGGCGCTTAGCGGAAAATCTTCGGGGATTGGGCTGGGCTACAGTCTATGGTCTTGATGAAATAACGAAAGCCAAGGTCGAGGCCGAGAAACTTAATTGCACACATGTTTTGCTAAACGGTGAGCCTGTGAAAATTTGACGTGATAATTGAGTGAATCAACCTTTTTTTTATGGGATAAAATCCATGCGCAATGTAGCGGTGATCGGCGCTCAATGGGGCGATGAAGGCAAAGGTAAAATAGTTGATTGGTTATCAGAACGTGCAGATGTTGTTGTACGTTTTCAGGGCGGTCATAACGCTGGTCATACCTTGGTTATTGGAAAGAAGACTTACAAATTGAGTTTGTTGCCTTCAGGTGTGGTTAGGCAAAATAAATTATCTATAATCGGTTCAGGAGTGGTAGTGGATCCTTGGGCTCTTTTAAAGGAGATAGAAATTGTAAGGAGTCAAGGTGTGACGATTTCTCCCGAGACCTTGCTATTAGCCGATAACGCGACCCTTATCCTCGATGTCCACAGGAGAATTGATCAATCTAGGGAATTGATGAGGGGCGAAAAAAAAATTGGGACTACAGGTCGTGGAATCGGCCCAGCTTATGAAGATAAAGTAGCGAGACGCGCCATTCGAGTTTCAGATTTACAAGACAAGGACGACTTGTATGTAAAGTTGAAAGAACTATTATTTCACCATAATATCTTTTTGAAAGCAGGAGGCATAGAACTAGCTTCTGTAGATCAAACTTTTAGGGATTTAATGGAAATAACCCCTAGGATTTTGCAGTTCGCGGGTCCTGTTTGGCAATATCTCGATGATTTACGAAAAAATGATAAGCGACTTCTTTTTGAAGGAGCTCAAGGTGTGATGCTTGATGTAGATCACGGGACCTACCCATATGTCACTTCTTCCAATACTGTTTCCGGTCAGGCTGTAACAGGGTCAGGACTTGGACCTACCGCTATTGGGTACGTATTGGGTATTACTAAGGCTTATACAACTCGTGTTGGAAGTGGCCCATTTCCGAGCGAATTGACTGATGATGTTGGGCAATTACTGGGCGAGCGGGGACATGAATTCGGAGTTGTGACCGGACGAAAAAGAAGGTGCGGTTGGTTTGATGCTGTCATGGTGCGCCAAGCGATTAAGACTGGCGGCATAACAGGCATTGCATTGACTAAATTGGATGTTCTGGATGGGTTTGAGAAATTAAAAGTTTGTGTTTCGTACGAGTATGGAGATGAGGTGCTGGAGCGTTTCCCAAGTGGCAGTCTAAGGCAATCCCAAGTGCAACCAATTTACAGAACCCTTGATGGGTGGGCTGAAACCACAAGAGGCGCAAAATCCTGGGGTGATCTACCCAGCAATGCCGTCAAATACATACGTTTAATAGAAGAATTGATTGAAGCGCCTGTAGCACTTTTATCTACCAGTCCGGAACGTGAAGATACTATTCTGGTAACGGATCCTTTTTTAGACTAACTAACAAACTAAAAATTCCTGTTTTCATAGTTTTTAACTAAATATCCATTTTTGCGCTATAATATTCATAAGCTATCATTGCGTCTGGGGAGTGATTCTATGGCAACGGTTGTTCTTAGAGAGCAGTTTGAAATAGATGATGCACAACCTTTGCCAGCTTACAACTCACCAACAGCAGATGCATTTAAGTGTACTAGTACCACCGGTGATCATGGTGAGATGATGGCTTTAATTTGTGACCCGAACATACCCTTGCGAGTTGAGGCAATCGAGGCCATGCGAGGATTTCCGGGTCCGGGTCTAATTAGGTTTATAGATTTTGGTGTGGTGAACTGGGCACCTAACGGTCGGCGTCAACCAGTTTTGATTTTTGATCTGCCAGGCGGTAATAGGGTTTTCGAAACAATGGATTCCGTAATACAGCCTCTTAGTGATGATCAATTGATTAATGGTTTTTTGACACCAGCCGCAAATACATTGCGTGAATTATCATCACGGGGGATAACCCATCGAAATATTAGACCGTCAAATCTTTATTACACAGATGCTAGTGCGCGCATGATTTTAATAGGCGAATGTTTATCAGCTCCTGCTGGTTATAATCAGCCTGTCCATTTTGAAACGTTAGAATGTGGGATGGCTGATGAAACTGGACGTGGAAGCGGTTCTCCGTCGGACGACATATTTGCCCTTGGTGTAACTTTGCTCAGTTTATTGATTGGCAAAAACCCAGTCCCTAACGTTGCAGACGTTCAGAAATATTTAATAGGTCGCATTAATTTAGGTTCGTATGCGAATCTTGTTGGGACTTATAGAATCCAAATGAATATGACAGAATTGTTGCGCGGTTTACTAACCGATGATGTGACTGAACGGTGGCCATTAAGTGAACTTCAACTTTGGTTAGGAGGCCGCCGGTTAACACCCAAGCAAGTCAAGCTGCCGGCTAAGGCAGCTCGTCCTTTGACTGTGGGTGGACTTGACCATGAGAATGTGCGGTCAGCGGCACATGGCTTGGGTCGAAATTGGATCGATGGTGGTGATATAGTGCGAAGCCAAGATTTCGATACTTGGATTAGGCGCAGCCTTAATGATGAGCGAGTTCTAGAAAACATGAATCGGGCTGTTGGTGCTGCTCAAGCTATTCAAGCATCGCCTAAAAGTGAGGACAGCCGGTTGGTTACCAAAGTGGCTATGGCGCTAGATCCTTCGGCTCCAATACGACATCAAGGTTTAAGTACCCATATTGATGGGATTGGTGTGACGCTTGCGATGGGGTTCTTTGATGACAAAATCAGAGGTCAAATTGCTGATATGGTTAATGGGGGATTTTTGAGGCATTGGATGTCGTTGCAAGCGCGTACCCGATCAGAGATCATGAATATTATTGCTACCATCGAAAAACTTCAAGGAATGATAAGTCAAACGGGACCAGGTTATGGCATTGAACGTTGTCTCTATGAACTAAATCCTTTCGTGCATTGTATGAGTTCAATGATTGACCATCTTTATATTACTAAACCGGAGGAATTGATCCCTGCACTTGAATCCATAGCTCACAGTACAGAATTACCGCCTGTACCGATAGACAGACATATCGCAGCTTTCTTAGCAGCTCGTTCACCAGAGATTGATGACCGAATTTTACGACCACTGACTCAAAGAGATGATCGACCAGCCGCAGACGCTATTAAAATCTTAAGAATTTTAGCCAGAGTTCAGGCCCTTCACGGCAATGACCCGGCTCCTGGTCTTTGCTCATGGCTAAAAGTACTAAGCAAGCCAGCAGTTGATGCATTTTATAATTTAAAAATTCGCCGACAAGTTCAAGATTCTGTCAATCAAGCTTCTGATACGGGCCAGTTGATCGCGCTGCAAAGAATCTTTGATGATGCGAATGCTATTCAAAAAGATCAGCAAGGATATCTGCGTGCACAAGAAGAATACACGCACTGCTCGGCGACCATTGATCGAATGAACTTTAGTTTGGGGCAAAAAGAAAATTTAGCAGGAGAAATGGGTGAGCAAGTAGCAGCTGTAATCTCAGGCGTAATAGGCAGTATTGGGGCGACAAGTGCTATTATATTTTATGTTATATGAAAATTTATGTTAAATAAGGAGGATATAATAAATATATTGTTTAAAGTGTCAGTTGGGCCCCCAGAGTGTGGATTATTTGGTAAGCCGGAAGATGGTGGTCCCAGCCTATATAATAAACCAATGGGCTACCACTAACTATGGAAGCAAGCAAAGCGAGGGCATCTTCCACTAAAGTAATTTTAGGACTCGTGGTGGCGGGTTTGCTAGTATTTACATTGCCGACAGTGTTAATTCTTTGTATTGGAATGTTACCTACGATAATTGCCTATGTTACAGATAGACGTAAAGAAAAATATAGAACTTTATGTATAGGCAGCGTCAATTTTGTAGGAGTGATACCGGCGCTTGCTAAATTGTGGATGCAGGATCACTCTTTTGAAATGGCGTTTACGATTTTAGGTGACCCCTTTAATTGGATGATGTTGTTAGGAGCTGCAAGCATCGGCTGGGTTATATTTTTCGTTGCACCGACGTTTGTTGCTATGTTTTTAGCTACGCGAATTGAGCTTGGTATAGAACGCTTAAAGAAACGCCAGTTATCGTTAGAAGAAGAGTGGGGTTCTGGTGTTGCCGGGAAAAATTCTGAGGATAGCTCAGAGGAAAATTCATAGATTGCGTCTTAGTATAGATTTTACTTTATCCTTCGAACTTTTCTTTTATAACAATATTATTTATAGAATTTTGTAGTTTTTCAAATGCGCGCACCTCGATTTGCCGTACTCGCTCTCTACTTATATTATATTGTTGACTGAGATCTTCCAAGGTTATCGGTTCATCGCGTAGCCGCCTCTCCGTTAGGATATGTTGTTCTCGTTCATTAAGTGCTTCCATACCCATTGTTAATAGGCGACGACGTTTTTGTAATTCATCTTGGTCGGCGAGTCGTTGCTCCTGGTTATCCTCTTCATCCACTAACCAATCTTGCCATTCACCCTCCCCGTCGATTTTTAAAGGTGCATTTAAAGAGTGGTCCGGAGCCGCAAGCCTCCTGTTCATATTAACAACGTCTTGTTCGGGTACATCAAGCTTATCGGCAATAATTTTTACATTTTCAATGGAAAGATCACCGTCATCTATTGCTTGCATTTGGCCTTTTAGTTTTCGTAAGTTGAAAAATAGTTTCTTTTGAGCAGCAGTAGTTCCCATCTTTACTAAGGACCATGAATGAAGAATATACTCCTGAATCGACGCTCGAATCCACCACATCGCATATGTTGCTAGGCGGAATCCTCGCTCAGGATCAAAACGTTTGACGGCTTGCATCATCCCAACGTTTCCCTCGGAAATTAATTCAGCGACGGGCAAGCCATAACCTCGATAACCCATAGCGATCTTGGCGACCAGTCTCAGGTGGCTTGTTACTAGTTTATGGGCCGCTTCAGTGTCACCGTGCTCGCGCCAACTTCTCGCTAGCATGTATTCTTCGTTCTGCTCTAAGATCGGGAATTTTCGTATTTCTTGAAGATAACGAGATAAGTTACCTTCCGCACTGATAGTGGGCATTTGTGAATAGGAAGCAGCCATTTAATTCTCCGGGATCCTTCTATACAAAGGAAAAATTAGCTTACCCAATATATAGTAATAAGAGTATCTACTTTAAAGTGTTACGTTTTTCTACCTTTTCTGGATCACTAACTTGCTTCGACGCGTCAATTTAATCTATTCACTCAGTTCTCTGAGTGAATAGATTAAATTTTCTATATCAATAGGTATATCGCTGTTAAATTTGACGACTTTTCCGAGAGCTGGGTGTTTGAACTCTAAATAATGTGAATGTAAGGCTTGCCGACCAAGCGCAGTTATAGTAGCCATCGTCTTTTCGTCAATGCCTTTTCTCCTTTTGGAGCCACCATATAAGGTGTCCCCGATTAGGGAGTGGCCGATGTGTTTCATATGCACTCTTATTTGATGCGTTCTGCCGGATTCTAATCGACATTCTAAAAGGCTGGCGACATCTAAAAATTCTTCAATCTTTTTGAAGTTAGTCGTTGCTTTTTTACCTCCCCTGAATATCACCGCCATTTTCTTTCGATTTTGTCTACTTCTACCAATAGGAGCATCAATCCGCCCTATTTTATTTTTAGGTGAGCCCCAAACAACCGCTGTATATTTTCTTTTAACAGTACGAGCAGCAAATTGGTGAACTAACTTTTGGTGGGCATCATCTGATTTAGCTATAACTAAAAGTCCAGATGTATCTTTATCTAATCGATGCACTATCCCTGGACGTCGAACTCCTCCGATGCCGGAAAGGCTTTCGCCACAGTGAGCTAGTAGAGCATTTACTAATGTTCCATCATATGATCCGGGCGCGGGATGAACGACCATGCCACTTGGTTTATTAATTACAATTAAATCAGAATCTTCATGAATAACATCTAAAGCTATAGATTGCGGCTGTGGAATGGCATCTGAAAGTTTTGGAATTTGAACTGTATATTTATCTCCTAGTTTGACCGCAGTCGCAGGGTCGGTTATTTTCCGATCATGGATTGATACAAACCCTTCTAATATTAAATGTTTGAGCCGATTTCTTGAGAGGATTGGACCGCTTGGCAAGGATGAAACGCAGTTGGCAAGCCAGAGGTCTAACCGATTTGAGGATAATATTTCCGATATCGATGGCTCAACGGTGAAATGTAGTTTTGTAGCGCTGTTATTATTCATGGACCCGAAGTTAAATCAAAATTGTAGTAACCTAAATAGCAGAGTACCCAAAGGACTACGAGCGTTGAAGATATTGGTAGTCATAATGGGTATAATGATTATCGTTGGCGTTATAACTTTAGTCGCTACAATTATTCACCGGCTATCGGATTTTTCAAGCCCAAACTATCAGGAAGCCCTGAAATTCAACGATTTAAGTAGAAAAGAAATCAAAATACCCAATGGTACTAACGTGGTTTCTATAGACATTGATGAGGGCAGAGTTTTTATGCACTTGAAATCTGAATTAGGGGATTCGTCATTACTAATCCTAGATAGTTTCACATTTGAAAAGTTGGGCAGTATAGATTTTCAACCAACTGAATGAATAGGCCCTCAGAATGATAGATCGAATTGTGAATTTTGCTAGCGATAACACGGCTGGGGCCGCCCCAGAAATTATGGAATCACTAAAAGCCGCAGCTTCGATATCTACCATGCCGTATGGAGACGATTATTTCACTAAACGTTTGCAATCAGTGACTAGTGAAGTTTTTGAGAAAGAGGTGTTGATATATCCGGTAGTGTCCGGAACGGCGGCAAATGGTTTATCATTAAGTACGGTATCTCCTCCTTATGGAGTAGTTTTTTGTCACCGGAAATCACACATAGAAGAAGACGAGTGTGCTGCTCCAGAATTTTTTATTGGGGGAGGTAAACTCACTCCTCTTGATGGAGAGCAGGCAAAATTTTCAGCAGAAACGTTAAGCGAGAATTTGACATCAATGTCTCCAGTCCCGCCAGTCCACCGTGCACAACCTGCTGCTGTCAGCATAACTCAAGCAACAGAAGCAGGAGGTATTTATTCAGTTAAAGAAATAAATGATATTTCTGAAATTTGTCGTGAACACAATTTAATTATGCATATGGATGGAGCCAGGTTAGCAAACGCGATCGTGGGGCTCGGTGTAACTCCAGCTGAAATCACTTGGAGGGCAGGGATCGATGTTTTATCTCTAGGGGCGACCAAAAATGGGACGATTGGGGCAGAAGCAGTGGTTTTTTTTGATCCTACCTTGGCTGCGGATTTCGAATTTCGCCGAAAAAGGGGAGGGCATCTGCTTTCTAAGATGAGATTTCTTTCTGCTCAATTGCTGCCTTATTTGGAATTTGGTCGATGGTTAGATTTTGCAGAAAACGCAAATTTTCAGGCAGCTGAATTAGCGCGGGGATTGAAGGATGTCCCAGGAGTCGAGCTGTGTGGAGAGGTAGAGACCAATATGATATTCTTTAAACTACCTCATAAATTGGCAATGGCTTTGAATGACTCAAACTGCTTTTTTTATACGTGGGGGCTCGAAAATGGTTTGGTTTCAGGTAGATTGGTAACTAGTTTCAATACGGTGGAAAAGGACGTTGAATATTTTTTAACTACTATCAAATCGGCTGCAGAAGGTAGATAATTGAGAACTCTGTTTTATAGTATGTTATTTAGTCCCAAATTATCACTGCGAATCAATTAAATACCTTAATTGGTTGGTTAAAAATTTAAGCTACGGGACTGTTAATGGAAAATTATATGTAATTTCTTGGTAAGGCCCACAAAATGGCAACATGTTATCCTGAGCAACCCTTTAACGATACCGCGGATGTGCCACTTATCGGCATAAGAGTTCTTGATCTATCACGCCTCGTTTCCGGAAACATGGTTACTCATGTTTTAGCCGATTATGGAGCGGAGGTATTAAAGGTGGAAAGACCCGTAGTGGGAGATGATTTGCGCAATTGGACAACTGATGGAATAAGCGCTCATTGGCAAGTATACTGCAGAAATAAAAAAAGCGTCAGTTTAGATCTTCGCAAAGAAGAGGGTAAAAATATTTTGCTCAAATTGGTAAAAAGCGCCCATGTTTTGGTAGAAAATTTCAAGCCTGGCACGATAGAAAAATGGGGTTTAAGTCCCAAAGTGCTGTGGGCTCAAAACCCTAATCTAATTATTGTACGTATTTCTGGATGGGGTCAAACAGGTCCTTGGAGTCACAAACCAGGCTTTGGAAGCTTAGTCGAAGCAATGTCAGGTTTTGCTTCGATGAACGGTTTTGAGGATCGCCCGCCAGTTCTCCCGCCTTTGGCATTGGCAGATATGATAGCAGGACTTTACGGAGCGTTTTCGGTAATGATTGCCGTGAGGGAAGTCGAGTTAAAAGAGGGTAAGGGCCAGATCATAGATCTGTCTCTTTTTGAACCAATATTGTCGGTGCTTGGCCCAATTTCTGCCATTCATTCGATTAATGGATATGTTCCACCTCGAACAGGAAGCCTCTCGAACACAGCAGCTCCCAGAAATGTTTATGAGTGTAAAGACGGGAAATTTGTAGCTTTATCAGCTTCAATGCAGGCAATGTCGGAGCGGTTAATGCGAGCTATTGGTCGCTCAGAGCTAATAGAAGACCCGCGTTTCAAAACAAATAATGATCGGCTGCAGCACAACCATATTCTTGATCCAATTGTGGCTGAATTTATGAAATCGCATACTCAGGAGGAATGTTTAAAAATTTTTGAAGCGGCAGACGTGACGGTTGGGGCAGTCGCAGACGCAGAGCAATTGGCTTCTCACCCTTATGTGTGTGGGCGGGGATCAATAGTTTCAGTGCCAGATTCGAACACTTATACAGGGAGACTACCCATGCATGCACCCGTTCCGCGGTTGTCAGAAACACCAGGTCAAATACGAAGTCCCGCTCCGGAAATAGGACAGCATAATTTGGAGGTTTATGGAGAACTTGGATTTTCTGAAGCGGATATTAGATTGTTTAAAGAAAAGGAAGTAATCTGATGCCTTTAGAAAAAAATAATCCTCCAGTTTGGCGGTCTTTGCTTTTTGTCCCAGCAACTAGTGAGCGTTTTATAGAAAAAGCTCACGAACGAGGTGCTGACGGTATTATAATAGATCTTGAGGATGCCGTTGCGCTCCAAGAAAAACCTCGAGCTCGTAATCTTGTTCGAGATATAGCCAGGCGTGTGTCAAAGGGTGGTGCTGATATTTTAGTGCGCATAAATCGCCCACTGCGGATGGCCGTACTTGATATTGAAGCCTCTATTTGGCCTGAAATTGACGGGTTAGTAGTTCCAAAGGTTGAATCTTCAGACCATATAGGATTCCTCTGCGAAATCATTGACGAATTAGAAGAAGAGAGAGGTATGCCAAACGGACACACTGTTATAAAGAGTTTGATTGAAACCCCCCGTGGATACAGTAACGTTCAGGAAATTGCTAGAAGTTCAAAACGTTTAGCTGCAATCACTCTTGGCCAAGAAGATTTTTCAGCAGAAATGGGGATGGTGGAACCAGATGGATTGCAATTATTAAGTTTTTATCAAAATGTCCAAGTGGCAGCTCGGGCGGCCGGAATTTCTCCCATGGGATATCCAGGGTCAATTGCTGAATTCACCGACTTAGAGCTCTTTAAATCTAACGCTTTGATAGCACGGCGTCTCGGGTTCGATGGAGGTTCATGTATTCACCCCAAACAAGTTCCCATTTTGAATGAAGCTTTTACTCCTAAGGAATCTGAAATCGAGAGGGCAGAATTGATGGTCGCTGCATATGATAAAGCAATGGCCGCAGGTGACGGGGCAGTAGCGTTTGAAGGTAAAATGATTGATGTGCCCGTAGTCGCTAGAGCACAGCGAATTTTATCTATTCGCGATCGAATATCGGCCAAAAAGTAGGATTTCAACTGAAATCAAGGTCAGCGTCGAAAATCTTACAGCTTAAATGATGTGCATTACTGCCTTTTCATGAAAACGGCGATTCAAAAGATCATTCGCCAATTTTCCTACATCGTTCCAATTTGCCTCTTTTTCAATTTTACACTTAAGTTGTCCGTCTGCTATCAAGTTCAATAATCGGGGCAAGTTGTCGTTTGGC
Source organism: uncultured Thalassobaculaceae bacterium (assembly GCA_964483985.1). Taxonomy (GTDB): domain Bacteria; phylum Pseudomonadota; class Alphaproteobacteria; order Thalassobaculales; family Thalassobaculaceae; genus CAZADS01. Next base: position 48,523 of record CAZADS010000008.1, read on the forward strand.
GGTGTTCGTTCGGCTTGAGAATGTAGGTAGAAACCCATTATTTTTGCTTCTCCCGAGAACATAAAGGGCCGTAGGTCTATATTTATTTTGGGCGCAGTTGTCACGCCGTAACAAACATAAGTTCCATAGGGAGCAAGGGCCCTATCCCAGCTTCTAGTATTCTGCCACTCAGACCATCTAAAACCAATTTATACGGTCCTGTTCTTTCGATTAAATCACCGTCCTTACTTACAAGCGGAGTGCAAGGCCCCAGAGATTCAACAAAATCAACCTGATCTGGTGTTCACACGTGCACTATAGTTTGTGCGCCGGCAATTATGGCTAACTGAGTTGCAAACATTCCTACGCCTCTTGTAGAGCCGGTAATGAGCACTTTCCTGCCTATGAGAGCTGTAGCTGAACCAATGAAATGAAGGGCAGTGAGTCCAGCAACCGGGAGCGTTGTAGCTTCGCAAAAGTTACGGTTTAGGGATTTTGGCGATATGCGTTGTTGGAATTGATACCAATTCAGCCCAGCCTTCCATCCGAGTAGAAAACCCTGCTGCCCGGGTTCCTACAGATGGGCCTGATCCATCCAAAGCCTCTTGTTCTATTAACCCAGAAAAATCCCAGCCAATTTGCATGTTGGGTTTATTTGAATTCTTTGCTCTGTTCAACTCACCTCGGTTCATAGAGAAAGCTTTTACTCTGACAATGGCTTCATTTGAAAAAGGTCGGCGTAAAGATCCGTTATTGATTGATAATATGTATTTGCTTTTTGGAGTGGTAATTACTCATTCTATATTTTTTAATCAGATAATTTCCTAATACAGGTAAGCTATGATTGTTTCAGCGGAGAGATTTTAGGAAAGCTAGTCTTTTTTAGTTTTCAATTCTAGTCGCGTAAATATTAGTTAACTATGGGCTATTATTCTCTTTATTGCGCTCTCACTATTTCCCAGTTAGAAACACTCCCCAAAGATTTTCTTGAATTGATAAATTAATTAACGATTGGAAGCAGGCAATCAATATGGCTTCGTACCAATATATATACGTTATGAAAGGGCTTTCCAAAACCTTTCCTGGCGGACGAGAGATTTTAAAAAATATTCACCTTTCATTTTTTCCGGGCGCTAAAATTGGAGTGCTAGGAATTAATGGGGCTGGGAAATCAACGCTTTTAAAGATCATGGCAGGGGTTGACAATCAGTTTACGGGCGAGGCTTGGGCCGCTGACGGAATTAGAGTAGGGTATTTGCCTCAAGAGCCCGACCTAGAACTAGGAAAAACTGTTTTAGAAGTTGTTACGGAAGGAGTTGCTGAAACTAAAGCGATTCTTGATCGTTTCAATGAGGTTAGCGCACTTTTCGCGGAAGAAATTAGCGATAAAGAAATGGATGATCTATTAGCCGAGCAGTCAGAACTTCAGGAACGCATTGAATCGGCTAACGCTTGGGACTTAGATCGACATGTTGAAATAGCAATGGATGCTTTGCGTCTGCCCGATAGTAACGCCAATGTTGAATCACTATCCGGGGGCGAAAAACGCAGAGTGGCATTGTGTCGTTTATTATTATCTGAGCCCGATATGCTTCTCTTAGATGAGCCGACAAATCATTTAGATGCTGAATCGGTTGCCTGGCTACAGCGATTTCTGCACGATTTTGCAGGTACTGTGGTTACTGTTACTCACGATCGGTATTTTTTGGATGAGGTTGCTGGTTGGATTTTAGAACTTGATAGAGGAAGAGGCATTCCTTATGAGGGAAATTATTCTGGCTGGTTAGATCAGAAGAAAAATCGCTTAGAATTGGAAGGACGTCAAGAAGCTGGCCGGGCACGCGAGTTAGCAAAAGAGTTAGAATGGGTTCAAGCATCACCGCGCGCTCGTCAAGCTAAAAGCAGAGCGCGTCTTTCAGCATATGAAAATTTGTTGGCACAAAGTCAAGAGAGAAAAATTGATAATAATCAAATCCCAATTCCGGTAGGCCCGAGACTCGGTGATTTGGTTATAGAAACCGACCAGCTTAGTAAGGGCTTTGCGGACAGGCTATTGATCGACCAATTTTCTTTCAAGCTGCCACCTGGAGGAATTGTTGGAATTATAGGCCCAAACGGCGCCGGTAAAACTACGTTGTTTAAATTAATTACTGGTCAGGAAAAACCAGATGGGGGCGTTATCAGGATAGGTGATACGGTAAAACTGGGATACGTGGACCAATCGCGTGACGCTCTAGATGCCAGTGCTACAGTCTGGGAAGAGATATCTAGTGGTCTGGACGAAATTGAGCTTGGAAAACTAAAGATGCAAAGTCGAGCGTACTGCGGACTCTTTAATTTTCGTGGCGCTGACCAGCAGAAGAAGGTTGGGCAATTATCAGGCGGAGAAAGAAATCGCGTTCACCTTGCTAAAATGTTGAAGTCGGGGGCTAATTTGTTGTTACTCGATGAACCTACCAATGATCTGGATGTAGACACTTTACGTGCACTGGAAGAAGCTCTATTAGAGTTTGCTGGGTGTGCTGTTATTATTACACATGATCGTTGGTTTTTGGATCGTATAGCTACACATATACTTGCTTTTGAAGGTAGAAGTCAGGTGGAATGGTTTGAAGGTAACTATCAGGCCTATGAGGAAGACCGACGTCGCCGGTTGGGTGAAGAAGCGAAACAACCTCATCGAATTAGATATAAACCAATAACAAGAGTTTGATAAGAACAGGCGGTTTTAATTGGTGTTTTTCAAGCGGTTTAGTGTCTGACGCATCGCTTGTATTAAGGCCGATACGTTTCCGTTATTGCGCTGAATCACCGTTGAATATTCGTTCCGTTGCGTTACGCCCATGCTTACTCCCTCTATTACTACATCGACAATCTTAAAAGAAAGATTTTTTGGAAGTAGTCGCCATGTGACATTGATGTTCGCAGTTTTATTTTTAGGATTATAAATTTTGGATTTAACGAATATATATTTCCTTTTAGAAAACCTATGGCCAGTAACTTCGATTTTGTGACCAGAATAATCAACGAATCTTTTAGAATAAGTTATGGCTATTATTTCCTGGAAAAGATTTAGATAATCCTCACGCTGCTGGGGTGTTGCGGCGTTCCAATTCCGACCTAAAACAAACCTACCAATCCAAGGCATGTCAAAACCTTGGTCTAGTAATGAAGAAAATCTTTTTTGTTTTATTGGCTGGTCTAAATTTTTGTCAGTTACAAGTTCTAGCGTTTTAGTACTCAGGGATCGTATAAACTCTTCGGCAAGTTGACCGTCATTGGCTCTGCTAGCCGTATTAAAGGCTAAATTGAGAAAACAAATTACTATTAGGATTGGAAAGAACCTGATCATCTTACTGCACAATCACTTAACTGACTTCACTTTGTCGACCGAATCGTTTTTGCTTAGATATTGATCAAATTTCTCCGAATTCTCAAAACTCGAAACATCGGTGGTAACTTTACCATTGTTAATCGAAGAATGGCGTTTTTGGCGGTATATCGTTCGAACTTTTGCATAAAAGTCTATGGATCCAGAACGCAGGTCATCGATTTGATCAAAATTTTCTGCTCGGAAATGAACCGCTTTTGTGGTCTCTTTCATCAATGCATAAGGAAAACCTTGAGTGGACGAACTTATATATGAAAATGGATTTAGGAAATGATCTACTACTAAACCTACTGAGTCGCGACCGCTTGATGGTCCAAGTAAAGGCAATACAATGTAAGGTCCATCTCCAACACCATAGACTCCTAAGGTCTGCCCGAAATCTTCGTCACGGTATGGAAGTCCCAAACCTTCAGCTATTTCTACTAGGCCTAACAGACTTCCGTTTACTAAAAATCGTGCGGACGAAATTTTAGCATGACCCATGTCACCTTGCATTAGATCATTCGCCAAGATAACGGGTTCTTTGGACCAACGAAGAACATTTCCAATTACAGTACGAACGCCCTTGGGAATGGCTTTTTTATAAACGTAGGACGTCGGCCTTAAAGCCGCTTGATCGACTGCGTCGTTGAACATGAATACAGCGCGATTGATCGGTTCTAAAGGGTCGTTAGCTGGTCGGTTGGTGTCGGATGAACAGGCAGAAAAAAGACACCCAAATGAAAATATCGACAGAATCAATAAATTACGAAAAATAAACCTAATTTTTGCAAATAATCTTGCCAGCAAGGAAAATCCGCCCGATTGGATATCAGAAACCGCACTCATTAAATTAGTGACCTCTATCCTAAATTTGAGGGGACATTAATCTTAAGCAGAACGAAATAAAGCATGCACAACTCTATACCGATTTAGCACAGTAGCCATAAAGTGACCAGTGGGTGCGGCAATCTTATTCTTCATCAGGATCAACATTGTTGCAAATATGTCTCTTTAATATGATTTAACATATCGTGGGTCCGAACGCCTAGAAAACATCAGTTCTTATGCTTTGTTTAGTAAATTAAATTGAAACCTACAGCTACTTATGCTGCCAATTCTGAACTAGATAATAATCAATATTGGAAGTTTAGAACAGATTGAATTTAACCCGATGCAGGATTTCATGAGTTTTCTGGATTTTCAAACTAATTTTTTATTCTATGTTCAGTTTTGCAATACTTTCGGTATAAAGGTTTGGTTATCATAGGTAAGAAATAAATTGGTATTTGCACTACAGCCAAGTATAGCCAAAGGTCCTGAGCGAAAGTTCCACTAGCAACTGGCAATAATAAAGCAGTGTTGCGATTGCCAGTTGATAATGCAATCGCACCGGCTACGCGTTTCTCGAATCGTAAAAATACTACAGCGCTAAAAAGTTGAGATCCGATGGAGGCTAAAACAGCTGCAGCAAGGAAGATTGGAATTTTATGGGGAGCAGTCTCAAGCGCTTGATGAAAGCCCCCCATTATCGTGATAGCGAATAATAACATTGCTAGAACAATTATTCCGTCTACTGATTTAGCATGAGATTCAACCCGTTGATTGCCAATAAGCCACCGACTACCTTGCCCGATGATGCAGCATATAGATACCATGCCAAGTAGTTGTAACGATATGGAAGATGGATCCAAGCCTAAATTATCGCCTAACAGGAAAAGCAGAATAATAGGTAAAGAGAAGGAAAATAGACAGGTGGACCCGATCATAGTTAGCAAAGCAGTTGGGCCATCTAGGTTTAAAATTATTGCTAAGCCTGGAATTGAGACTAATGGTGGTGAACAACTCCAAGCAGTTAATACCACCAATAGACCTATTGGAACTGCCGAGATTGAGCCGATAAAGAAGATTAAAAAGGGCGTAACTAAAATGATCCAAACGACGGCTACTAAAATCATAAGACTGCGTTGAACACGCTTTATGATAGTAGCAGGATTGAGGCAAAAAATAGAAACCGCGAGCATGAAAATCACCAGAGGCTCCGCCAAGGGTCTGCTCAATTCAGTCAGGGAGGGAAATAGCAATCCTAAGACTACTCCTACCGGCATAACTAAAGTGCCATGGTGTCCGATAGCTGAGAGAAATTTTAACAATTTATGAATCATATTTTGGAAAACTTATGTGCACCACTATCTTATTTCCCTGCAACAGTTTAAAGATTATAAATGGAAAACTCTAAGTTATTTTTCGCTGGGCGGTTGATGGTTCCAGACTCATGGATTGATTATAATGGTCATATGAACGTTGGATTTTACAGTGTAGCGTTTGACAAGGCCACAGACACGTTGTTTGATGAGATTGGTATCGGTCAGTCATACAAAAATTTATCCAATGCTTCGATGTTTTGCGTTGAAACCCATCTCACTTATGAACGAGAAGTTGGACTTGGCGACCCACTGATTTTTCACATACAAATGCTCGACTATGACGAAAAGCGGATTCATTTGTTTCATATGATGCGCCACGAAACCAAGGGCTATTTGGCCGCAACCATGGAGTTCATGGGGTTGCACGTGGATATAGGAAAAAAGAAAGCTGCAATCTTTCCGGCTTTGATTAAGTCTAAGTTATCTCTTTTGATGAAATCGCATTCGGTTATAGATAAACCCGTACAATGTGGTCGAATAATAGGGATTGGAAGCAAAAAGCCAATTTAATGTATTTTTAGTTTCCTTATATACATCTAAACTAACGGCCATCTTATAATAAAAATTGTTTGGTCATTCATGAATATTGATCATCAAATTAGCCCTTATAGGGTTAAATTCTAATGAGAAAAGCTATTTTCTCTAGGGTTAATAGACGTTTAGGTCGTGCCGTTAAAGATAAACAACTTTATCTTTCTCTGTTGGCTATAGTGGTCGGCACAGTTTCTGCACTTGGTGCAGTTGTATTCCGTGAAGCAATCGAGTTTTTCCAAATGGGGTTCTTTGGGTCTCCGTCCGCAAATCTTGCATCATTGGTGTCATCATTGCCAACGTGGCAGGTTGTGGCGACACCAGTTATTGGGGGCTTGTTTGTTGGGTTGTTGGTCCGCTATTGTGTAAGTGACCAGCGTTGTCATGGTGTCGCTGAGGTTATAGAAGCAAGTGCTATCCGCGGTGGGCGAATGAAAGTTAGGGATGGCATAGCATCGGCTGTAATTAGCGGGTTGTCTATTGGAAGCGGCGCATCGGTAGGCCGAGAAGGCCCGGCGGTACAATTGGGGGCAACGTTGGCAAGTGCTCTAAATGGGCCATTAAAACTCGATAGATCGCAAAGCCGTATAATGCTAGGTTCTGGGGTGGCAGCAGCTATCGCAGCATCTTTTAATGCTCCGATAGCGGGTGTGTTTTTCGCGCATGAAGTTATTATTGGCCACTATGCATTGCCTGCATTTGCTCCGGTAGCGATTGCTGCTATTACCGGTACGGTAATTTCGCGAATTTACTTTGGAGACTTTCCAGCTTTTATAATAACAAGTCATGACATTACATCATTTCTTGAATTGCCAGCGTTTGCTCTTTTAGGGGCGGTATGCGCTGTGGTCGCTGTTTGTTTTATTCGTTTGGTTCCTTTGGTTCAGCATTTCTATGCTAAATTAAACGTTCCAAAAATTCTTATGCCAGCTATTGGCGGTTTGATGATCGGTATTTTAGCGATATGGTTTCCCGAAATTATGGGAGTAGGATATGAGGCCACAAACCGAGCCTTAAACGAAGAGTATGACTTAAAGCCCTTGGTCACTCTCGCGTTTATAAAGGTAACTGCGACTGTCATCTGTTTGGGGTCGGGGTTTGGTGGCGGAGTCTTTAGCCCCTCGCTTTTCGTTGGTGCTATGATAGGTGGGGCTTTTGGAATTCTCGCGGCTATTCCATTCCCAGAATTAGCCTCTTCTTTAGGATCGTATAGTATTACAGGTATGGGAGCAATGGCTGCTGCAGTCCTAAGTGCACCCATATCCACTACTTTGATGATTTTCGAACTAACCGGAGACTACCGCTTAACCATAGCCGTATTAGTTGCGGTAGTTTGCGCTACCGTAATCACCAGGGTAACGCATGGTCCATCGTATTTTCTCTGGATGCTTGCGTCTCGGGGTGTTGATTTAGCAGGGGGGCATGACGTTGGCATGCTTGCTCAACCAAAGTTAGCCACTCTTATTCGACAAGATCATGTTACGCTAAATCAGGGTGAATCCTTATCTTTTCTTCGGGAAAAATTAATCACAGCTCCCAACGGTGAAGTATTTGTAGAGAATAAGGGCGTTTTCGTAGGACGCTTAATGCTTTCGGATCTTGGTCCTTCAGCGTTTGATGATAGATTTGATGATGAAAAAACGGTAGGCCAACTAGTCAAACGAACAGAGCGTTTTGTTTATCAACATTATACTTTGGAGCAAGTTGCGGAAGTTTTTTCTCGCGGGGAAGATTCATTGTTAGCTGTTCTTGATAATGCTGAAGGACAGAGGATAATGGGTTGCGTCCATGAAAGGGATATTATGAGAGCTCATATTTCTTATATCCAAGCGTTAGAGCGGCTGCGTTTAGAAGAACATTGATTATTAGACCGGTCATGCGATTCGCTAATGAAAATGGATATCAGGTGTTTGTTGACGACGCGTTGCATTTAAGTAAGCCAACAGAAAAATGATTTCGATTTATCCGGTTCGGTAAGCATTTTATTATAGCAAAAAGAATCTATAGATTGTTGCGCGAATAAATCATTCTGGGAAATTTTAGGAAAATGAATGAAAACTACTCAAGTGACACTTCGTCAAGTGGATTGGAAAAAATTCAGGGGATGACTCCCATAGGCAGGTATATGGCTGGATTAAATCGGATGCAGCGTCAAGCAGTTGAAACTCACAACGGCGCCTTGTTGGTTCTTGCCGGTGCCGGTACGGGCAAAACGCGAGTTTTGACCACGAGATTGGCTCATTTGCTTGCCACTGGCTCTGCGAAACCGTGGACGGTATTGGCCGTGACATTTACAAACAAAGCTGCAAGAGAAATGCGCGAACGAGTTAGAGCGATAATTGGACCTGTTGCGGAAGAAGTATGGCTGGGGACTTTTCATGCGTTGTGTACTCGTATACTGCGTCGTCATTCTGAGTGCGTCGGACTGAAATCAAATTTCACCATTCTAGACACTGATGATCAGTTGCGCTTAATCAAGCAAATTCTACAATCGGAGAATATAGATGAAAAAAAATGGCCGGCCAGACTGGTATTAGGAGTGATTCAGAGATGGAAAGATAGAGGATTAAGGCCTGGTATTATTGACATGGCGGAAGTTGGAGATCTAGTCGGGGGAAGGCTTGTAGATATTTACAGCTTGTATCAAAATCGCTTGAAAGTTTTAAACGCAGCGGATTTTGGTGACCTTTTGCTCCATTGCCTGACGTTATTTAACGAACAGCCGGATATACTCAAAATTTATCAGAATCGTTTTAGTCACATACTAGTCGATGAGTATCAAGATACAAATGTTGCCCAATATCTTTGGCTTAGATTATTAGCTCAGGCACGCAAAAATATTTGCTGCGTTGGTGATGATGATCAGTCTATTTATGGTTGGAGGGGTGCCGAAGTTGAAAATATTTTGAGATTTGAAAAAGACTTTCCTGGAGCTAAAATTGTTCGATTAGAGCAAAATTATAGATCTTCTTCGCTGATACTAGAAGCCGCTTCGGCCTTGATCTCTTTTAATGAAGGGAGGCTAGGGAAAACGCTTTGGACGGATGGTGACCAAGGCGAGAAAATAGTTTTAAGGAGTGTTTGGGATGGAGAAGCCGAGGCTAGGGCTGTGGGCGAACAAATAGAAATTCTTCAGCGAAATGGTACACCTTTAAAAGAAATAGCTATTTTAGTCAGGGCTGGTTTCCAAACCAGAGAATTCGAAGATCGGTTTTTGACACTCGGTCTCCCATATCAGGTAATCGGAGGAGCTCGTTTTTATGAACGCGCTGAAATAAGAGATGCGATAGCTTATTTTCGGGTTATTTATCAACCGAACGATGATTTAGCGCTGGAACGTATCATTAACAAGCCTAAACGAGGCATTGGAAGGGCGAACTTTCAAGCTATTCATCATTTGGCGCGAACAAGTCAAATTTCTTTATGGGATGCAATCAATAATATCATTCAGACTCAAGAGTTGCGTCCGACTGCCATACGGTCTCTTTCTAAATTAATAGACAATTTTAATCGTTGGCGTAGTTTGTTGGAAGTTGAGAACCATGCTGAATTAGCCGGAATAGTTTTAGATGAATCTGGCTATACGGAAATGTTGCAAAGTGATAAGTCCCCAGAAGCGCCAGGTCGCTTGGAAAATTTAAAGGAATTAGTGAGCGCCATAGAAGAATTCGAAAACCTAGGAATTTTTCTGGAACATATTAGTTTAGTCATGGAAAACGTTATGTCTATCAACGGTGATCATATTAGCTTGATGACTTTGCATGCGGCAAAGGGTTTGGAATTCGACGTAGTTTTTCTTCCAGGTTGGGAAGAGGGTATATTTCCCAATCAGCGTTCGCTTGACGAAAATGGTTTGGTTGGCCTCGAAGAGGAACGAAGACTAGCATATGTTGGACTTACAAGAGCTCGACGTTCCGTCGAGATTAGTTTTTCAGCAAATAGACGCCTTTATGGAAACTGGCAGAGTACTATACCCTCTCGGTTCGTTGATGAATTGCCAGAGAAGAACCTGGAAGTTGAAAGTGAAATTGGATTATTTTCTGGGGTTAGCGGTGCGGAAAATAATGGATTTGGTGATAGTTCTTGGCACGGAATTTCTAAATCGTGGAGAGGCACTCCTATAGGTAATACCGGAGCGCAATATAGAACCGGATATGAACGGCAGGGTAATATTTTCAATTCGCAAACGCCTAATGTCGACGGCGAGCGATATATAGTCAATGAAACGCACCAAAGTTCATTTACTAAAGGAGATAGAGTATTCCATCAAAAATTTGGGATGGGTACCGTAACCAACGTTGATGGAGATAAACTTGATATCACTTTTGATAAGGCAGGAGATAAGAAGGTAATGGCTAGTTTTGTTTCGCAACCATGACCCACATCTGGCAGCTATCGGCGGAAGTTTTGCAGGACGACGTTAGTATTTTAGAGGATGCCCTGGGACCTTTTTTAGTTTCACTATCAATCTTTGAACTTCAAGATGATGGGAAGTGTTTGATTACCGGTATTATTAATGGGTTTCCCGATCATGTTGCCATTAGAAACGCGGTCCAAACTTCTTCTAAATACTACGATATTCAAATTCCATGTTTTGATATCAATTTGTTACCTCAGACAGACTGGCTTGCTAAAAATAGGGAATCTTTTCCGACTCTTCATTATGGTCGTTTTTTCATTCATGGCTCTAACCAGCGGGATTTACGACCCGTGAACGCGATCGCTGTTGAAATGGAGGCTGGTAGGGCATTTGGGTCTGGAACTCATGGAAGTACGGAAGGTTGTTTGTGGGCTATTAATAATTTGGGTCGATTTTTTCGCCCAAGTCGTGTTCTAGACCTTGGATGTGGATCTGGTATTTTGGGCATTTCTGCGGCACTTTTATGGAGGAATGCGTGTATAATGGCACTTGATTCGGATATTGAAGCGGTTAAAACAACCCGTGAAAATGCTAAAGTAAACAAAGTCAAATCGAGGATAATGAGTCAAATCGGATATGGATATCCCCGCATCTCAGTTTCAGAAAGTTCACGTTTCGATTTAGTTTTGGCGAATATTTTAGCTTCCCCTTTAATTTCAATGGCCTTTCCTTCGTCACGATGGATCCGACGAGGTGGTAGGATTGTGCTTAGCGGATTACTAACCACTCAAGAAAGGGAAGTAATAGCGGCTTATAAAACTAATAAATTCTCTTTATGCCAACGATACCGAATTTTTGGGTGGAGTACACTTGTCCTACGCCGTTAGAAACTGTCAAAGAAATGCGGTCTTGTAGGCGTTAAGACCTAGGCTTATCGTCTTACTGAAATATAAAGATGGATTAGCTTGCAAAGGAGACGAGTGTGAATTCCTCGAATATTGTGGGACACGATGTGCCTAACCTTATAGGCAAGGCTTGCAAATTTCTGGAGAACCTAGGACTTTCGATCAGCCAACAGAGACTAATATCTTTGATAGATGGTGTTAACGCGTCTCCTCTGGAAATTGATGATGAAAGCTGGTTTGCTTTATTCGATGTGTCGTTAAGCCCAGATTTGTGTGCTCTCCTCATTGCTCTTCGAAAAAATCGGTTAAAACAAAATGCAAAGATAAAAATTTCCTCGGTTGATAGATTAGTTAAACTCAGGAATAGACTGACAGATATGTCAATCGAAGGGTTTATTCTTCCGCGTTCGGATGAGCACAAAAGTGAATATTTGCCCGCTCGTGCGGAGCGGTTGGCCTGGTTAACCGATTTTACAGGGTCGGCAGGTTGCGTCGTTGTTTTAAAGAAAAGAGCCGCTGTATTTACAGATGGTCGTTATTCCTTGCAAATTAAGCAAGAAACAAATCCAGATCTTTATGAAGCAATAAATACTTCTTCCGTAACTGTCGTAAAATGGCTTGAAAGATCTTTGACGAGAGGCCAAAAAATTGGATACGACCCCTGGCTACATACGTCGGATGAAGTGGAGCGTTTGAAAGCAGCAGCACAAGTTACAGATTCTATGTTAATCCCAGTACATGAAAACCCAATAGACTATCTCTGGATCGATCAACCACCAGCACCATTAACACCGGCCGTTCCGCATGACATCAGGTTTACAGGTACTTCTCTGACTGAAAAAACAGCCATTATTTCGAGTCTAATCAAGTCTGATGGACAAGATGCTGTTATTCTGACCTCCCCAGAGTCTATCGCATGGTTACTCAATATTCGGGGAAATGATGTGCCACGCACCCCATTATCTTTAAGCTTTGCGATTTTAAAACAAGATGGGATTGAACTTTTTATTGATGAACGCAAAATCTCTAATGATCTTCGGAAACATTTAGGAAACTCAGTTTCAATAGTACCTATAGCAATGCTGGGCACTGCAATTGAATGCCTTGTTAAACAAGATGTGGTGATCCGAGTTGATTCAGCGACTAGTCCGATTTGGATCAATAATTGCGTAGAACGAGCAGGAGGTTTCCCCAGTCAGGGGGTTGATCCTGTAATTCTGCCTAAGGCTATAAAAAATGAAACAGAATTAGCAGGAACTCGGGCAGCTCATCTTAGGGATGGATTGGCTTTCACTAGATTTTTGCACTGGTTTTCAATGAATGCTCCAAAAGGAATTGTTGATGAAATTGTTTCGGCGGATCAATTATTCAAATTCAGATCAGAAGATCTGTTGTTTAGAGATTTGAGTTTTGATACGATTTCTGGATCAGGGCCTAATGGCGCGATAGTCCATTACCGTGTGACCAATCAAAGTAATCGGATACTGCAGATGGGCGATTTGTACCTTGTAGATTCCGGAGCGCAATATCTAGATGGGACAACTGATATTACTCGGACTTTGGTCGTGGGTGACCCGAGTGAAGAAGTTCGAGATCGATATACAAGGGTGTTGAAAGGACATATCGCTATCGCACTGGCCTGTTTCCCAGAGGGAACTACGGGTTCGCAGCTTGACCCTTTAGCACGAGTCTCGTTATGGGAAGCAGGTCTTGACTTTGATCATGGTACTGGACATGGGGTAGGGTCGTATTTAGGTGTTCATGAAGGACCACAAAGGATTTCGAAGGTCAGCAATTCTGTTTCATTGAAACCGGGTATGATTATTTCAAACGAACCAGGCTATTACAAAGAAGGCTTCTATGGAATTCGTTTGGAGAACTTAATAGTTGTTAAAGAGCGAGAAATAGATGGTGGTGATCGAAAAATGTTAGGTTTTGAAACTATCACGGTAGCTCCATTTGAAAAAAAATTGATTGACTTGGCGTTGTTAACGGACGCCGAAATAAACTGGGTAAATTCCTATCATGAATGGGTTTACGAAAAGTTGAATGCTGGTTTAGATGGAGAAGTTGCGGCATGGCTGGCAGATGCTACAGTTAAAATATCGTGAAAGATGGGACGAGGGTTTAGGGGGATCTATGCAATACAAAACTATAACTTATGAACTTGAATCTGGTCTTGCAAAAATTATGTTTAATCGGCCCGAGGCCGGACATGCAATTAATCGTGATTTTGTCTATGAGTTTATGGATGTCGCGAGTCGCTCTACTACTGACCCAAATGTTCGCTGTATAATGATATCTGCGACGGGATCAATATATGGGTTTGGCGGGGACTTAAAATTCTTTTCCTCTGAAATCGATCGCATTGAAGCGACTTTAATAGAACTTACTGCTGTTCTTCACCAAGCAATTCAACGTTTTCATTATTGTAAAGTTCCATTAATAATAGCCGTAAACGGGATGGCGGCCGGTGGTGGTTTCAGCTTAGCCTTGTTTTCAGATTTGGTAATAGCTTCTCGTTCAGCAAAATTCGTAATGGCTTACACTAACGCAGGTTTATCACCGGACGGCAGTTCGTCGTATTATCTCCCCCGCATTGTCGGATTGCGAAGAGCTCAAGAATTGATGCTGACCAACCGCATGTTAACAGCGGAAGAAGCGCAGGATTGGGGTATCGTTACCAAAGTGGTTGAGGAGGAAATATTATTGGTTGAAGCTGAAGCACTCGGGCGACGATTAGCGAAAGGTCCCACTAAGGCTTATGGGGCTGTGAAAAAATTATTGTCGCGAACCTTTGAACAAACACTGGAGAGTCAACTCGAAGAGGAATCAAAATTAATTGCCAAAATGGGTGGATCAGCCGATGGACGGGAGGGCCTAGACGCGTTCCTAAATAAAAGAAAGCCTTCGTTTAAAGGAGAATGAAATAGTGGGAATAATTTCTGCGGTTGAGCAGACCAAATATTTTTTAAATGTCAAGGGTCTGCAGATGGCGTTTGTTGAAATTGGGACTGGCGATCCGATAGTATTCTTGCACGGCAATCCAACATCATCTTATTTGTGGAGGAACATTATTCCCTATTTAGAGAATAAAGGTAGGTGCCTTGCTCCCGACCTTATTGGAATGGGAGATTCGGATAAGTTGGAAAAATCTGGGCCAGATTGCTATCGATTTATTGAACATCGTGAGTATCTTGATCTTCTGTTAGAAGAACTAAATGTTGGTAGTAATGTCACACTGATCTTACATGACTGGGGTTCAGCTCTAGGGTTTGATTGGGCTCGGCGCCACCCAGATCGGATTAAGGGAATAGCTTATATGGAGGCCGTAGTTTGCCCTATGAAATGGGATGACTTCAATCAACAAGCTCGTGGTGTATTCGAAGGATTTCGTTCCACAAATGGCGACAAAATGGTGTTAGAAAAAAATGTTTTCGTTGAGCGAATACTGCCAGGGTCCATTCTACGTGCTTTAACCGAAGAAGAAATGGCCGTATACCGACGTCCATACCTAGATATTGGCGAAAGTCGAAGACCTACACTTACATGGCCTCGTGAAATTCCTTTGGACGGAAAACCGCAAGACGTGGTGAAGATTTGTAATAGTTATGCTAGCTGGTTATCAAAATCAGATGTACCTAAACTATTTATTAATGCTGACCCTGGCGCTATTCTGATCGGTCCACAGAGGGAGTTTTGTAGGTCGTGGCCAAACCAACGAGAAGTCACGGTTAAAGGTATACACTTCATTCAGGAAGATGCCCCTCATAAAATTGGTCAAGCAATAGCTGAATGGATTTCGAGCCTCCCCCAATACCAGTAGCAGCTTTGCCGTCAATTATTTGACTGTCCCTTCGACGAGATTGTTCACAATCAATTGATGTTGCTACTGCATGGGCTAGAAAACCAAGTAAAATTGAATTCTCTATAGTTCCACAAAGGTTATCAGGCTTGAGAACTTGTTCTTGTCTCGACTCGATTGAACCAAGCAGTTAGATTTTGATGATTGGGACTTAGCGGTTGGCCGACGCGATTTCCAAATACCACAAAACAAAATAATAGTATGTCTGCCAAAGTAAATCGGTTGCCACACACCCATATATTATTTCCCATTTGGCTATTCAGCCAATCGAAACCGTCTTGTGCTAGAGCTTTGAGCCCACCTGCCGCTTCTGGGATTACCCGCATCCGGCTTTCAAACATTTTAATGCCGTCTGAGTAACGAAAGCCAGATGATAAAGGGTCAACAATGTTAAGGTCTATTCGACGGGTCCACATTCGCGTTTCGCCTCTTTCGTCTGCATTGGTCCCTATTAGCGGAGGGGTTGGGTGCAGTTCTTCAATATATTCGCATATGGCTAGAATTTCTGTAATCACGGCATCTTTATCTGTTAGTAGTGCTGGACTTTGACCCATTGGGTTAAGTTTAAGAAACTCCGATTGTCTGTTAACTCCAGCTCGTATATCAATAGTTTCCATCGGGATATCGATGCCCTTTTCTGCGAGAAACATTCGCACAACATGAGGGTTTGGTCCGATTGATTGGTAAAGCTTCATGAATTATCTCCGCCTTTAGTGCTTAAAACGTTGATTAGTTATGTGGGTCAACAATTTGTTTTCTTCAAAAAATAATCATAGGCCATCAGTTAATTTTTTCAAAAAATCCAGGCCGTTCATAGAATCAAAAACAGCAGCCGAAGCATTTGCAAATGTGCGGTGAATAGCGTGGTCGTGCGGTCCATAAGTATAACGAGCTTGGGATGCTGTTATCAACTGTCCGAAGAAACATCCTTGCCAAATCATTGGGCTGTACATGGCTGAACCCATTCGGGCGGTTTTCAGAATTTGTTTAAAATCTTCGTGTTCGTCAGTGTTTTCCAACAGGAGCGCCTTTTTATTCTGAGTTACCCAGCCAGGGTGCCCGAGGTTATCGGGAATTCGCAATCTGTGTTGTTCTTCTGGAAATCCATAATTAGCAACAAGTATATTTTGACGGACCGCGGGTAAAAATAGAAAAAATCCCGAAACACAAAATTGATGTTCTCCTTTTTTCAGAGCTCTTTTACGGAGATGGGCCGCGGGATCGCCAAGCGATGTCCACACCCATTGACTAAAGCAGGCCAAGGCTAGTTCTATGTTTCGTTCTGATCCGGCGCGTTGTAGCACTTGTTCGAGAGCGTTGACGCCTGTTTCATATAGGTGGGAGACATCGCGTTCCGGTACATCGTTATTCGAATAATTATTGCTAGCCATATTTTACTCTCATCCGAATTCAGTCTCCAGTTTACGATATGCGATTTACCTTATTTCTTTATTTTTACATTTAGCATTAAATATATATCAACGTAAGTCTGTGAGGGACTCCATTTAACTATCTTCCATAACTTGAGGCGGATGATTTTTCGACTCGGATATGGTGGTATATGGGATCATCCTTGAAACCATTGTATTTCGTTCTCGGGTTAGATTTGAAATACAAGGAATGGAAAATAATTTAATGTTTGAGATAAGCATTTGAAATTTGAATACGGAGGCAGAGTTTTGGGAACAACGAAAAACAAAGCGCTGAAATTTGGGTTCACAGCTGTTGCTGCAGCTACTGAAGTAGAACAAAAATCTGATGATCTTCGTTACCAACAGATGTTGCGAGATTGTAGATTAGGCTATGAATTAGGTTATGACTGTGCATGGGTCTTGGAGCATCATTTTACAGACTATTTTCCGACACCAAGTCCGATCGTTGTGATGTCTCACTTGGCGGCGGCATGCCCCGGTTTGTCTCTTGGTTCTTGTGTAATAGTTGCTCCTTGGTACAACCCGTTGAGATTGGCCGAGGAAATATCGATGTTGAGCCATTTTTGCACGGGAGAACTCCATCTTGCTTTTGGTCGCGGGACAGCGAAGATTGAATATGATGCGTTTGATATTGATATGTCATCTGCAAAGGAACGATTTCGTGAGGTTATGACAATAATTAACACCGCATTCTCAGGACAAGCTTTTGCGCATGAAGGAGATTATTATAAAGTAGGGCGAAAAATACTGCTTCGCCCTGAACCTAAACGGGAACGAATTCATTTTTATGGAGCGGTGGGAAGTAAAGAGAGTGCGGCCGGAAATGCAGATATGAGAATGCCAATTCTCCTTAACACGCAATTCCCACCTTATATGCTGCAAAAAGTAATGGAGGCGTGGCAGAGCCGGGCGGATGAGATTGGCTTTACAGCAACTGGCCATCGCCCAATATCCACGAATTGCGTGATTGCTGATAGTGATGATGAGGCACGAGAACTAGCGCGTGCGTATTTGGCTGCTTTCTTTGCATTGCAGGCTGATCACTATGAGGCAGATGCAGATCATTGGAAAGATATCGAAGGTTACCAGCAATTTTCTAAGACGTTTGGCAATTTGCGAAAAATGGCTAATCCAGAAAACCTTGATGGATTTCTTGATAATCAATTAGTGGGTAAACCAAAATCCGTTGCCGAAAAACTTGAAAAATATAGGGATATGGGTTTTGATCATTTTATTTTGAATTTTTCTCGAGAAGGTTGGCCGACGACATTGCGTGAAACGACGATGCGTCGTTTTGCTTCGGAAGTTGCCCCATTGTTTAATGTTTAAATTCGTAACTTGGTACCACTTGTTGACGGGGGTTACTTATTGGTAAGAGGGAATATGGGTGATGGCTTTTCAAAATCTAACAATTGAACACGTGGGGCACATATCGAAAATAAGTTTCAATCGACCGGAAACGGCTAATGCGATCAACTATGACCTAATCTCTGAACTAGAAAAATGTGTCTTGTCATTTCGAGATAATGTTGAAAGCAGGGTTGTAATTTTTAATGGAGCAGGTAAAAATTTTTGTTCTGGAGCAGATTTAGAAGACTCGGGGATTGAGTATTCCGGCCCACTTATTAAGCGACGACGCCAAAGGAGAATCGGCGAGCGGGTTATTCAAGCGATTCTTGATATGGATCAGATCACTATTACTGCGTGGAACGGAGCCGCTGTTGGTGGAGGTGCCTTTTTGGCAATGGCAACAGATTTTCGTATTGGAACAAAGGATAGTTTGCTTTTCTTTCCTGAAGTTGATTTGGGACTAAATTTGATGTGGCGTGCTTTGCCCCTTTGCGTAAATCTGATTGGTCCAGCGAGATCAAAACGTTTAATGGTTGGAGGAGAAAGAATACGCGGAGAGAAATTAATGGAATGGGGGGTGCTAGATGATATAGTTCCTTCTGACCTTCTGGGTATACGAGCCTTTGATTTGGCGTCATTCTATGCAAAGAAACCACACATCGCGGCTCAGATGATCAAAAGGAGTATAAACAGTTACGCCACAGCTTTGGATCATGCAGTAATGCATGCTGATGTCGATCAATTTTTGTTAGCTCAGTCAACAAATGATCATCAGAATGCTGCTCGAGCCTATCGAGATAAAAAGGAACCAGATTTGAGCGGAGAATGACCTTTCATAAATTTTTTTTTGATCAGGTCATCGACGTTAAACTTTGAATTTAATTTAGAATTGTTGAAGCTCAGGATTTTTAAAAGCGATAATGGAATTGTAAAATGAAACTTGGTCTGTCTTTCCCTCAAACTGAAATCGGAACTGATCCTATTGTGATCCGTGATTTTCTCCAGACGGCGGAAGAGTTGGGGTACAATTTTGTGACTTTTGTTGATCACGTCTTGGGAGAAGACGCGCCGCGAGGGGCTAGTTTTGCAAATAAATATACTCGCGATTATATGTTCCATGAAGTTATGGTTCTTATGGGATATGCGGCGGCTGCAACTAAAAAGATTGGATTGGGAACGGCTGTTATGATTTTACCACAACGGCAAGCCGTTTTAGTGGCTAAACAAGCCGCAGAAGTTGATGTTTTGTCTGGCGGTCGTTTGCGACTTGGAGTTGGTTTAGGTTGGAATAAGGTCGAATATGCGGGACTTGGAATGCCTTTTAGCAATAGAGCCCAAAGATTTGTCGAGCAGATTGATGTGATGCGGCAACTTTGGACACAAAGGACAGCACCGTTTGCTGGAAAATTCCATACCTTTGATAATGCAGGGATAAATCCTGAGCCAATTCAGCGGCCTATTCCGATCTGGATTGGAGCCATGAAGGAAGTGGCAGTAAGACGAGCAGCTCAAATAGGGGACGGTTGGTTTATGTTTCCGCGCCAAGACCCTAGTGATGAAGCGCATGCGATGATGTCTACTTTTCGACAGGCGGCAGCCGAGGCCGGCAGAGAACCGGATTCTTTAGGCATTAATGCAACGGTCTTTGCTCATCAGGGAGCAGGGCCAGAAGAGTGGCACTCGATTATGAAGAAATGGCAAAGTATGGGTGCTAATGAATTTACTTTCAGGACAGCAGAATCGGACTTCGCAACGCCAGATGCACATATGGCAGCCATCCGGAATATGGCGGAAGTCCTTTAAATATGCGGCGTTCAACACAATTGGATCACGTAGTTATTAATGTCCAACAAGAAATGGATAAGGCTCAAATAGCATGTGCCGAGTTAGGCTTTACCGTTACACAACGTGGATACCATACGCTCGGATCAATAAATCATCTCATGGTTTTTAAAACAGACTATTTTGAGTTGATTGGAGTTCCACAAAAGCAAAATCCTAGGAGAGTTGATTTAATTTCAGAACCGCTTGGGATAAATGGATTAGTTTTCAAAACTATAAATGTTGACGAAACATTTACTTGGTTGCAGCAGATTAAAATGGATGGTGAGCCGCCTAGAGAGTTTAGTCGGCCCGTGGTGATTGATGGGAAAACGATGAATGCTAAATTTCGCACGGTTACGGTGCGTGCTGACGTGTTCCCGGCTGGTCGAGTTTATTTTTGTGAACACGGCACCCCGGATTTAGTTTGGCGACCGGAATGGCAACGTCACCAAAACGGGGCGATAGCTATGCCTGAAGTTGTAATTACTGCGGAGGATATTTCGCAAGTGGCAGAGAGTTATTCTCAGTTATTGGGGGGTGAAATTTTAAATGATAGCAACGGATCTAAGGTTCTTTCAATAGCTGGCACCAAACTGACGATAAATTCGATTGCAAATTACAACCGGAGATATGAAAATTTAGCTTCTACTTTGAACGGGCGATCATCTATCTTCGGCGCAATAGTTTTTAGAACAACATCCTTATCTTTGATACGGGATGCGCTTGAAAAACTGGACAATCCGCCACCGGTTAAAGTGGAAGCGGATCGGGTGATTGTAAGATTACCGAAATATGATTCAGTATTGGAGTTTATTGATTCTTACGAATCAAAATAAGATGATGGTCAGTGCTAGTAAACCCAGATTTAGTCCCACACATCCAACTTGGATGGAAATAAACTCCGCCGCATTACTTCATAACGTAGCAAAAATCCGTAACCTGATTACTAATAATGTCCAGATAATTGCGTCCGTTAAAGCAAATGCATATGGACACTCTGTCGTTCCTGTCGCCCGAGTTCTGGAGAAAGCTGGCATAGAAATGTTGGCGACAGGATCCTTTTCAGATGCTGTTAATATACGAGAGTCGGGAATCTTAACTCCAATTTTGATGTTAGCAGGAACATTGCCGAGCGGGATTAACGAAATTCTAAATTATGGTTTCATTCCAACTTTGCATAATGCTGAGGGATTGAATGCTGTAGTTGAAGCGGCAAAAAAGCGATCTGATATTTGTCCTATACCAGTATTTGTTAAAGTTGATTGTGGAATGGGAAGGCTAGGTGTGAGTATGGAGGACGTACCCCTCTATTTAGAAACAATAGACAATTTTGATGAAATTTGGGTGCAAGGAATTTATACCCATTTATCGTTTAAGAATGAAGCAGGTATGCTGTATTCGAAGGCGAGGTTTAATTTGTTTTATGATCTTGTGAGAAATTTGAAGGATAAAGGACACGATATACCGATAACACAGGCATTGGCCAGTTCTTCGTTGATGATGGGGTGGGTAGATGATTGCTCTGCAATATGCCCTGGGCACCTGCTTTATGGTATGCCATCCGTTGGAGAAGAGATGGCAGTAGCCTCTGATTTTGTGCCGGCGCTCAGTGCGATTAAAAGTAAAGTGATCCAAGTAACAACTCATAAAGAAGAGCTACCGTTAAATGCTGGAGGATATCATTCCCATCGTCGAAAACGAAGAACTGGGGTAGTCCCATGCGGTTTAAATGATGGAAATCGTTCCCCCAAGCCCGACACTCAGGCGGAAATTTTGTTCAAAGGTCGGCGTCTAGTGGTTTTGGGTTGTTCGTTGGAGCATCTTGTTTTTGAAATACCGGATGATGTGGACATTAATGTAGGTGATACGGCCGTTATTGTGGGTGGCGAAGGAGAAGGGAGAATAGATATTTCAGAGGTTGCTGGTTGGCAGGGTGTTTCTAGTCTAGAGTGTATGATGTCTTGGAGCTCAAAAATGCCGGTCAATGTTATTTGAAAATATCACAAAACTGACGATTATTTTATGTGAGATTAATGAAACTACGCACTTTTGTTATCGGATGAGAAACTCAACCTTCTGTGATTTTCGAAAAAATATATCAAGTTTGCCACCGTGTTGTTCTGTTTTCCGGCACCTAGACTAGGAGCGGCTGAAGCGTGAAATCAATGATGAATAGTTTTATGATGATACCCAACTAATGAGTTTCCAAAGAAAGGGTCTAAAATAGGGTTTTCGGGAAACGTACATTTGAGACTTTGTTAGACAATGAAACACGGCGGGTTCACTCAGAGTTTATTCCGTAGCCGCCACCGCCTGGTGTTGCTAGGAATATTCTGCTTCCAGGTTCAATTAGATGTTGAGCTTTTGGGTCGGCTTTACGACCATTTATTTCTAAACGACCAGGGCTCCCATTTCCGCCTCCTGCAATTCCTTGAGCTGATGCCTTAGTCCGTTCAGCCAAGAAGGCGATAATTCCAGGCTTTGCTCCTATGTATTCCAATTCTATTTCTTGACCATTCCCACCTAAATATTTTCCTTTTCCTCCTGACCCATCTCTTAAGGATCTCCGCAGGACTCTAATAGGTAGTGCATGTTCTATCCCTTCAGCTGGGGTAGACGAAATATTAGAAGGCCAGCTTACACAGGAAAGTCCATTATTAAATGCCGAAGCTCCCATTCCTCCGTTAAAGAAGAACAAACCAGCTACGGGTCGCCCGTCGGCCTGGCTTCCATTGATATTTACACACCATATCGGAGAACCAGCACCAGCTAATACCTGGTTTGGTACAATTCCAGCAAGAGCATCCATGACTAAGGCGGGAATATAATGACCTGTTAAAACTCGGCTTCCTACGGGTGCAGGATGTACGGGGTTTATTATACTACCGCTAGGTGCCATTAGTATAATGGGCTTTAATGCTCCATCATTATTAGGGAGCTGAGGAGCTAATACTGCTTTGATAGCATAAGCTGTCATAGCGCGTGTATAGCATAGAGGACAGTTGATAGCCTTATCTGCTTGTGTAGACGAGCCATCAAAGTTGATAATTATTTCTTCTCCAGCGATTTTGATTTCAACTTTAATTACGATGGAGTTATCAGCTATACCGTCCGTTTCAACCTTTGAACTATAACTACCGTCAGGCAGGTTTTTAATTGCTTGTCGAACGGCATATTCTGTTTTGCTGCGAACCTTATCTGAAAGGGTGGAAAGATTCTTAAGATTATAAGTTTGAATTAGATCATCTATTCGCTTTTCCATTATTGTTAGAGCGCCGAGTTGTGCCTCGAGATCCCCGATTACGAGATCTGGCGTACGTACGTTTTTCCTCAATATGGCTAGAAGTGTTTCATTCGGTTTATTTTTTTTGAATAGCTTTAAAAGTGGGATTTGGAGGCCTTCTTCATATACCTCTCTTGGTTCAGGGGAGCGAATTTTACCACCGATGTCAGGTGCATGTGCAGTGCTGGCAGCAAACCCGATTAGTTTTTTGCCGCTGTAAAGCGGACGACAAACACTTATATCTGGCAAATGTCCCGTTCCAAGATATGGGTCATTAGTAATTAATACGTCTCCAGGTGACAAATTTTTCGGAGGAAATTTCGAAATAAAGTGTTTTACCGTATCAGGCAATGTCCCGATAAAAGATGGAATGCTATCGCTTGCTTGTGCTAAGGAATTTCCTGACTCGTCAGTGACGATGCAGGAGAAATCATAGGATTCTCTCACTACAGTGGAGAAAGCAGAGCGCAATAATGACGCAGCAGCTTCATCTACGGCGGCGATAGTCCTATTCCACAGAATTTCAAGATCGATTGGATCATCGAGATTTTGGCGATCAGTTAGGGTTTTTTTCGTATTAGATTTCAGAGAAATTAGGATGTTCCGATTTTCATCCAAAGTTAATCTAGCATGCTTGGGAAGTAAAGTAGTCGATTGCCTTTCTTCTATAATGGCAGGTCCTTTTAAAACGATAGAGTGTGTCAATGAAGCCCTTTGATATACACGAACATTTTGCGCTTCATGTTGATCGGGGAGGTCAATGGCACGAGAAGTTATACCATCTGGTATTGGTGCAATATTGGTGAATAGGAGACGAATATTTTTCGAGATAGTTGGAGCCTGTGAACTCACTCTAGCCGTTACTAATTCAATATCAACATCGTTTAATTGACGGCCATATGTGGTTTCATGAAGCTTATGAAATGCAGTAGAAACAGCCTTTTGGGGGTCAGGTGAATCAAGATGACTTGTTATATCTACGACTAGAACGGTTTCTTGGCCAAGATACCGAAATTCGCCAAGGCGACGGGAGGTTGGAATGCTCTCTTGGATCGTCGCATGTATAATCGTATTAGCTTCGACTTCTAAACTCTTATAAATTTCTTTCAGGTCCACAAAATTTAATTGAGATAGCAAATCTCCAACAGCTGCGCTTCGGTCTGAGCGAGCTGGCGCTATGCATAATCCTAGGGCTGATGCTACTCCTGCAGCATCTGGGATTAGCACGCGCGTGATCCCCAATCGATTGGCAACTGAGCAGGCATGTACAGGTGCTGCTCCCCCGGTTGCATAGAGAGTGTAATCTCTCGGGTCTCGGCCCTTTCTTGCGAGATGAACCTGAGCGGCCTGTGCCATCGTTTCACATACAACTTCGTGAATTCCAAGCGCTGTTGCCTTAGCTGATAAATTAAACTCAGCTGCAAGGGTTTTGATCGAGTTTGACGCTTTGGTTTTTTCAATGACAAGCGAATTTTCCTGAAATCCGGTTGGATCTAAGTACCCAAGAAATAGATCTGCATCGGTGACGGTCGCATCTTTGCCGCCTTTTCCGTAACAAGCTGGACCAGGATCTGCTCCTGCACTTTCTGGTCCCACTTTTAGCAAGCCCAAATCATCTCGATGGGCAATGCTACCACCGCCGGCGCCGATCTCTATTAGTTCAACGGTTGTGATGTTAACAGGTAATCCGCTTCCAGGAGAAAACCGGCGTACTTTGGCAGCTTCGAACTGGTAGGAAATTTCTGGGATACCGTTGTCAATGATTGCTAGTTTAGCTGTTGTCCCACCCATATCAAAAGCCAGAAGGCGATTTTCTCTCGCTTCTCCTCCAATCAATGACGCTGAAAGCGCTCCTGCGGCAGGTCCCGATTCTAGCAGTTGGACCGGTAGTCTTTTAGCTTCATCTACATGTGTTAAACCGCCGTTGGAAAGCATTAACATCAGAGGTGCTTTGATGTCTTTTTCTTTTAAAACAAAAACCAGTCCTTCGACGTATTGTTGAGCCAATGGTTTTACAAACGCATTTATTACTGCAGTGGAAGTACGCTCAAATTCTCCGGTATGGCGGCTTACATCAGACGAAATTGTAACCGATAAATTGGGGTATTTGTTTGAAATTATCTCGGCCGCTTGGTTTTCATGAATTGAATTTACATGTGAATTTAAAAAAGCGATAGCGACTGTTTTAATGCCGTCCGAAATTAGATTATCGGTGACCCGCAAGAGGCCGGCTTTGTCTAGAGTGGTCAATATGGTGCCATCTGTTCCAATCCTGCCGTTTACTTCGACTCGCCATTTTCGAGGAACTATTGGTTTTGGAAACGTTAGAAACAAATCGTAGATATCATATTTTCGTTCTCTGCCTAGTTCCAGTGTGTCACGGAACCCGCTAGTGGATATTAAACCGGTCATGGAGCCTTTACGTTCAATTATTGCATTACTAAAGAGTGTCGTGGCATGAACTACTCGCAACACGTTTTTTCCGCCCCCGATTATTGGTAAAAGTTCAGCTAATCCATTTGCCACCCCTTGGTGAGGGTTCGACGGTGTGGTTGGAACTTTTGATGTTTTATATGTGCCATCAATAGTGTTTAGGGCAACAAGATCTGTAAATGTCCCGCCTATATCTATTCCGAGCGCGTAAATTGATGGGTTTGGGTCTTTCTGCATTGTTTAGTTCCTCAACTTGAATAGGCAGGGATTATTACTGATGATTCTCAAAACTGAAACCGGCAATATTTAAGAGTTGGTATCAAGCAGAGGATGATTGCCCATGAAAGTATGGACTATGGTAGACGTACGCGAACTAGGTTTTTAACCTACTAAAATTATTTTGATGCGTGACTGGAACATGATTAGTCAATAATTAAATAAATTATGGCATATAATGTCTAAATTTAAAAATTTCATGACCGTTTTTTCTAATATTGAAATGTAAATGGAATAACTTAAGGAAGGTTGGAATTAGATGGATTCCCATGGATCGATGGTAACGGACTTGGATGAATTGGAAAAACAAGCTCCGGAAAGTTTAAAAGAAATTGCTTATCATCGGTTGGAAGAAAAAATAGTCAGATTAGAATTTTCGCCAGGAGCGGTTATAACGGAAAAAGATTTATCGAAATCTATTGGGATAGGCCGTACCCCGGTTCGGGAAGCCGTTCAACGACTGGCTATGGCAGGTCTACTTGTCGTTATTCCACGACGTGGAATTAAAGTCTCTAATGTTGATGCGGACGATGTATTGCGTTTAATTGAAGTAACTAGGGGACTTGATAATGCAGTTGCTATGGGGGCGTCTGTTCGAGCAACACAAAGCCAACGATTGGAATTTACTTGTAACGCGGAGGAATTTGACTCTGCGGCGTCTCGAAGTGATCCCGTGGCTCTTGTTCGTTTGGATAGCGAATTCAATAACCTTTGCATGAAGACAATGGACAATGGGCATGCTACAAAATTGTGTCGCCTTTTAAGACCGTTGGCCAGACGCTTCTGGTATTGCCATCAAGGACATTCGGGCGATACAAAGATGGGTCCACGTTTACACGCGCAGGCAGGGCGTGCTGTCGCGGAGGGTGACACGACGAAAGCTTGTTTAGCGTTTAGTCGTATAAACGACTATATGGAATCGTTTGTCCGAGCTACAATGCACCACCAAAGTTGGCGATAAAGCGGTATCTAGCAAGCGATCGCAACTGCGGGATGAGATAATAGTTTTTTTGGTATCTTCCCATAGAGGAACTGAAGTAGAACGTGCTTGGCATTAACTAAATAGATAGGCAGTGTTGAGGTTCATGACTAGCCGTTTAACTGATAGTTTTTTGCGGGATATCTGGTATTTCGCGTTACCCTCTAAATGTCTAAAAGCGGGTAGTTTAACATCACTGATGCTTTTAGGGGAACCGGTGGTTTTAGGAAGAAAATCAGATAACAAAATTTTTGCTTTGCGCGACTTTTGTCCTCATAGAGGAATTCCTCTAAGCGACGGTAGAATTGTCAAAGATGAAATTGAGTGTTGTTATCATGGTTGGCGATTTAATTCAGCAGGAGTTTGTACGTTTATTCCGTCTCTTGTAGATGGCCAAAAAATGAATTTGTCGAATATTAAGGTGCTTGAATACCCAGTAAGAGAATCGGCTGGGTGTATTTGGATCTTTATACCCAAAAATTTGTCTGACTTCACCATAAATATTCCAGCTCCAAATTTGTCTAAAATTCCTGGTAAGCCGGTCATTTCTGAAAAAATAGAATTTCCGTGTAACGCAGATCACGCGGTAATCGGCTTGATGGACCCGGCACATGGTCCATTTGTCCACACATCGTGGTGGTGGCGTTCTAAAAAATCTATTCACGAAAAACGAAAACGCTTTGGGCCTTCGGAATATGGTTTTTGCATGCTACGTCATGAACCATCACGTAATTCTGCAGCTTATAAGATTCTGGGAAAGAATATAACTACGGAAATAGTGTTCAGGTTGCCAGGAATTCGTATAGAGTACATAGAAACTGCTCGAAATTCTGTCGTCGGGCTTACCGCGGTTACACCATGCAGTGCTAACTTAACCGTCGTTCATCATTTGGTTTATTGGACGATCCCATGGCTAACCCTGATTAAACCGGCTTTGAAGCCGTATTTGCGAAAATTTCTTAAACAAGATCGAGATATTGTGTCAAAACAACAACGTGGATTGCAGTACGAACCAAATCTTTTACTGATTAATGATTCCGATGCGCAGGCCAAATGGTACTATCGGTTAAAAAAAGCCTATACTAATTCGATTGAACTAGAGATTCCTTTTGAAAATCCAATTAAAGAAACGACGCTGCGTTGGCGAAGCTAGGCGGATATAGTGCGCTATTTTGAATTCGTTAAGAGCAACATTAGATTCCTGAGCTTTGGCTATATTATCACTTTCGTTTCAACATTTGGCCAGACGTTTTATATAGCTATGTATAGTGGTGAAATACGTTCGGCGTTTGATCTTAGTCATGGTGAGTTTGGGACGGTATATGCAATTGGGACATTGGTTAGTGGTCTACTATTAATATGGGCCGGAAAACTGATAGATATTATAGATTTAAGAATTTACGCAGTTTTGCTCTGTATTGCTATGGCTGCGGCATGCATGGTTATGTCTTATGCAAATGGTGTAATAATGCTTACAGTGGCTATTTTTTTACTCAGAATAGTAGGACAGGGGCTTTTGTCCCAGACTGCCCTAGTAACAATGGCGAGGTATTTCGACGAACATAGTCGGGGACGAGCAGTGAGTTTAGTAGCTTTGGGTTTCCCAACTGGCCAAGCTATATTTCCCGCAATTGCTGTTATGCTAATGGGTTTATTGAGTTGGCGAGAAGTTTGGGCAACGAGTGCCCTGGCATTGCTTGTTTTAGTACCACCATGTTTCCTCTGGTTGTTAAAAGGACATAGAGAACGACACAAAGCGTTTTTAGCCCGAACTGAAAGTCGTAGTGATCGAACGAAAGACACTTTGGCTAAGCATTGGACTCGTAGTCAGGTGTTACGCGATCCTAGGTTCACTTTAGCTATGGTAGCCATGATGTGCACCGCTTTTATTATTACCGGCTTGAATTTGCACCAGGTCCATTTAGTTCAGGTTAAAAACTGGGAGCTATCTTTTTATGCATCTTGTTTCGCTATCTATGCCGTATTTCAGGTGGGCGTATCGCTCCTAACCGGAATGCTGGTCGATCGATTTGGAGCACTCCGCCTGACACCCTTTTATTTATTTCCAATGTCTTTATCTACCCTAGTAATCGCGGTATTCGATACTCCTTACGCCATCATTGCATTTATGGCGTTGGCGGGCACCACTGGTGGAGCAGGAGCCACAATTATTTCGACAATGTGGGCGGAACTCTATGGAGTTTTGCATCTAGGATCTATCAAAGCGATGGTTGCTGGTATACAAGTCATTTCTAGTGCATTAGGTCCAGCTGTATTCGGCCTATTAATAGATTACGGCATAGGTATAGAAAGCATATCGATAGTTTGCAGCGTATATTCAATTGGCAGTTGTTTTTTATTAGCGGTGTTGTTTCGCCCTCGTATGTTGTTGTTTTGGCGGATTTGACGTTTAAAATAGAATTTTTAAACATTGATTCGAAAATAATCAGATATTGCGCGCACTGTTGTAACAATGTCGGATTCGTTTATATCTCTATGAACGACCAAACGAAATGTTGGGGGTCTACCACCTATCAAAATACCCTTGGACTTTAAAAACTGCTGAAGCCTGTCTCTATGGGAAATATCTACCTCAATGAATACCATATTAGTATTCGCTCCATTTGATTCAGTTGAAACTTCAGGTATTTGGGAAAGCTCTGAAGCTAAACGCGCCGCTAATATATGATCATCTTCTAATCGATTGATTTGGTGGCGCACTGCCACCAGACCGCAAGCCGCAAGTATGCCGGCCTGACGCATGCCTCCACCTAGCATTTTACGAGCGCGCCGCGCTTCTTTAATGAAGGCTTGGCTTCCAACAAGGACTGATCCCACAGGGGCACCTAATCCTTTTGATAGGCACAAAGAGACTGTATCGAAACCGCGGGTTAATTCTTTTGGATCGCATTTGTATGCTATCGCTGCATTCATGAGACGCGCGCCGTCCAGATGACATGCGAGGTTATTTTGTTTCGCTACCTCAGTTCCCGATGCCATATAGCCGGGTGAAAGCGGTTTCCCATTATGTGTATTTTCAAAACAAAGTAATTTGGTCCGTGGAAAGTGCACGTCGTCCGTTTTAATAAGCGACTTTGCATTCGTAAGATCAATTGATCCGTCATTTAATACGGGTACAGTCTGCGGGATGACCCCGCCTAAGGCCGCCGTTCCGACTGCTTCTGCCCGATAGACGTGATAAGCATCCCCGATAATATATTCATCGCCCCGACCGCAGTGTGTTAACACTGCCGTGAAATTTGATTGGGTGCCTGATGTTACAAAGAGTCCTGATTCAAAACCTAATATATCAGCCACTGTTTCTTCAAGTTCGTTTACGGTTGGATCGTCTCCATAAACATCATCACCAATTTCGGCGTTCATCATAGCTTGGTACATCTCTGGGGATGGACGGGTAACTGTATCGCTACGCAAATCGATCATATCTCGATCTTTCAGGTTTAATAATATGACTTTTATATTGCATCGTGTTTGTTTGTAATAGATAGGTCAATCAAATCTGTAATTTATTAGGTGTTTTCCGAGCATTTAACAAAGAAATTAACCAGGATGCACTCTTCAGTATCTTAAAATAAAGAGTTTTGAAAAGCGGATTAAAATGGTGGCGTTTAAGTGGATTAAAACGGATAAAACACTTTTTAGTAATATAAATTTATTTAATATTTAAAATCACAATCTGATTTTTCCTAAGTCAATATGTGGAGATCAAGTACTATGACTAAATTAAACATTGCAGTTATTCCCGGGGATGGTATCGGGTGGGAAGTCATACCAGAAGGAATTAAAGTTCTCGAAGCGGCGGGGGCAAAGTATGGAATAGAGTACGAATTTACGGAATTTGATTGGGGTTGCGAGCGTTATCATAAGACTGGAAAATTGATGCCGGAGGATGGGATCGAAAATTTAAAAACATTTGACTCGATCTTTTTAGGCGCTTGTGGCTACCCCGGTGTTCCTGATCACATTTCCCTTTGGGGTTTGTTAATTCCAATAAGACGAGAAATGAAACAATATGTAAATTTGCGACCGGTTCGAATGCTCGAAGGAATGCCGTGTCCTTTGGCTAACCGGGGCCCTCAGGACATTGATTTTTGGGTGGTTCGTGAAAACAATGAAGGAGAGTATTCAGAGATTGGTGGGCGGCTTCACAGTGGCACTGATTATGAGGTGGCGGTACAAGAATCAGTATTTACTAAACATGGAACGGATAGAATATTACGTTACGCTTTTGATTTGTGTAATAAATTGGGTAGGAATAAGGTTACGTCGGCAACTAAGTCGAATGGCATTATTCACACAATGCCTTATTGGGACGAAAGGTTTAGGGCTATTTCCGCGGAATATCCTAATGTCAAAACAGATCAGTACCACATAGACATCCTCACGGCGAATTTCGTGCTGCATCCGGACTGGTTCGATGTTGTTGTGGGATCTAATTTATTTGGTGATATTCTCTCTGACCTTGGACCCGCGGTAGCAGGATCAATTGCTATTGCTCCGTCGGCGAATATCAACCCTGATGGCGATTTTCCTTCGATGTTTGAACCCGTTCACGGATCTGCGCCAGATATAGCGGGCAGGAATATAGCCAATCCTATTGGTCAAATATGGTCAGGGGCAATGTTACTCGAACATCATGGGTTTACTGAAGCAGCAGATTCAATTGTCAAGGCATGTGAGATCGTAATCTCAGGTGGAGGTCCTAAGACACCAGATCTAGGCGGTCAAGCTAAGACCATTGATCTCGGCAGTGCAATTGCAGATGCAGTTCAGTGAATGATATTTTTAAAAATTATGCGGACCACTAGCGTTTTGATTCACAACATTAATTAAATCGTTTTTTGGAATCGCGTCTACTCTTGATTATTCAGCAAGAAGTGAAATGAATTGTTATTCGTTTTATTTCAGGCGTCAGGTCGAGGTAAAACTTCAGTGTTTAAGCATCTCATCTTGGTTCAATTTCGAACATTTGCAGTTTTTATGACTACTATTAGATGCACTTAATGATCCCACTTGAACCCTTATGGATACCTTGCCAGCCGTTTCAAAAACCAGGTCCATCCAGAAATCGTCTCCAGCCCTTAGTGTTTGGTAAAGGTTTTTGAACATTACATGCTGCTTTCCAGGCTCAAGAGAAACGGTTTCTTTTGGCTGGATTACTATACGCTTCACTTGGCGCATTTTCATTATTCCGTTTTCGTGAAAGTGCGTATGCAATTCTGACTTTTCGGCAATATTCGATTTTACGTTGATCAGGTAATCGGATTGATCGGTTTGGTTATATATTTTTAGGTACGCTACACCCGTTCTGCCGTGACCGATGGATGCTCGGGCAAACGCATCATAGACCATTATTTTATGCTTTTGGTCTCTAATAAGACAAGTAAAACGTTTGTTCTTAATTTCACGGTTGACGTCGATATTATTAAAGGCTTTTAAATGACTGGGTGAAAAACAAACCGCTGCGCTCATTGCTACCCATATAATTCGGTTACGTTGCTTCATAATTCAGTACTCTGGTTTAAGACCGTTTTATAAAGAGATATAATGCCATACTAACTCTATTATGGAATGTCATATTTCAAGTGTTTGAAAATGTGGTGTTAAAGAGATAAATATAAATGTAATAAAGTAGAATTTTTTGATTTTTATTTTGCTTGTAGTTATGCCTTTTTACCAAACAATATCCAGCATTTTAAAGCTTAACATGGCGAGGTTTTATCATGACTTCCTCAGGTAATATTTTCGAATTTGATACTTTATCTTTGCATGCAGGTCAACGCCCTGACCTAGAAACGGGGGCTCGCGCTGTGCCTATTTACCAAACAACATCATATGTATTCAAAGATGTTGACCATGCAGCCTCATTATTTAATTTAGAGAGAACAGGCCATATATATTCGCGAATTTCAAATCCTACCGTGGCGGTGCTTGAGGAGCGTATAGCTGCGCTTGAGGCAGGGGTAGGAGCTATAGCTACGGCAAGTGGACACGCTGCTTTAGTTTTAGGCATTCTGACACTCATGGGACAAGGAGGTCACATTGTAGCATCGAGTGCGTTGTATGGTGGCAGTCACAATCTATTCAGCCATACACTCCCCAGATTAGGAATTGAAACTACAAAAGTTCACCCCAGAGATTTGAACGGGTTTCGTGAAGCCATAAAACCTGAAACACGCCTGATTTTTGGTGAAACTATTGGCAATCCAGGCCTTGAGATACTGGATTTAAAAGCAGTGGCTGAAATAGCGCACGCTAATGGTATACCTTTTATGGTAGATTCTACTTTCGCGACCCCATATCTTTGCCGCCCTTTTGAGTTTGGTGCAGATTTGATTGTCCATTCCGCTACGAAATGGCTGGGTGGGCACGGCGTGGCAATAGGTGGCTTGTTAGTTGATGGAGGAAGTTTCGATTGGGAGGCTTCTGGAAAGTTTCCTACCCTTACGGAACCTTATGCCGGTTATCACGGACTGGATTTTAGTGAGGAATTTGGGCCTCAGGCTTTTGTGATGCGGGCTCGTGCAGAGGGTTTACGAGATTTTGGGGCTTGCATGGCGCCCATGACTGCATTTCAAATTCTTCAGGGCATAGAGACTTTACCGTTAAGGATGGATAGGCATGTCGAAAACGCTAGAAAAATTGCAAGTTTTTTGAATCAATCTCCGTCGGTCGAATGGGTCTTTTATCCGGAACTAGATAGTCATCCAGATAAAAAACTAGCGGCCGAATTATTACCGAAAGGTGCAGGATCGATGATTGCTTTTGGTATCAAAGGGGGGCGCAATGCGGGTCGCATATTTATCGAACGCCTTTCAATCTGGTCTCATTTGGCAAACGTTGGAGATGCTAAATCGTTAGTCATTCATCCTGCTAGTACAACTCATCAACAAATGAGTAGTGAGGCTATGAAGGTCGCCGGTTTATCAGAAGATTTAGTTCGCTTGTCTGTCGGATTAGAGTCGGCAGATGACTTGATAGTTGATTTGCAACAAGCTCTCCGAGCTGCGACGGTTCGAAAGGCCGTCTCATAATGGAATTGAAAATATTTGGAAAATCAATTTTTGCTGCTACAGGTGGTCAAATTTTTGAAGCCGGCAAACCAACAATGGTACTTGTTCATGGAGCTGGGATGGATCACACAGTTTGGTCAATGCAAGCTCGGTTTTTCGCACACCACGGATATTCCGTGCTGAATTTTGATCTTCCAGGACATGGCAGATCCGAAGGAAAGCCCCCGCAATCAATTCCGGAATATGCGGATTGGTTGCAAGAAGCTATAAGAGTTTCTGGGGCGATTAAAGTTCATTTGATTGGGCATTCCATGGGATCGCAGATTGTGATTGCTCTAGCCGCTGATAAAAAAGGAAGCGTTGAAAAGATTGCCCTTTTAGGTGCGTTGGCGCACATAAAAGTGCATCCTGATTTACTTGCGGCAGCTAAACGAGGTGATCATTCCGCCTACGAAACCATAGTGGGTTGGGGAGTTGGTCGTCGAGCACAACTTGGTGGGCATAGAGCTCCTGGGTCTTGGATAACGGGGACTAGTATGAGATTATTAGAGACCGGTAACCCTGGTGTATTGGCCAACGACCTTGCAGCCTGCAATTTATGGGAAGAGGGTCTGATGGTTGCTTCGAAAATTAAATGTCCGACTCTCTTGCTGGCGGGTTCTGATGACCGAATGACACCGCCACGTGATGCTGGTGAGCTGGTTAAAATTATCCCCAATTGCCAATTAAAAGAGTTGCAAGATGCCGGCCATATGATGATGGCCGAACAGCCCGAAGAGACATTAAATGAGCTTTATGCTTTCTTTGGGGCCGGGGACGTTTGATTGATGAGATCATTGGTCATTAAATATTAACAGATTCCTACATTTTTGAGCCGGTTCCCTAAGATGCCGGCTCAAAAGACAACTTGTAAAAATTTAATTATGCGGCATTCTGTTCAAGTTCTCGAGTGATTGAAGTTATATCTATTTTGCGGGATTTTTTCTCTTCTGGAATTTCCCGAGTTAGATCAATGGTTAGCAGGCCGTTTTCGAGACTAGCATTAGTGACTATAATATAGTCAGCCAAGTCGAAATGCCGTTCGAAAGATCTTGCAGCAATCCCACGATGGAGGTAGGAAACTGCTGTATCGTTGGGATCTCTTTCTACTTTTCCGCATACAAAAAGACTATTTTCTTTGACTGTTACTTCAATATCTGACTCCTCAAAACCAGCCAGAGCCATGACGATCCGGTAGGAGTCGTCTGAAATTTTCTCAATGTTGTAGGGCGGGTATGTGGGCTGATTAGATGTCTCGGAAGCTTGGAAAGCCGCATCTACCAGCCTTGCCATTTTATCAAAGCCAATAGTAGAACGGAAAACAGGTGTGAAATCTATAGTTCGCATTGTCCAGATCCTCCTTTTAAAGCAATATGGACTTATTCAACTTGCCTAATGGCCAAGCTGATTTGGGTTAGGAAGTCCCAGAATTGGCAACTTCCACTTCCCTAAAATGGGAGGCTTTGAAACTATTTTCAAGATCTGGATTATTGTTTTCCGAAGTTAACTTAATCAAAACAGCATAGCTAGTTATACTGAAAATTACTTCGTGGAACAGAAATTTTACGTTTTGACGCCCAGGCCAGCGAACCTTTTATTGAATTGGGCTACCCGCCCGCCACTATCGATAATCCGGCGCTGCCCCGTCCAAGCTGGGTGTGATTTGGAGTCTATATCCAATCGCATTACGTCGCCTTCTGAACCCCACGTCGATCGAGTCTCGTATTCTGTGCCATCAGTCATTACGATCTTGATGGTGTGGTATTCGGGATGGATATCCGGTTTCATGGCTTCTAGCTCTCACCGATTCTAAATAATTATGGAGTTCATAACGGAAAAAGTAGATAAACGTTTTTATAAATTAATACAAGAGCAAAGAGTACCAAAAGCAGTGATCGTTGTATTATAAATATAGGCTCAATATGATGAATTGCGATATCGAGTATTAGAGTTGAGCATGGGTTTCTAAAATTGACTGACAAAAACAAAGCAACTATTCCAAGAAACCAAGACCTTTCGGCCCTTAAAATGGTTTTGCCGTATTTGAGACCTTATCGATTGCAATTAGTGGGAGCAGCAATTGCACTTCTGGTTGCAGCCGGTACCGTTTTGGCTATGGGAACAGGTTTGAAGTTTTTAATTGATCAAGGGTTTGCGCTTGGCAATCCAGATTTATTAGATAGAGCCGTATTTGTCCTTGGTGGGGTAGTTATTTTGCTCGCTCTGGCGAGTTATGGGAGGTTTTATTTAATTTCTTGGGTAGGTGAGAGGGTCGTAGCAGATTTAAGAAAGGCTTTATTTGATCATGTTGTTGGCCTCAGTCCTGGATTTTTTGAATCTACTCGAATTGGCGAGATACTATCGCGGATTGGTACTGACACAACGCTCGTTCAAACCGTAGTTGGGTCTTCTGTATCCATAGCGCTTCGAAATGTCTTGTTGTTTGCGGGCGGATTAGTAATGTTATTGGTTACAAATCCAAAGCTCTCAGGTTTGGTTCTATTAGTTATTCCCATGGTTGTTATACCTATTGTGTTGCTAGGTCGAAGGGTGCGGCGGCTTAGTCGTGCCTCACAAGATAGATTAGCTGACGTGGGAGCTTATGCCGAGGAAACCTTGAACGGCATAAGAGTGGTCCAAGCCTTCGGTCATGAAAGTACGGACCGAGGTCGATTTTCTGATCGGGTGGAGGAGGCTTTTTTAACCGCTATCCATCGTGTGCGCAACAGAGCAGCGCTGACCGCTTTTGTAATCGCTTTCGTTTTCGGTGCCGTTACTGTCGTTCTCTGGGTCGGTGGGCGTGATGTATTAGAAAATAAGATTACTGCGGGTGAATTGTCAGCATTTGTCTTCTATGCTGTTGTCGTTGCCGGGTCAACCGGCGCACTCTCTGAAGTCCTAGGGGACTTACAACGAGCTGCAGGGGCTATGGACCGATTAATGGAATTATTATCCACCCGTTCCTTGATTAAGGCACCATCTAATCCAATTTCCCTTCCTAAGAAAAAAATGGGTCGAATTGATATACAAGCGGTCAATTTTAACTACCCATCTAGGCCTGAACAATCGGTATTGAAAAATTTTTCTCTTTCAGTTAGGCCTGGGGAAACCGTCGCGTTGGTGGGACCTTCTGGCTCTGGTAAGACAACAGTTTTTCAACTGTTGCTTAGGTTTTATGATCCAATAGAAGGTATAATCAAACTTGATGGGATCCCTATTCACGAAGCCGATCCGATTGCAGTGCGGGCGAGAATTGGCGTTGTGCCACAGGAGGCGGTAATATTTTCTACCAACGCTGCTGAAAATATTCGTTACGGCAGACCTACCGCTGATGACATTGAAGTTTATGAGGCGGCAAAGGCTGCTAATGCGCTAGATTTTATAAATCAGCTACCTAGTGGATTTGAAACGCCCCTTGGTGAAAAGGGAATTCAATTGTCAGGTGGGCAAAGACAACGCATTGCAATTGCTAGGGCAATTTTGCGGGATCCAGCTATTCTTTTACTTGATGAAGCGACCAGCGCTCTAGATGCTGAAAATGAACGCTCGGTGCAACTCGCTTTAGAAAGTATCATGGCGGGACGAACGACCTTGGTTATCGCTCACAGACTCGCGACAGTGCTAGGAGCTGATCGGATTATTGTCCTAGAAGATGGTAATCTTGTAGCGAGTGGTAAGCACAGTGAATTGCTTTCCAATAGTCCGCTTTATGCTAGATTGGCAGCATTGCAGTTTGATTCAAAGCGTGACGGACTGGAAGCTGAAAAGTGAAGCAATACTTTTTGAAGCTTATTTTTGCGTAAGTTTCATTTCTATTCTACGATTGCGCCTATTGCCGATTTCATCTTGATGGCGATCTATGGGTTGAAATTCTCCATATCCAGTTGCGGACAGACGTTTTGCTGGAACGCCTTCTTGAATTAGAAACTCGACCACTGAAATAGCCCTAGCAGTCGAAAGATGCCAATTGCTTTTGAATCTGTCGTTGTAAATGGGCACTTGGTCTGTATGACCTTCAATTTGTAATATCCAATTAATTTCGACAGGTATCTTAGGAATAATTTCCTTTAAAGCTTCTGCAAAGCGACGCAGTTCAGTCTGCCCATCGTGACCAATTTCAGAAATCCCAGAGCTAAAAAGAACTTCTGATTGAAAGACAAAACGGTCCCCAACTATTCGGATATCCTGCCGGTGTTTGAGAACCTTACGTAAGCTACCGAAAAACTCTGAACGGAACTGAGCAAGTTCTTCTACTTTGGAAGCTAGAGCTCGATTTAATTTCGATCCTAAGTCTACTATCTTTACGTTTTTGGCTTTATTTTGAGCCTCCGAAGCGTCCAATGCCTTATTTAGGGTACTAATTTGTTGTCTCAACGCAAAAATTTGCTGGTTTAAAAGAGTCGATTGATGTTGGGCAGCTTCAGATATTTCTCTCCCGCTCTTCCGTAACCCTTTGTTAATGTCTTTTTCCCTATCTATAGTTAATTTCTTGGCCGTTAATTTAACTATTAACGCCTTAAGTAAAACGCGAGCTTGTTTTAAATCACTTTTCGAGAGTTTTTCTTCATTGGATAGTTGCTGTAACTCTTTTTGTATGGATTTATATTTGCTTTTGGATTGATTAAATTTAGACGTCGTAACAGATAACTTTTTCAAAGCATCAGCTAGCTCTTGTTTTGTTATGTCTGTGCGTTTTTTTTCCATTGATAAAAGATTCTGGGAATTGGTTAGTTGTAATTGAAGTTCCTCCTTTTCGGCCCTAGTTAAATGAGCAGCATTTTGCGCAGTTTGGAGTTTAGTTAACAACAAATCTCGTTCACTAAGTAACTCTGCTATGCGATCAGTTAAGCGGTTGTTATTATCTTCTATTTCCAAAACTTTATGCTTTAAAATAGTTTGTTCAGAGACTGCTGCGGCCAATCGGTCTTCCAAGTGATCTCGTTGGGCATTGAATTCTTTTGCCTTGGTATTCAACAAATCGTTTTCTGCACTTGTTGTCTGTAGTTGATCAGAAATTTGGGCAAGATTAATTCTGAGATCATCATTAGTCTCTCGTTCCAAAGATAACAAATCCCCGAGTTCACTGATTTGTTGTTGAAGCTGAACAAGTGCGTCATCCCGACCTGATAATAATTGTGTGAGATAAAACTGTGCTACAATGAAGATCATTAGCGCGAAAATAATTACCATTAAAAGCGTCGCGAGTGCATCCACGAAGCCAGGCCAAATGTTTGTATTTTGTGTGCGTGATCGACGCGCAAAAGCGGCCATTTGAATTTCCTTTTACTGACCGTCCTCTGCCAATGCAGCAATAGTGCGGGCAAGAAGTCTTATTTCTTGCCTTATTTCGTCAATACCTTGAATTCGTCCGGTTCTACCTTCTTCAATCAATCGGGCAAGGTAAGCCTCTATATTTCGGAAATGAGAATAGACAGTTTCATCCATTACGTTGTGGGAAGAATCAGCAATTTTGGAGAGAATTGGCATTGTCTCAGACTGTATTTCTCCTATGCGAGTTATCAACTCTCTCTCGGTCCTAACTTGATCTAAAAGTGCTGAGAGTTTTTCGTTCAACAGAACTAGATTAGTGTTGGTTACGTTTTTGTCGTCCTCGCTCCGTAGTATAACTCTTTGTAGACGATCTAGACTTTCTGCTGTTTGTTCGAAAAGCGCTACTTGGTAAGCAGTAGCCGAACTTTCCCCTTCTCCGAATGATACGCCGCCACTTAGGCGAGTTAAGCCCGAAAGCCATTCTTCCAAATCGTTATAGAATCGGTTTTGAGCTTGTCCCAACTGTAAATCTAAAAACCCCAAAACCAATGACCCGGCTAGGCCGAAGAGTGATGAACTAAATGCCGTGGCCATTCCGGATAGGGGTGACTCTAATCCAGATTTAAGATCAGCGAACACTTGGCTGAGATCCCCCCCGTCAATCGTTAAACTACCTATAACATTTCCGACGGACCCAACAGTCTCTAGAAGACCCCAAAATGTTCCCAGCAGTCCAAGAAAGATAAGCAAACCAATTAAATATCGTGATATATCTCTAGATTCCGACAAACGAGAGTCCAGACTGTCTAAAATAGAGCGAAGTGAAATGGCGGAAAGACTCATCCGGTCTTCCCGTCGCTCTCCCAGCATATTGGCGACCGGACCCAGCAATTTGGGCGATATTTGTTTGGATAGACCAATGGTATTGCCTCGGTACCTCTCTATCCAAGCAACTTCTGGACGAAGCAAGAGAACTTGGCGTGATATAAAAACGATACCAATTAGTAATGCGCCGACTATCATCCCATTGAGGGCCGGGTTAGCCAAGAACGCATTTTGCAATTGAGAAAATAATAGAATAGCTAGAAAAGCTATGACTGCTAGGAATGAAAAAATACGAATAAAATATCTGGTTGGATTAGTCACCATGGTTCTTTCGACTATTTATGGGGACAGGTCATCATAATGGAATTTCAGTTATCATTGTGGCACCAACATGACGTCAACACGATCTTTGGGACCCTTTTTTGCTCGGCTACCAAGTGCTCTAACATCCATTCTCGTGGTTGTTAGGCCCTTTTTAACCAGATAGGATCTCACTGATAGAGCTCGAGCGAGGGATAATCTCCGAGCTCTACTTTCATTACCGCTAGGAGCTTGGGCATATGCAAGGAGTTGCACTCGACTTGCTTTTTCCTCCTTTAAAACTTCTGAAATAGCGTCAAGTTTGTGAACTGCAATATCAGTTATGTCAGATTGACCAATTGAAAATACTATTTGTAGTTTATTTTTATTAGAGAATTCATTTGATTCTTCGGAATTGGGCGTCTTTTTGGGTTGTTTACTCTCCTTAAGTCTTGCAACATTTTTTGAACCAGATGTTTTTTTTGGGCTGGACTCAACTGAAATGCTTGCTTTAACTGGTTTTGTATTTGATTGAGATGTTGAATTGGATTGCTCTTGAACGTGGGTTGGTTTGGAAACTAGTTTAGTGAGAGTTGATCCGCGTTTTTGCGGGATTGACCTAATTATTTTGTTGTTTTTATTTGTTTTGGCACGAGGCCTTGGAATTTTCGTACTTTTGACAAACTGGTGTCTTGTTCTAAAGTTTGAAAAGCGGGAATCCTTATTCTGGATCGTTTGAGTTCTGCTTTGTCGAAACAAGAGTTCCGGTAACGTGGGCTCTAGAGGAAGATCGTTAAGAACGCTAAAATCCACTTCGATGCTGGGTTGCGTTTTAAAACCAATTTCAACCGTAGTCTGAGCGTTTAATGGAAAGGATGAGCTTATTAAGCCGAATATTAGGACTATAAATGTTGGAGCTGTGTACTTGAGCTTACAGGATTTTTGCATTTTACCATGTCTCAAGGATTAAAGTTAGTACTACACAAGGTATAACAACCCGGCTGGCTCTACAACCGCCTCTGAAGAAACAGTTGTCATTGGGCTCATTTCTTGAGGAAAGAAACTAAGAAGCTTCGAAAAGTTTTAGCAATAGGTGGTGAATTTTAGAATTAGCAGCTACAATATCACCAGATGACATCATACAATTGCTTCCGGCTGAATCGCTTATATAGCCGCCAGCTTCTTTAACTATTATTATTCCGGCTGCTATATCCCATGGCTTAACTTGATTTTTCCAAAAACCGTCGCAGCGTCCGGCAGCTACATAAGCTAAATCTAATGAGGCGGGACCAAAATGTCTGATGTCTGCTGTTTTGGTAGCAAGAAGTTGTAACCGTGGGCTATATTGTTGATTGTCGAGGGTATTATCAAAAAACGTGCCAGCAGCTATTAAACAATCAGTGAGATCGCGTCTTTCGGAGACACGGATGCGTTTATCGTTCAAGTAGGCTCCCACACCCTTTTCGGCCCAAAAAAGTTCGTCGCGGGTGGGGTCATATATTACTCCGGCGACTAATTCGCTTTCTTCTTCCAGTCCAATCGAAATTGCCCAATGTGGTATTCCATGTAGAAAATTGCCAGTACCACTAAGGGGATCAATCATCCAGCGTCGATTTTTGGGATCCCGAGTTTTTATAGTTCCGTTGTCTTTTACAACGAATCCATAATCCGGTCTTGCTCGAGACAGATCTTCAATCAGTTTTTTTGCCGCAGCAGAATTTGCCGTCGAAACGAAATCTCTGGGCCCTTTTCGGGAGACTTGAAGTTGCTCTACTTCTCCAAAGTCACGTATGAGGCTTCTAGACACCTTGTAGCAGGATTTAGCCATGACGTTTATAATCGCGGTTCGCGTCGCCATGCGGGCTCCATTAAGAGTAGTAAATAGGTTAAAAGCGATTTTTTAATCTTTGGCTCTTTCTACATAGGTCCCATCAAGAGGTTTAACAACAACCTTAATGCCAACTCCAATATGTGGCGGTACCATTATGCGAGCGCCATTTTCTAAAACAGCCGGTTTATAGGAAGAGGATGCTGTTTGCCCTTTTATCACAGCGTCCGCCTCAACAATTTCCATGATCACCGTATCCGGGAGGACAACGGAGAGAGGCTCGCTTTCATAGCTTTCAATTATTACTTCCATTCCGTCTTGGAGGTAGATATTTTGATCACCAATTAAATCCAAATTAATGATTGTTTGATCAAAAGTTTCTGTGTCCATAAAGGTGAGCATGTCTCCATCGCGAAATAAATATTGAGCTTTATTCTGTTCAAGTCTCACTCTCTCAACCTGTTCATCGGCTCTAAATCGCTCATTCAGTTTAGTTCCATTTCGAATATCTTTTAGTTCAACTTGATTGAACGCGCCGCCCTTTCCGGGTTTAACGGCTTGAGTTTTAACTGCAACCCAAAGCCTCTCGTTATGATCTATTACATTGCCTGGGCGGACAGCGTTACCATTGATTTTCATCTCCGGACTCCGAGCGATTCCAATGTGATTAATTCAACAGAGCGGCTTTTACCAGGGTAGACCAATGGTGTCTATGTCAGTTTAGAGAAATTCCGTTTACTTGAATCAATCTTTTTGAACTGCAACTAGTTTATTGAAGGCCTTTACAGCGTTTGCTTCACCATGAATATAGTTCCATACGCCGTCCACAACGGCGAAGTAATCGGCACCAGCCTCTATAACGGATCGATAATTTCTTGTGCTGATCCCACCTATTGCTACAGATGGGACTGTG
This sequence comes from uncultured Thalassobaculaceae bacterium, assembly GCA_964483985.1. GTDB lineage: Bacteria > Pseudomonadota > Alphaproteobacteria > Thalassobaculales > Thalassobaculaceae > CAZADS01. The sequence goes on from CAZADS010000008.1 coordinate 91,528, forward strand.
GAAATTTCGTTCCACCAGTTTAAAATATCGAGGGTTGCTGGAGTTGTAGCTTGTTTTGTTTTCGTAGCAAAAAAAGCTCCAAATGCAACATAGTCAGCGCCTTTATCAGCCGCTTCAATAGCCAAATGCCGTGATGATTTGCAAGTAACACCAATGATGGCATCCGGTCCCATGATTTTTCTTGCTTGGACATACGGCATGTCGTTTTGACCGACGTGAACTCCATCGCATCCCGCTAATTTTGCTAGGTCAGGTCGGTCATTTAGTATTACAGGCACACTATATTTGTGACAAAGTGGTATTAAGATTTCTATTGTTCTTTTAATGGAGTCATCGTCGGCATTCTTTAAACGAATTTGTAGGCATGTAATCGGTCCAGCATCCAAGACACTCTTTAGTCGTTCTAAAAACTTATTTGGTACGAAACGCGGCGGAGTAATCAAATAAAGCCGACTAGATTCGTTAGCTCGGATCATTTAACTGATTCGCAACAACAATTAACTGCTATTCTTATAAATGGCTATTATTCTATTCAGCATAGAAATTGCTTCTGGTTTGGTTCTCTGAAAAGTGTTTCGGCCTATTATAGAGCCCGATGCTCCTCCGTCGCGCAACTGCTGAATTTCTGCGAATAACCCTGCTAAGTCCTTGGCCTCTCCTCCTGAAAATACAACAAGTCGGGTTCCGTTAAAACATGACTGAACGACGTGTTGAACCCTATTAGCTAGACTGTTTATTTGAATATTATTGTCCTGATAAGCTTTTTTGGCGGCCTCCAGCTCGATATGAGCGCTAGGTGGTTTTACTTTAATTATATGGGCTCCGGCCAGTGCGGCCATATGGGCAGCGTAGGCTACAATGTCGATGGCCGTTTCCCCTTCTTTGGAAAGACTTCCGCCGCGGGGGTAAGACCAGAGGACCACAGCTAAGCCGTTTGCCTTTGCTTCATAGGCTAGTTCCTTGAAATCTGTCATCATGTCGAAAGCCGCGTCTGAACCAGGATAAATGGTATAACCAATAGCGGCGCATCCCAGCCTCAAAGCGTCAACCACGGATCCCGTAATTGCCTGGCTTGCCGCGTCCTTCTCTCGCGCAAGGCTATTGGCGCTATTCAATTTTAAAATTGTGGGTAATTGACCTGCAAAGGTATCAGCGCCAGCTTCGAGCATACCCAAGGGTGCGGCATATGCAGACAATCCAGCATCTATTGCGAGTCGAAAGTGATAATGCGGATTGTAGGCCTCTGGATTCGGCGCAAAGCTACGAGCTGGACCGTGTTCAAAACCTTGATCGACGGGTAGTATCAATAGCCGCCCCGTGCCGCCTAACCGACCCTGCATTAGAATTTGAGCTAATTTTCCTTTGGTTCCAGGTGAGTCGCTCTGGTAATTACTTAGGATCCGTTTCACCGCTCTAGTCATTCTCATATTGGTGATCTCCCTTAGAGATAAAATTTACGTCACCTACTTTATCAAAGAGTTCTTGCTACAGCTGTTGCTGTATCGCTCATTCGATTTGAAAACCCCCATTCGTTATCGTACCAAGATAGCACTCGAACGAGGCCGCCGTCGATCACTTGAGTTTGCTGTAAATCAAACGTAGAGCTGTTGGAATTATGATTAAAATCAATCGAAACTAATGGCTCATCGTTGGTCCCCAATATGCCTTTTAGTGGTTCAACTGATGAAGCTTGCACGATTGCGTCATTGACTTCCTCTACCGTAGTGATTTTCCCTGGAACGAACTTAAAATCAATTAAACTAACATTGGAGGTAGGTACTCTAATGGCGGTGCCATCTAATTTTCCTGCAAGTTCAGGTAATACTAATCCCACTGCTCTTGCCGCGCCCGTGGAGGTAGGGATCATTGAAGTAGCGGCTGAACGGGCCCTATGAAGATCAGGATGAAGAGTATCTAACGTGGGTTGGTCACTAGTGTAGGCATGAATGGTTGTCATATAACCAGATTTTATTCCGATAGCGTTATTTAAGACATAAGCGACAGGAGCTAAACAATTCGTGGTACAAGAAGCATTGGACAATATATCGTGTTTACCTTCAATTTTTTGATGGTTGACACCATAGACAACTGTGAGGTCTGCGTCTGTTGTAGGAGCGGAAACTATAACTTTTTTTGCTCCGGCTTCTAGGTGCATTGCAGCCTTTTCCCGAGTGGTAAAAATACCCGTGCATTCTAAAACTATGTCAATGTCTAATTCGCGATGGGGTAGTTTTCTAGGGTCACGTTCGGCTGTAATTTTTATTGGTCCCGTTCCTATATTTATGCTGTCCTGGTCGATACTAATTTGGCCGGGGAATTTGCCGTGGTTACTGTCCCATTTAAGCAAATGAGCATTGGACCTGACTGCTCCCAGATCGTTTATTGATATAATTTCCAGATCTTTGCGGCCACTCTCGTGCAACGCTCGAAGAACAAGTCGACCGATGCGACCGAAACCGTTTATCGCAACTTTTACCGTCATCAAAGACCTCCAGATTGTTTTCCATTTAAAATTTATTTACTTGTAAAAATTGATTTTGCAGCGGCCACGATTTTTTCGGTAGTGATGCCGAAATGTTCGTAGAGCACCGGTCCAGGTGCTGATGCTCCAAAGCTTTCCATGCCTATGAATTTATCATTTGTATTTAAAATGCTGTCCCAGTTTTGCCTAATGCCGGCCTCTATAACAATCGCTGGTTTCGAGGGGGATATAACATTATCTCGGTATTTTTGATTCTGATTCTTAAAAATTTCAAAACAAGGTATGGAAACGACAACGGCTCCAATACCATCGTTATCTAATAACGTTTGTGCTTCTAGCGCTAGTGAAACCTCAGACCCTGTAGCGACTAATGTTAATACGTGGTTTTTTCTATCTGTGTTTTTTAAAATATATCCACCGTTTGCTGATAAATTTTCACGATTATGTCGCTTTCGTAATTGCGGAAGCCCTTGACGAGTTAATACAATTATAGAAGGTGTTGATCGAGTTTCTAGTGCGATTTGCCAACATTCTGCAGTTTCGATTGCATCCGCCGGCCTATAGACATTTAGATTTGGAATTGCCCGCAAAGCGGCTAAATGTTCTACTGGTTGATGTGTAGGGCCATCTTCGCCAAGGCCTATAGAGTCATGGGTCATAACATATATTGTTTGAATTTCCATCAGAGCCGCTAGGCGTATGGCTGGGCGACAGTAGTCTGTGAAAACTAAGAACGTCGCCCCATAAGGCGTTATTCCGCCATGTAACGCCATCCCATTCATAGCGGCCGCCATTGCATGTTCTCGGACGCCGTAGTGAATATAGTTTCCGGAAGGGTGCTCTTTATCCAGAATAGTATGATACGCCGTTTTTGTGTTATTTGAACCAGTTAAGTCTGAAGAGCCCCCGATAAGTTCCGGTATATGTGGAGTAATCGCTTCCAAGGTCATTTGTGATGCCACTCTGGTAGCGATAGTTGGTGGATTTTTAACCAAGGATTTTTTATGCTGGTTGATAGCGTCTTTTAACGTATCCAAAGCGTCCCCGTTGATCGCCGCTTTGAAAGACTTTCGAATCTGAAAATCAGAATTTTCAAGTCGTTTTAGCCAATCTCCTGATTCTTTTGAGCCTCGGGATCCAATTTTGCGCCAACTTTGTAAAATATTTTTGGGAATTAAAAATGGATCGTGAGGCCACTCTAGGTTTTCTCGAACTAACTCAACTTCTTTGGTTCCCAAGGGGGCCCCGTGTGCCCCAGACGTACCTTCTTTGTTGGGAGCGCCAAAACCAATAGTGGTTTTAGCCGCTATTAATGTTGGTTTTTGGGATGCCCGAGCCTCGGTTAGTGCTATTGAAATCGAATTTGGATCATGGCCATCAATTGCCATAGTATGCCAACCATAGGATTGGAATCTCTTTAAGTGATTATCTGATACGCTAAGCCGTGTGGGACCATCTATGGAAATTCCATTGTCATCAAAAAGAATTATGAGCTTGCTTAAAGCTTGGTGCCCAGCTAAAGACGCTGCTTCATGGCTTATGCCCTCCATTAGGCATCCGTCCCCAGCAATGCAATAAGTATAATGATTTATCAACTGAGATCCAAACCGATTTGCAAGATGGCGTTCAGCTATAGCCATTCCTACTGCATTTGCTAAACCCTGTCCGAGGGGACCTGTCGTGGTTTCTATTCCGCTTTTTGGGTGATATTCTGGATGACCCGCGGTTTTAGCCCCTAACTGACGAAAATTCCGCAGCTCTTTTTCAGTAATTTCCTTGTACCCAGTGAGATATAGCAATGCATAAAGAAGCATAGATCCGTGACCGGCAGACAGTATGAATCGATCTCGGTCGGCCCACAGAGGCATAGATGGATCAAATTTGAGGAAATCAGAAAATAATACTGTTGCAACGTCAGCCATGCCCATTGGCATTCCTGGGTGACCAGATTTGGCGGCTTCCACCGCGTCTATTGCAAGGAATCGTATCGCATGCGCCAGATTGGAATGGTTAGTGGAAGTTCTGAGCGTATTCTCATCACCATTTAAATCTAAATTCATGCGCCAACCTGCCGTTTCTTTTTCGAATGTCCCTATAAGGGATAATGGAAAAATCTAATTTGGTGTCGTTGCCCTTCTAAATATATTCGTTTCGAAGCCAAGACAATATCATCTGAAAATGCCTCGGTGTGCTTGCTGCCGTCAACAACCGATTGCAGATGATTAAACTCCAAGATCAATAACCTAAATTTTAATGCTTCCACAATCGATTTCTAATGGTTATGGATGACTTTATGATATCGTTCGTAAAGGCCTTGTTTGATTGACGCATGGTCAACGGCATTAGTATGGTATTCAATAAATGAATTAGGAGATTTCTTTTATAATCGCGGGACTTATCTCATGGGAAAAATAGAAGAAGTGCTTGACAGGTTGAACCAGTCCATAGATCGTTTGGAAACGTCGCTTGACACATTAGACAAACCGAACACAATTGTTGCCGAACTTAAATCAGCTAAACAGGATTATAAAGATTTGGCTAATGTCACGGATGACGTGAACGCCGGCCTAGACCGGGCTATCGGTCGGCTCAAAAATATCCTGGATGCTTGATTGTGGCGCAAGTTGAAATAAATATAAATGGTGAATCCTATCGTATTGCCTGCGAAGACGGACAGGAAGATAGGCTCATTGAATTATCTGGCTTAGTTAACTTACGTATTCAAGATTTAGTTAAACAAGTAGGTCACGTAGGTCATACCAGACTTTTGGTTATGGCTTCTCTTGTGCTGGCGGATGAGCTTATTGAAATACGTGAGATTGCTCAGACGGATAGTGGTGAAAGTGACGGAGATATCGGGAACCAGACGATTTTAGCGATTGAACGAGCAACGAATCGACTTGAAACCATTGCCGAGCGGATCAATCAAGCTTAAAATAACATTGGACGGCGGCTGCGCGGTGCGACAGGTCGATTTTATCCCTGGGGCTATAAATGATCCTTCGGGAGCTACCTCTGATTAGGTCGTGGCCTATTTATCGTGGCACCCACCTGCATTTGCAGGCCACAGAGGATATTCAATACCATCGACCGAGGCGGCTGCCGTCCGTTACTGCTTTATTTGAAACCTAGGTGGTTTTTAGCGTGTGGAGCAGATAGTGCTGCAATATGAAGTTAAACGAAAAAAAAAATTTCTTAGAGTTGCTGCTGAAAAGCGACGGGTTTCGTTAAGTCGTCGGCAAGGCAGACAAGCGTCTTTAGCGATCATTGAACTATTTTTTCAAACGTGGCCCCCAATTAAGGGGACTGAAATTGCTGGATTTTGGCCGTTTCGAAGCGAAATCGATGTTAGGCCACTGATGACCGAATTACATCAAAACAAATGTAGAGTGGGCCTACCAACAGTTATTGCGCCGCGACAACCTTTGAGCTTTGAGATTTGGACCCCTGACTCTAAATTGAAAGAAGATAAGTTTGGAGTATTTGTTCTGTCCGATAATCCCAAGCTTTTAGATCCGGCAATATTATTCGTTCCTTTGCTTGCGTTCGATTCTTATGGGAACAGACTTGGATATGGAGGTGGGTATTATGATGTAACGTTAATTGAGTTGCGAAAACGTAAATCCATTTTGGCGATAGGAGTAGCTTTCGAGGGACAAAAGGTGATGGAAGTACCGACAGATCTAGGCGACTCAAGGCTTGATGCAATCCTTACTGAACAAAAAGTTCACTTCGTGCGGGGTTGATACATGAGGCTTGTTTTTTTAGGCGACATCGTTGGCCGAAGCGGCAGATATGCAGTACTTTCTCATTTGCCGGATATACGGAAACTATTGGAGCCGGATTTTATAGTAGTGAATGGAGAAAATGCTGCCGGCGGTTTTGGTATCACCGAGCCAATTTGTAATGAATTATTTGATAATGGGGTTGATGTAATCACGACAGGTAACCATGTTTGGGATCAACGAGAAATCACTGAATATATTGACCAAGAACCAAATTTGCTTCGGCCGATAAATTATCCTCATGGTGCTCCCGGTCGTGGCTCAGGTTTGTTTGAGGCTCATAATGGTAGATTAGTTCTTGTCATAAATGTAATGCTCCGTCTATTCATGGATTCTTTGAACGATCCCTTTGCTGCTGTCGAAGAAATACTAGCTGATTCTCCACTGGGAAGCGTAGCAGATTTTATATTTATTGATATGCACGGCGAGGCTACTAGCGAAAAAATGGGGTTCGCCCATAATTTCGACGGAAGAGTATCAGCCATTATTGGAACACACACCCATATTCCTACAGCCGATGCTATGTTATTAGCTTCTGGAACGGCGTATCAAACTGATTCGGGTATGTGTGGGGATTATGATTCGGTTATAGGTATGAAGAAAGACACTCCCGTGCAGCGCTTTGTTACTAAGATGCCAGGAGCTAGATTGGAGCCTGCGGATGGTGAGGGAACAGTCTGCGGAGCGTTAATCGAGACCGATGATCGGACCGGACTGGCGCTGAGTATAGAACCGATAAGAATAGGCGGAATGCTTACTAGAGCTTTTCCCTTGTCTAATAAGTTTGATCCTGCTTTTTAGTTCAGGATATATCCCATCCACATTCATTAGTTTGACGTTGCTCGCAATTTACTGTGGAAAATGAAATCTGGAATTTAATTTTTATAAATTTAACGTGAATTAGGAGGTTTGGCCATAATAACGCCTAATTTCACAGTTTAAATATTTGCTTATCGTGGGTGCTATTAACCACTATATCTGGTATAGAAGCAGTTTTAAATTACAACTTTTTCGATTTATAATATTTGGAATGCAAGCATGGCGGGTCATTCACAGTTCAAAAATATTATGCACCGGAAAGGGGCTCAGGATAAAAAACGGGCAAAAATATTCACTAGGCTAATTCGAGAGCTTACAGTAGCGGCAAAACTAGGTTCTGATCCTGATTCTAATCCCCGATTACGTTCCGCGATAGCGGCGGCTAGAGGGGCCAATATGCCCAAGGATAATATTGACCGGGTGCTAAAAAAAGTGGCTGGCGGAGGTGATGTAACAAACTATGATGAAATTCGCTACGAAGGCTATGGCCCAGGCGGCGTGGCAGTGATTGTTGACGCTTTAACAGATAACCGAAATAGGACAGCGTCAGAGATCCGATCTGCTTTTAGCAAACTTGGTGGCAATCTCGCCGAAACGAATAGCGTGAGTTTTATGTTTGAAAGGATTGGTAGAATTAGTTACGGCGTGGATGCTGGTGACAGCGAATCGGTGTTTGAAGCGGCCTTAGAGGCTGGGGCGGATGATGTCGAATCTGATAATAATGGGCACGAGATAACTTGTTATCCAAGTCAATTTAATGCAGTTCGGGAAGTTCTAGAAGAACGAATGGGGTCGCCTGAAGTAGCCGAATTAGCGTGGAAGCCAAAAAGTACCGTTACGTTATCAGAGGAGCAGGCGAGCACTTTGCTGAAGTTGTTTTCAATTTTGGATGATAATGATGATGTTCAATCTGTTTCGGCTAATTTCGATATTAGTGAAGATATTTTGAATAAGTTGTCCGGATAATTAGTCGGGGGGATAAAATCGCAAATCAAAGAGTTCGTATCCTTGGTCTGGACCCAGGCCTGCGGCGTGCTGGCTGGGGGGTGATAGATGTTGAAGGCAATCACCTGATGCATGTTGCTAATGGTTCGATAGCAACCGAAAGCCATCTGGGTTTGGCGCAACGGCTGGTTAAGTTGCATAATGATGTTGTGTCATTGGTGCATTACCACGGTCCCAACGAAGCTGCCGTGGAAGAGACATTCGTCAATAAAAATCCAGATTCGACACTGAAACTAGGACTCGCTCGCGGTGTAATTTTACTTGCGCCAGCTTTAGCCGGCCTTTCAGTTTCCGACTATACACCGAATCGCGTCAAGAAGACGGTTGTTGGGGTAGGGCATGCTAACAAAAAACAAGTGCAAGCGATGGTAGGTCATTTGCTGCCAGGAGTGAATTTAATTAATTCGGATGCTGCGGACGCATTGGCGGTTGCTATCTGTCATGCTCAGTTTAGGAAAGTTAACGAAACTCGAAGGGATATTGAGAAATCTGATTTAAATAAAGGAATAAAAGAGAGCGTAAATTTATCTATGAAAAGAGCTATTTCCGCAGCGCTGGCAAAGGAAGCGATTCGATGATTGCAAAATTAAAGGGCATTTTGGAGTCATTTAGGGATAATGCTGCCATAATTGATGTTAGCGGAGTTGGGTATCTGGTTTTCATGTCTAGCCCGACTCGAACCGGACTGGGATCAATCGGAAATAAGGTATCGTTATTTATAGAAACCCATATTAGAGAGGATCATATTCATTTATTCGGATTTATAACCGAGCAGGAAAGGAAATCCTTCCAAATTTTACAAACGGTCCAGGGTGTAGGGTCGAAAGCTTCACTATCGATACTTTCCGTTATGACACCGAACGAAATGGCTCAGGCAATAACTACCAAGGATAAAGATATTTTAACGCGCGCTGACGGGGTGGGACCAAAGTTAGCTGGACGTATAGTTAACGAATTGAACGGGAGATTAATTCATGGTGCTATGGATGTCTCGTCAGACTTTAAAAATTTAGACTCTAGTATGCTTAATAGCCATCATGCTGATCACGGCGACATGGCGGATGCGGTGTCTGCGTTAATGAATCTTGGGTATTCTCGGTCTGATGCAAATGTCGCTGTTGCTTCCGCTAATAAAGCTTTGGGAACGGGTGCGAAGCTGGATCAAATTATTTCTATGAGTCTTAAGGAGTTAGCCCCGTGACGATGGATAATGAAAACGGTTCGCTCTCTTCGAATAGGCTTGTTAGTAGTCATCAAGGTTTAAGCGATAATCAGGATAGTTCCCTACGCCCTTTATCATTTAGTGAATTTGTTGGTCAGAGTCAGTTGCTGGCAAACTTGAAAGTATTTATAAATGCAGCCAGAGAACGACAAGAGGCATTAGATCACATTCTTTTTCACGGCCCTCCTGGGCTTGGTAAGACCACTTTAGCTCAAATTGTTGCGCGCGAACTTGGTGTGAACTTCCGAATGACCTCAGGGCCTACAATCGTGAAAGCTGGCGATCTGGCCGCTTTGTTAACAAATCTTGAGCCGCGTGACGTCTTATTTATTGACGAAATTCATCGACTTAATCCGGCGGTGGAAGAGGTTTTATATCCTGCTATGGAGGATTTTCAACTTGACCTAATGATAGGCGAGGGGCCAGTGGCTCGGTCTATCAGGATTGACCTTGCTCCATTTACTTTGATCGCCGCAACTACTAGGTCGGGCCTAATAACGACACCACTTCGAGAGCGATTTGGTATACCTATGCGATTAGAATTCTATTCCTCGGACGAATTGAGCCAAATCATATTGAGGAATGCCGGTCTTCTTTCCATGAACATCACTGACAGCGGCGCAAACGAAATTGCTTGCAGGGCCCGAGGCACCCCCAGAGTTGCCGGTAGACTCCTGAGACGGGTGCGCGATTTTGCCATGTTTGCAAGTACCGATAGGATTGACGAAAAAGCGGCAGATTATGCGTTGAAGCGCTTAGATGTTGATGGTCAAGGGCTAGATGCTATGGATCGAAAATATTTAATGTGTATTGCCAACAATTATAGTGGCGGGCCTGTGGGTGCAGACACTCTGGCTGCAGCACTCTCGGAAGAACGGGATGTGATAGAGGAAGTTATCGAACCTTATTTATTGCAGCAAGGTTTTATAGGCCGAACGCCCAGGGGCCGAGTGTTAACGACGGTGGCTTATCATTACCTTGGCCTGCCGTTGTCAAAAGAAGGAGGACAGATAGATTTTCTAGGACCACCTACACGCAATCAAGAGGGAGGGGGATTGGATGGATGAAAATGACAATATGCAATCTTCCTCGGTGCTCAGCAACGACTCCATCCATCGGGTTAGCCTGAGAGACTATTATGAGGATATGGATGCCACAGGTATTGTTTATCACGCTACATACTTGAATTTTGCCGAGCGTGCTCGGTCCGAATTACTTCGATTTTGCGGAATCAATCAGGCCGAGACATATAGCCAATCAGGTCTCGCTTACGTAGTCCGACGGTGTAACGTGGACTATCTCGCTTCTGCTCATTTTGATGATTTGCTCGAAATTAGGACCAAGTTTACGAGTGGTGACGGAGCCCAAATCAACTTAATGCAGATTATTCATTTGCCATCAAATAGTCCTCATCGTGAACGTTCTCTGGTACATCTTGCCCTGAAGGTAGTTTCTATAAATCAGAAAGGGCAGGCGGTACGCATACAGGCCAAGGCTCGAGCTCGTTTCGAGGAATTAAAATTAATAGAATTTAGGTGAGGAGACCTAAAATTAATATGGAACAAACTATCGTGGACAGTGTGCAACTCGGTGGGACAGTCGATCCTGACTTGAGCATTATTGGCTTATTTCTTTCGGCAGACCCAATTGTGAAAACCGTTATTTTTGGTTTGATAATAGCCTCAATTTGGACTTGGGCGATTATATTTGACAAAATTATCCGCATTCGTCGATTAAGGGCTCGAATTAGGATCTTTGAGGATAATTTTTGGTCGGGAGGATCATTAGAAGATCTGTATGACCGTATAGGAAATAGTCCATCCGATCCAATGTCTGTAGTGTTTGCTGAAGCCATGCGGGAATGGCGACGTTCGACAGCAAGAGGCCTCGTATCTAAGAGTGATGAAGTGAGGGCTAGTCTTCGTTCAAGAGTTGAACAAATAATGAATCTGACAATAGGTCGGGAAATGGAGCAGTTAGAACGTAACATGTCTTTTTTAGCATCAGTAGGTTCTACAGCGCCATTCATCGGGTTATTTGGAACAGTATGGGGAATAATGGACGCTTTTCAGTCTATAGCTGCCACGAAGACGACGGCACTATCGGTAGTGGCTCCAGGAATTGCAGAAGCATTGTTTGCGACAGCATTGGGACTGATTGCAGCGATCCCAGCTGCTTTAGCGTATAATAAAATCAGCCACGATCTAGATAGGTTCGCGCAGCGTTTGGAAGGATTTGCTGCGGAATTTATCTCAATATTATCTCGGCAGCTTGATGAAGGAGCTTAGGAATGGCTTTGCAGCCTGTCCGGCGTGGTCCTCAGGGTCGAAGTCGTTACCGACCTATGAGTGACATTAATGTGACACCGTTTGTTGACGTAATGTTGGTTTTATTGGTTGTTTTTATGGTTACGGCTCCGTTACTGGTTCTGGGCATCCCGGTGCAACTTCCCAAAGTGGGAAAGGAGTTTATTATTGCAGATGAGGATCAGCCGTTGAATGTAGAAATCGATTTGGATAAGAGAATTTATTTAAATAAAACACAAATTTCCCTCAAGTCACTCAGTCCTCGGTTGAGGCAAATCCGGAAAGCAAACCCCAAGGTCAAAGTACATCTAAGAGCGGATGCCAGGTTAAATTATGGAGCTATAGCGGTTATTGCTGGCGAAATACGTAACGCAGGCATTCAAATCATCGCACTACGAACAGATTTAGCTATTTTAAAAAGTGAAATTGAAACGTTTCCAGCCGTTATAGCGCCGACTAAAAATAGTAGCGGTGGCGGATAAAATTATATGAAAGTTGGCGTTACATGTTCAGCGGCCCTTCACGTTATTATTATCCTTATGATATGGTTTGGATTACCGCATCTACGACGGCCTCCACCAAAATTAGATAGCATTACTTTCGTCAAGTTAGTAGATTTATCAGAAGTAACTAATGTTCCTCCTGAAGAGTCTAAAATAGACAAAAAGACGCAAAAATCCGAAGACCCAAACTCGAAAATAGATACTAAACTGAAACAAAAGACCAAGCCATTGGTGATGGAACCAATTAGTAAGAAAATTCCTCCCGTTACCAAAACGACAGAACCTAAAGCAACGTTTGAACCCAAGCCCAAACCCAAGCCCAAACCCAAACCCAAACCTAAACCCAAACCCAAACCCAAACCTAAACCCAAACCCAAACCTAAACCTAAACTGATATCAAAAGATATGATGCCTCGTGTAAAATCAAAGATTAATAAAAAGACATCGAGTGCTACGCCTCCTAAACCAGTTCAAGCGCCAGTAAAGAAACAATTCAGCCGGCTGTTAAAAAATCTTCAAAAAGATACTAAAAAACAGGTTAATCAGTATAAGATTAAACCTAGGAAAAGTTTAGTTGATCGGGCAAGAGAGGCGATGAAAAATAAAACTAATGGCGCATTTAACCCTATGCAAAAAATCACTTTAAGTGAAATTTCGGCTGTTAGACAACAGTTAGCTCAATGTTGGAATGTGGCGGCTGGTGCTCGTCAGGCTGAGGCATTAAGTGTTCAAATCGAAATGTCTATGAACCCAGATGCTACAGTTCGAGAAGCTAAGGTCGTTGACAGTGGGCGAATGCACACTGATCCTTATTATCGTGCCGCTGCAGAGAGCGCATTAAGAGCCCTTAATCACCCGAATTGTGTTCCACTCAAATTGCCGCTAAATAAATACTCTATGTGGAAAAAATTTACTTTCAACTTTGACCCAAAAGATATGCTTCAGTGAAGTTTGGAACGTAACGAATGAATCAACTAAAACGAATTTGGCAGACCCAAATACCGTTGATGCTAATAGTGGTCGTTGCATTTTATGGCTGGCATTCTCTCCATATAGCAAGAGCGGAACTCCGTATAGATGTGACTCAAGGGCGCGCTGACCCAATGCCCATAGCCATAATAAATTTTGCACCCCGAGACGAATCGTTAAGTAAAACCGGTCGCGATATTTCGTCGGTAATATCGGCAAATCTGGAGCGTTCGGGACTATTTTTACCGATTGACCCCAAAGCTTTTATCAATGCGGCGGAATCTCCAGACTTGCGGCCTCGATTCTCGGACTGGCGTGTTTTAAATGCTCAAGCCATGGTTCATGGAGCGGTTGCTATACAAAAAGACGGGCGCTTAAGAGTGGAATTTCGCCTTTGGGATGTATTTGCAGAGCAACAAATGGTTGGGAACGCTTATTTCACGACACCAGAGAATTGGCGCCGTGTGGCTCATATTATATCCGATTTAATTTATAAACGTGTAACAGGTGAAAATGGTTATTTTGACACTCGTATTGTATATATAGCGGAACATGGGCCACCCAATCTCCGGGTGAAACGCTTAGCCATAATGGATCAGGACGGCGAAAATCACCGTTTTTTAACAGATGGCTCTGCGTTGGTTCTCACTCCCAGATTTTCTCCTACAACACAAGAAATCACTTATCTAGCGTATTATGACGAAAAACCGAGGGTTTACATCTTTAATATCGACACTGGCCAGCAAGAGGTGCTTGGGGATTTTCCTGGGATGACTTTTGCTCCTAGGTTTTCCCCCGACGGTTCAAAGGTGATTATGAGTCTAGCTAAAGATGGTGTTACTGATATTTATACAATGGATCTTGCTACTAGGCAGGTGCAACGTTTAACAAATATGCCCTCTATAGATACTTCCCCTACATATTCTCCCGATGGAAAGCGGATCGTTTTCAATTCCGACCGAGGTGGAAAACAACAACTCTATGTTATGAAAGAAGACGGAAGCGGAGTTAGGCGTATTAGTTTTGGCGACGGTAAATATGCTACTCCTGTTTGGTCTCCAAGAGGAGACTTGATCGCATTTACCAAGATTTTCCGTGGTCGTTTTTCTATTGGTGTTATTCGTCCCGATGGGTCTGGGGAAAGGTCACTTACTGAAGGATATTTAGTCGAATCACCGACGTGGGCTCCCAACGGCCGTGTTTTGCTGTTTTTTAAACAAAAGCCAGGGAGTGCGCGTGGTGGTGGTAGTGTGAAAATTTTTTCGATTGATCTGACAGGATTTAACGAACGGGAAATAATTACACCTTTAGATGCTTCGGACCCTGCTTGGTCGCCATTGGTTCCTTAAAATGGTCTATTTTACGCAGAAATTTCTACTCTCGACGAGAAATTATGCGAAAATTAGTGTTTTATCTGTGGTTTGTCTGTTACAAGTAAAAAAATGTGTAGTAAATGTATTTAATGATAAGGTATTCGGGTATATTCTGATGTCTGTTGTCATCCGGAGGGGTGTATAAATGCGAATTAAGATTTTGAGCCTGATCGCCGTTGCTGCAATGTTGACTGCGTGTGCGCAGGACCAAGATGCTGCCAATAGTTCCAGTGGGAGCGGTAGCACTGTCCAACCTACTAAGAAATCAGTAACGAAGTCGGCTCCGGCAACTTCTGTTGCATCGTCAGGCCCGACTGCCGGTTCGAAGGAAGAATTCGTAGCCGAGGTTGGAGACCGAGTGTTTTTTGGTTTTGATTCATCCGATTTATCGGGGGACGCTCAAATGACTTTAGATAGACAGGGCACGTGGTTACAGAAGTATCCAAGTGTGCGGGTTACTATTGAGGGACATTGTGATGAGCGAGGTACTCGGGAGTATAACTTAGCTTTAGGAGAGAGAAGAGCTAATGCCGTTAAAGATTACTTAGTTGCCCGAGGTGTGGACGGCAGTAGGGTAGTAACCATAAGCTATGGGAAGGAGCGACCAATGGCTTTTGGAAATGACGAAACCTCCTGGTCTCAAAATAGGCGCGGTGTTACTTCGATTAACTAGACTTACTTAGCCAAAGATATTAAAAATTGCGCCGTCTTTGCGGGATTAGTAGAGACGGCGCCTTATTTTTGACGCAAGGTTTCCTCAGTATACTGACTCTTATATTCCTGATTGAAAAATTTAGGAGAATTGCGTCAAGATGTTGTCAAGATCTTTTAAACTGTTGTTATTGGGATTAGTTGTTAGTCTGTTTTATTCTTCTGTCTGGGGATCGGCGTCATCATTCGCGGAAACGACTAACGACATGTTAAATCGTTTAAAACGTCTTGAATTAGAAATAAACGACTTAAATCGCTTTATTCATTCGCCAAAAAATAAGGCTACCGCTTCTGTAAAACAAAAGTTCATCCAAAAAGATATCTTGACTCGACCACGTCGAAAATCGGAAAGAGAAGTTTCTGGCGCGACCCGAGTTGAAGTTCGTCAGCAGCAGTTGGAAACAGAGATAAGAACCCTTAGAGGTGAGACTGAAGAGCTTGAGTTTGGTCTGTCTAACCTGACTAAGAGATTGGATAAGCTTATATCCGATCTTGATGGGAGATTAGAACTTTTAGAGGTTACGGCCAAAGAAATGGTAAAGCATAAAGCAGAATTAGGTAATTCAAATATAAGAAAATCTGCAGTTGTTCCAATTAGTCGTGCAGTGCCAAAACGAGAAGATGAAGGCAGGCCGATTCTTGGTTATTTAAAAAAGGAGGATTTTAAGAAGTTTTCAAGAGGAGAAGGGTCAACTGCGGCTATTTCAAAGGCCAGTAAAGGATCTATTCCCGTCACGAAAACTTCAAATTCGAGTAGAAGTCAAACTTCGGTGTCGAACTTATCTGAGTCACCCGAAAGGATTTTGCCGAAAGGAAGTTCAGGTCAACGCTACCAGTTTGCCTTCGCGTTTTTGATGAAACACGATTATGAAATGGCTGAACGTGCTTTTTCAGAATTTGTGAAGGATCATGTCGATGATCCATTAGCAGGTAATGCTTCATATTGGTTGGGTGAAACCTTTTATGTGCGTCAAAAATTTGCCAAAGCAGCAATTACTTTTGCAGAAGGATATGAAAAATATCCAAATAGTACTAAGACAGCAGACAATTTGTTGAAGCTTGGATTTTCGCTCGCCAGGCTGGATCGTATGGAAGATGCATGCGTTGCACTCGCCCAGTTGAAGACTGAATTCCCTAACGCTTCTACAACAATAAAACGAAGGGCGATGGTTGAAGGTAAGCGAGTCGGTTGTGGGGAATGAAACGTGTTTATAGGAACTCAACTTACCATAGCCAAGCTGATCCGGTTAGCGATAGTGAGTTTAATGAACTAATGAAATCGTGCCCTAGTGTTTGGAATGCGCGTCACATCGCTGTCGGAGTTTCAGGCGGAGTTGATAGTATGGTACTTAGCTTGCTTGCTAGTGCTTGGGGGCGGCGAAATAGTATTAAAATTAGTGCGATTACAGTGGATCATGGATTACGAAATGAAGCCGCCTCAGAGGCTCGTCAGGTAAAACGTTGGCTCAATACTCGGGGCATGCAGCACCACACACTCACGATAAATAAAAGTCGGCCTCAAAATGGTATTCAGGGAGTCGCGAGGAAATGGCGTCTAACTGCTATTGATGAGTGGTGTCGAGATAGATCAATACAATTAGTTTTGATGGCGCATACGGCTGAGGATCAAGCTGAGACAGTGTGGATGCGGATCTTAGCGGATACCGGTCCAGACGGGCTGAGTGCGATGACTCATGAAAATAAAATCGGTGGTTTGCATATAGGTCGGCCTCTATTAACAATCCCTAAAGCGCGATTAATCGCTACATGTAAAAAGAAAAAACAACCTTGGATTGATGACCCTAGTAATCAGGATATTAATTTTACTAGAGTTCGATTACGAAAGCAGGCCCCAGTATTAAAAGACTTTGGTTTGGGTTTTCAAGAAGCAGCGAGAATTTCCTCTTCTATGTTAAAAGCACGACAAGTAATTGATAAGTACTGTGCAAGATTTTTTACCTTACATGGAGGAATCTCAGTTACTGGTGCTGCTTGGTTTGATCTAGAAGCCTTTAATAAGCTGCAGTCAAAATTTTCAGAACTACTATTGTCACGTACTATAAGAGTTATTGGAGGTGCGGGTCTATCGCCGAGACAAAAACGGGTGACGAGACTACGTTCCAATCTTTGTAACAGTTCAAAAAAATCCGCTTGGACACTGGGCGGTTGCGTCATAATCCGGTCTGAAATCGGGAAGTGCTGGATTGTCCGCGAATTGTCTTATTGTGCTTCTCCTGTTTTAATCCAAAAAAATAGAAAAATGCGTTGGGATAACAGATTTGAAATTTTCTCTGAATCCGATAAGTCCCGCTATTTGAGGCCTCTGGGTGAAACTGGTTGGCTTTGGTTGTTAAAAAATTTTGATGCAAAGAATTCGCTTGGCTGGCTATTAAACTTTCCATATATGGCTAGATTGGCAATTCCAATAATCGAGGAGCTTGACGGAAAGCTCTTGGTCCCCCACTTTGGTAAAGATAAGATTGTATTCGACGACAACGATAAAAATCGTGTTATTATCAATTTTCAACCCGATTCGGATTGGGTGTATATGCTGTAAACTGGTTGTTATAAGGAAAAATATTTGAGGTTTTGTGGCCAATATTAAAATAGTACTATAAAAGAGTTTTAAAAATAATTCCAGGGAATGCCTCGTGAACAACTTTGGTAAAAACTTAGCGCTTTGGGTTATAATTGGCGTTCTGCTGGTGGCGTTGTTTAATTTGTTTCAAAATACTTCAGGCGGGGGAAATTACGCTAGCTTAGCGTTTTCTGATTTTTTAGGTGAGGTGGAACAAGGGCGGGTTAGTGACGTCACAATTCAGGGAAACGTTATAAAGGGTCATTTTAGTGACGGGAGATCTTTTTCAACATACGCGCCTAATGATCCAGGGATTGTTGATCGGTTACGAGAAGCAAAAGTGAGAATTTCTGCAGCTCCTCCAGAAGAGGGGATGTCAGGAATGCTGGGTATATTGATTTCGTGGTTTCCAATGCTCCTGTTTATTGGAGTTTGGATTTTCTTCATGCGTCAAATGCAGGGCGGTGGCGGGAAGGCTATGGGTTTTGGCAAAAGCCGAGCTCGCTTGCTGACGGAAAAAGTAGGCCGGGTTACGTTTGATGACGTCGCGGGTATTGACGAAGCAAAAACGGAACTTGAAGAAATAGTTGAGTTTTTAAAGGACCCCCAAAAATTTCAGCGATTAGGGGGTAAGATTCCAAAAGGTTGCTTGTTGGTGGGTCCACCAGGGACCGGAAAAACCTTATTGGCTAGAGCAATTGCAGGGGAAGCTAATGTTCCCTTTTTCACAATTTCGGGTTCTGATTTTGTAGAAATGTTTGTCGGAGTCGGTGCGAGCCGGGTTCGCGATATGTTTGAGCAAGGGAAAAAAAATGCCCCTTGTATCATTTTTATAGACGAGATTGACGCGGTCGGCAGACATCGTGGTGCCGGTTTAGGTGGCGGCAATGATGAACGTGAGCAGACATTGAATCAGCTACTCGTGGAAATGGACGGATTTGAAGCTAATGATGGCGTAATTTTGATAGCTGCGACTAACCGGCCAGACGTTTTAGATCCTGCTCTGCTGCGGCCTGGGAGATTTGATCGACAGGTGGTAGTTCCCAATCCAGATATTTTGGGTCGTGAACGCATATTGAAGGTTCATATGCGAAAAGTACCTTTGGCTCCAGACGTTGAACCTAGAACAATAGCGCGAGGAACCCCGGGCTTTTCTGGGGCGGATCTTGCAAATTTAGTGAATGAAGCTGCGCTACTTGCCGCTCGAAAAGGAAAACGAGTTGTAGCTATGGCCGAGTTTGAAGAGGCCAAAGATAAAGTAATGATGGGATCTGAGCGTCGTTCCATGGTAATGACAGATGATGAAAAAAAACTAACAGCCTATCACGAAGCCGGACATGCAGTTGTAGCCTTACACTGCGATGAGTCAGATCCGATCCATAAAGCGACAATTATACCGCGAGGACGAGCATTAGGTATGGTGATGAGACTACCTGAAGGTGATAGAATTTCTCTCTCCAGAGCTAAACTTCTGGCAGACCTTAGGGTTGCATGCGGTGGCCGAATCGCAGAGGAAATTATATTTGGGGATTCCCAAATTACCACGGGCGCTTCTTCCGATATTAAAATGGTCTCAGATATGGCTAGAAGGATGGTCACCGAGTGGGGGATGAGTGATAAATTAGGTTTCCTTGCTTATGGGGCGGACCAACAGGAAGTTTTTTTAGGACATTCAGTAACTCAAACCAAAAATGTTTCCGATGCGACGGCGAAAGCGATTGATGAGGAAACACGCAATATTATCGATGATGCATATTCCGATGCCGCTAAGATTCTTAACGAAAACAAGGCAGAATTAGTTACTTTGGCTAATGGATTGCTCGAGTTTGAAACGCTTTCTGGAGATGAAATTAAGGCACTTTTAAGAGGTGAATCTGTCGTTCGAGATGATGCTAGTGATGATACGACCAAGCCTAAAGGGGGTCGAAAATCCTCTATTCCAACTGGTGGAACGTCTGGAAACCCGTCTGGCGATATGGAGCCAGATCCGCAGTTAGGGGATTAAATTCTTTTAAAAGAATGCCGGAAATAATCAAATTAGCTTCCCAAAAGCGTGGTTTGTTTACGCAGGATGAAACTAAAATATACCTCCGGCCTCTGGGCTTCTCCTATCGCGGGGTGAATCATTTAAACGTGAAACATGAAGTGGACCGGTCATTAGGTGGAGGCCCATATTATTTTAAATCCGTGGAAGTTTTACTGCGATCTGCGACGAAAATAGTCATTTTTTCGGGAATTATTGATGTTGTTAGGGAATGGGCCTTAAATGAAGGCTGCTTGGAAGAGATAGATAATTTGATATTTAAACTTACTCAGCGACGAGCAGGCATAGCTTTTAATGGACTTACTACTCCTTTATTAGTGGGAGTAGTAAACGTAACACCAGATAGTTTTTCGGAAAGAACTGATAGGAGCTGTACTAGCGCAGCCGTATCCCATGCTCATCAATTGATGCTGGAAGGGGCCGATGTAATCGAAATTGGAGGAGAGTCAACTCGACCGGGATCGACGGAAATTGACTGCACAGAAGAAATAGATCGCGTCCTCCCCGTAATAGAACAATGTGCCGGATTCGGAATTCCTATCAGTGTTGATACAAAAAAAGCTAAAGTGATGGAAGTTGCCATCCAAGCTGGGGGCTCAATTATAAACGATGTAACTGCTTTAACTGGGGATTCCGACAGTTTATCTACTGCCTCCCGGTTGAAAGTGCCTGTAGTATTAATGCATATGCTTGGTAGGCCAGCATTCATGCAGAGCAACCCTAAATATGATTTTGCGCCACTCGACGTTTTCGATTATCTTGCCCATCGAATTCATATTTGCGATAATTCGGGGATACCCTTGAGTAATATAATCATAGATCCGGGTATAGGATTCGGAAAATATGATGAACATAATACCGCTATTCTAGCACGGATCGGATTACTACATAGCTTAGGGGTTCCAATAATGCTTGGCGTTTCTCGAAAGTCACTTATCGGCCGCCTAAGCAAAGGAGAGGAAGTGCATAATCGATTGCCAGGTTCGCTGGCCCTTGGTTTGGCGGCAGCTGATCAGGGTATTCATATGCTACGCGCACATGACGTCGCGGAAACTAAACAAGCCTTTTCGCTCCGCGAAAGTGTGCTTGATGCAATTTGACGTCCGGAGCATGGGTGATTTCTCCCCATACTATTTCCTTTAGAATCGACTATATTGTTAAATGCTAAAAATAACTTGGCTCGAATGAGATGGTAAAAAAACTATTTGGTACCGACGGAGTGCGTGGGACAGCTAATTTAGAACCAATGACCGCGGAAACGGCACTTAAATTGGCGATGGCTGCTGGATCCTATTTTTCTCGAAATTCGGGCAAACATCGTCCCATGGTGGTGATAGGAAAAGATACTCGGTTATCAGGATATATGTTAGAACCCGCCATGGTTGCTGGTTTTACGTCGATAGGTATGGACGTGGTTTTAGTTGGACCAATGCCAACTCCTGGTGTTGCCATGCTTACTCGATCTCTCAGGGCAGAATTAGGTGTAATGCTTTCAGCATCACATAATCCATATTCTGACAATGGAATAAAATTATTCGGGCCGGATGGGTTTAAATTATCCGATAAACTAGAATCTAAAATCGAATCGTTAGTGGGTCAAAATATAAATTCGCACAGAGCTTCACCAGATCGATTAGGCCGAGCTCGGCGTTTGGATGATGCGGGTGGGCGTTATATAGAAATGGCAAAAAGAACTTTTCCAAAAGGGTTTCGGCTTGAAGGCTTAAAACTTGTTTTGGATTGCGCTAATGGCGCTGCATATAATTTGGCTCCAAACGTGCTCTATGAGTTGGGAGCTGAAGTAGTTCCGTTGAGTACAAGTCCGGATGGTTTTAACATTAACCAAAAATGTGGTGCTACGTTTCCAGAAGCTGTTTCTCAAAAAGTTTTGCAATCGGGAGCTGATGTAGGAATCGCCCTTGATGGTGATGCAGATAGATTGATCCTAGTCGATGAAAAAGGAGCAATAGTTGACGGTGATCAAATAATGGGGCTGATCGCTGCAAATTGGCAATTGGATGGTCGCTTGCGTGGTGGAGGTTTGGTAACAACTGTTATGTCGAATCTTGGTTTGGAGAAATTTATAAATGGTATAGGCCTTTTCATGAAACGCACCGCTGTAGGTGATCGTTACGTGCAAGAAGGCATGCGTGAAGGTGGATTTAACTTAGGAGGGGAGCAATCAGGGCATATCGTAATGAGTGATTACGCCACTACCGGAGACGGTATAATTGCAGCTCTACAAGTTTTGGCCGTTTTGCTGAAAGATGACAGGCCTATTAGTGAAATCACTCGCGTGTTTGAACCTATTCCTCAGATTTTGCGAAATGTACATTTCAAGGGCTCATTAGTTACAAATCAGGCTTTGATGAAAAAAACAATCGCAATAGGGGAAAGTCGTTTTGGGGGGAAGGGACGTGTTTTAATAAGAAAGTCAGGAACTGAACCACTTATTAGAGTGATGGTTGAAGGAGAGGATAAAACACTTGTTGCAGAGGTGGCGCATGAAATAGTGGATGAAATTCAACGAAATTGGAAAAAGTGACATCGAATATGGAACAAAACGGTAAAGAACGTCCTTTGACAGTGGTAAACGGTCGTATATTAATTTGTGCGGGTTCAGATTCCGGTGGGGGGGCGGGTATACAAGCGGATATCAAATCCGTTACGGCACTAGGAGGTTTTGCGATGACGGCAATAACAGCATTGACCGCGCAAAATACTCAAGGAGTTTATGCCACGCATGAGATTCCTATTGAATTTTTAATTTGCCAAATGCGAGTCGTTCTTGAGGATATTGGAGTTGATTGCATTAAAACCGGAATGCTTCACAATACTGGAACAATAAAAGCTATATCGGAAACCTTAAATTTGCTAGCCCGTGATGTTGATCTGGTAGTTGATCCAGTAATGGTGGCAAAAGGTGGTCAGAGATTACTTGATATTTCTGCTTTGGATGTATTGAAATCCGAAATGTTTCCGAAAGCAACTCTCGTCACGCCAAATATACCTGAGGCCGAATTATTAACAGGACGAAAAATTTTTGATGTGGAAACAATGCGGGTTGCTGCAAATGACTTGATCGAGCTGGGGTCAAAAGCGGTGTTGATAAAGGGGGGGCATTTAAAGGATGAAAATTTAACCGATGTTTTAGTTACAGAAAAAGGACAAAAATGTTTTGTTGGGCCCAGGTTAATAAGTCGCCATACACACGGCACTGGTTGCAGCATGGCATCCGCTATTGCTACTGGCCTGGGACAGGGATTAAACTTAGACGAGGCTATTAGCCGCGCCAGGGATTTTGTTTTTACAGCTATTAAGACTGCTCCAGGTTTTGGCCATGGACACGGCCCGCTTAATCATGCCCATACGATAAAGCCTTTTTAACGGAAAAATGCTAATAACATTTGGGCGGAGGTGGTTGCAAATGACACCGGCTATCCCAGATAGGAGCGTGAGTTAGCGGTTACGATATTTTAGCATCTGAATATGGGGTACAATAAATGGTTGAATTCCACATAACTGCTAGAGATTTTGAGGCTACGACAGCCGAGGTTCACGAAATTATCAAGCCTACACCGCAACATCATTGGCCGCTATTAAGCGAAAGGACCGGTGCAGAAGTTTGGGTTAAACATGAAAATCATACTCCTACAGGTTCTTTTAAAATTCGAGGTGGGGCTATTTATCTGGCAGAAGTCCTTCGAAAATCGCCAAATATCAAAGGGGTAATAGCGGCCACTCGGGGCAATCACGGCCAAAGTGTTGCTTGTGCCGCTACTCGAAGAGGTCTTCGGTCTGTAGTAGTTGTACCTTACGGAAATTCCATCGAAAAGAATAATGCTATGCGTGCGCAAGGTGCGGAAATAATCACCCATGGGGATGATTTTCAAGAAGCTTTGGAATATGCAAATGTGATGGCATCTAAAGATGGCTTGCATCTGTTTGCGAGTTTTCATCCTGATTTAGTGCGGGGCGTTGGAACCTACGGTTGGGAGCTAATGTCTAATTTAAAGGATTTAGATACAATTTATGTGCCGATTGGTTTGGGATCGGGCATTTGTGGTGTTATTGCGGCGCGAGACGCTTTAGGCTTAAAATCTAATGTTGTTGGAGTTGTGGCCGAAAATGCCCCTTCGTATGCTCTTTCGTTTGATCGTGGTGAGCCGGTATCGACGAATTCAGCGAACACTATGGCAGATGGAATGGCTTGCCGAGTCCCTACACTCGAGGCCCTAAAAATTATTTGGGCGGGGGCTGATCGAGTTGTTATGGTGTCTGAAACAGAGATTGAAACCGCTATAAGATGCTATTTTACTGATACACATAATATAGCGGAAGGAGCTGGGGCTGCTCCGTTAGCTGCATTATTGAAGGAACGCCGTAAAATGACGGGAAAAAAAATAGGTTTAATCCTTAGCGGGGGTAATATTGACCGCAGAGTTTATCAGACTATTTTGATGAAATCAGATCACGGGGCTCCGAATTGAGTATGACTGAAGAATTATTTAGACAGGATTCTTATCTCCGGCGTTGTGATGCTAAGGTAATAGCGATCACTGGAAATCGAATTGAATTGGACCGCACGGTTTTTTACCCTACGGGAGGGGGGCAACCGGGTGATACTGGGATATTGCGAACAGCGGATGGTACGGAAATAGCTATCACAGATACACAGAAAGACGGCCAAAATATTCACCACATTTGCGAGACGGAAGAATTGACGTTGAAAGTGAATGATTCAGTTATAGCAGAGTTGAATTGGGAACGTCGTTATTTGTACATGCGAGTTCATACCGCATTGCACTTACTTTGCGCTCACGTGGAGGGTGCAGTAACAGGTGGATCTATTGGTCTGGGGAAGGGCCGACTTGATTTTAATATCCCTGAAAATAGGCCAGACAAAGAGTTGCTCACTTCAAAATTAGCAAATGATGTTGAGGCTGATTATAGTTTAACAACCTGTTGGATCACCGACGAAGAATTGAGTCTTAACCCTGAGTTGGTGAGGACTATGTCTGTGAAGCCGCCCCAAGGGGAGGGGAAAATAAGAATGATTAGAATCGGAGATTCAATAGATTTTCAGCCGTGTGGTGGGACTCATCTTCGGTCGACGAGAGAGATAGGGGCCATTATGGTTGGGAAGATTGAGAATAAGGGTAGGCAAAACCGGCGTATAAACATCATTCTTAATGACCAAAAATAACAGACCTAATCGATTGTGGGACCTCCCTAAAAAAGCATTTATCATTGTGTACAAAACTACTTACACTAAAGATTCCAAAAAATGGAAACCAAATGGGTGCCCAGTTCGTAACGGTGGATGTATTTACCAATAACTCCGTTGGTGGCAACCGGCTTGCTGTCATTACCGATGCGAGCGATCTAACAAGTGAGCAAATGCAATCAATTGCTAGTAAATTTGGTTATTCTGAATCTGCTTTCGTTTTGCCTCCTGTTAGCCCGTTAGCCACAGCTAAAGTTAGAATTTTTACCCCTAAAACCGAGTTATCTTTTGCTGGGCACCCCAACATAGGAAGCGCATTCGTTTTAGCCCGTATAGGTAGTTTTATGGGTAGAAAGATCAAAAATAAATTAATTTTTGAGGAAGGGATTGGCTTAGTTTCCATTGATATTAAACGATCCGACGACATAGTCATTGGCGCAGGATTTTATGTTCCAGGCCAAGTTAAATTTGGGCCAACGCTACATCCTTCTGATATAGCCAAGGCAATAGGGCTTTCTGACAGGGATATTAATACAAAGCTTCACCTGCCCCTATCGATACAGTTGGGTATAAATTTTGTTTTTGCGGAAATCTCTAGTTTAAAGAATTTGATTAGATGTCAGCCTAATATTGATAAATTTAAAATTGGTAATCCTCTCCGATTTGCAGATGGATTATGTGTATATGCTCGAATAACTGGGTCGTCTGACCTAACCATCAGAGCTAGAGTTTTTGCGCCGAGGCACGGAATCACGGAAGATCCAGCTACAGGCAGCGCTGCGGCGATGTTAGGAAGTTTGCTTGGTAAAAAATTCAAGCATTGCGGAAATTTTTGTTTGACCATTAAACAGGGGATTGAGATATGCCGCCCAAGTCAAATAAATGTGGATGTAGAACTGTATAATAAATTTTCCAAATCAATTTTTGTTAGTGGTGATGTGCGGGAGATAAGGCGGGGTACTATTGAATCATAACGTTTTTTAGAGAAAATAAAGTTTTATTAGGTTATAAAAAGTGATTTTGGTCAGTTTTGTGATAGAATTTCGGTTGTTAAATTCCTAGATGGCTATAAAAAAAAGTTAAATATTATCTTCACGAGATCAGTTGGGTTGGGTATAAGTCTAAATCTTTTATTTTGATGGTTGGTAAGCTGTTTTATAGGATGGGGTTATGGGTATCTATCTAGACGAGCTTTGGAATGACCTTGAGCAAACCTGGGACTTGGCGATGCAAATCAATGACCTTTCTGATGAGGAGCGATCTGATATTGCGAAGGCCTGGACGGATCATTTTCGGATTTCACCGCTAGTGGACGTGGATCGTACCGAAAAAGAAAGTCAAGAAGGAACTACTCCAGCTAAAATTTTTTGCACTAACATTTATGGTCTGCAATTCAACACTGAGACTAAGTATTGGATTCCATTTCGTCATGGGGACATAGATTTGGCGAAATTTACGGAAGATTAAGAATCGCAATTTTCAATCGCCTACAAGCCAGCTAAATTAAAATAAGTTGAAATTCCCACGACTAAGCCGGAGGTTTGTTGAGGCCGTGTTAGTATAAATATTAGAAATGATTGGAATTCAGGGGACATTAGGGTAAAGCGGGTGGCAGACTTTCTCCCATATAGCCGTCAATCGATCGACGATGAAGATATGGAGGCGGTTGCTGCTGTGCTCCGGGGTGAATGGTTAACCACGGGGCCTGCTGTTGACGAATTTGAAGCCGCTTTTGCCGAAGAAGTTGGGGCTTCTCATGCAGTGGCCTGCTCAAGTGGTACGGCCGGTCTTCATCTTTTGGCAATGGCAGGAAGTCTAGGGCCGGGCGATTTAGTAATTGTACCGACGGTGACCTTCCTTGCTACCGCTAATGCGGTTCGCTATGTTGGTGCTGATGTGGTCTTTGCAGATGTGGATCCGGAAACTGGCTTGATGGGTGTTAATGATTTCCAAAATGCCATGGCTAGGGTCCCTAATAAATCAGTAAAAGCTGTGTTCGCCGTGCACCTGAATGGCCACGTAATTGCTATGGCGGATTTGAGAGAGGCGTCCCGTGGGTTGTTTTTGGCAGAAGACGGATGTCATGCATTAGGAGGCAGGCAAAGAGATATCTTCGGTCGCATGCATCCCAATGGGTCCTGCATTTCAAGCGATATAACTATGTTCTCGACTCATGCTGTAAAGGCTATAGCTACAGGTGAGGGCGGAATGTTGACTACAAACAATAAAGAATTGGCGGAAAAGTTAAAATCTTTTCGTAATCACGGCATAATTCGCCGATCTAAAGACTTTATTAATAAAGAACTGGCATTTGAGCGCTCGGGGTCGGATGTTGCTCCTTGGTACTACGAAATGCATGAATTAGGATTTAATTATCGTTTGAGTGATTTACAATGTGCGTTAGGTATTAGCCAATTACGTAAATTAGAAAGCTTTGTGAAAAAGCGCGGAAAATTGAGAGAGAGATATCTGCATTTATTAAATAGGCTTGGTCCTCATGTTCGACCAATTTCAGTAGCTGAAGGATGTGATCCGGCTTGGCATTTGTCAGTAGCCTTGATTGATTTTGAAGCACTGTATACTACGCGTTCGGAGGTTATGAAACAATTATTGAAATTGGGTATTGGCACTCAAGTGCATTATATTCCGGTCCACAAACAACCTTATTATCGTCGGTATTATGATACTCCTTCTTTGCCAGGTGCGGAGTCCTATTATGCACGGTGCTTAAGTCTGCCCCTGTTTCCAGAAATGAAAACGCTGGATGTAGACCGGGTAGTGGACGCACTGGCACAAGTCCTTAGACTAAAATTCAATGATTGATATAATGTGCGGTTAATATAACGATTAGTATTGAGGTTTAAAGTAATCGTACTCTTCAAAGAGGTAGGTAAATGTGTTCTGAACTTTACCAGTTTGATAAAAATCAAATTAATC
>CAZADS010000009.1:0-64257 GCA_964483985.1 uncultured Thalassobaculaceae bacterium
TTTTTATTTGTTTGTATCTACTGGTGGGGCGGCCGCTAAAACCGAAAAAATAGTGAAATTCTGAATTCGATGCGCGGCTTAAGTACAGGCTTTGTCGCTCAGCCATTATTTTCTTAGTAGAAGTTTGTAAGTCAGGGTTGAGCTTCCAGTATAGCGTTTGTTAATTGATTTGGCATAGACGGCTTGAGTGCGAGTTGTTTTTAGAACAAAGGATAAGAGGCTCGGACCCGCGTTGGTAGGGAATTTATTCGACGATCCGCGGCGTTACTATTAGCGCTGGGGACAGTCAGGTTAATTTGGTTAGCTCTATAGGAAACTCTTATACCTATTTTGATTTTGAAATGAGTTTTTCACCGCTCGCTGTTTGAAATTGGTGTGATAACTTTTCCGTACCGAGATCATTTTCTGGGACAGTGACATAGAGTAACAGAAGAAATATTGAGGGTTTATTGAATGATCTCATTGCGAAATTTTCGTCCCACGCTTTGGCCAACATTGTTTACGCTCCCGACGTTAATTTTGCTGGTTGTTCTTGGGGTATGGCAGATGGACCGTTTGCAATGGAAATCGGGGCTTATAGCTACTTTTGAGAAAAGAATGATGGAAGAAGCTGTTTTGCCTCCGATTGAAATCAACGACCTAAATCAATGGCGGTACCGTAGAATAAAATTGGAAGGTATTTTTCAGCACGAAAAGGAATTATTGATGACTGGGCGGACATTTGAGGGAACAGCCGGTTTTCATGTTTTAACACCACTTCTATTATTTGATAATAGGATAGTACTGATAAATCGGGGCTGGATCCCTGAAAAGCTCAAAGAACGACAGTCGCGGCCTAATACCCTTATAAGCGGCCCAATTAGGTTTCTTGGTATTTTGCGTGAAGATAAGAAACGGGGATTTTTCGTTCCGGATAATGAACCCCAAAACGAAGTATGGCTATATGTCGATACGGTAGAAATGGCGGAACATCGGAAAATTTATCCAGTGGCACCGTACTTTATAGACCAAATACGTAAGTCAGGAGTTCGTGAACTACCAATCGGCGTTAGTACTGAAATCAACCTACGCAACGAACATCTGCAATATGCTTTTACGTGGTTCTCTTTGGCCATAATATTGCTGATAATATATACAATCTACCATTGCCGACCTTCCTCTTCAGTGTAGCGATGTCTGATAGAATTGGCGCATACCCTAAACTACAGGAAAAATTTCGACGTATAGCCGCCTTGTCCGATGCGATCTCTATTCTGGGCTGGGATCGTGAAGCTATAATGCCAATTGGAGGTAAAACTGTACGATCTGAGCAGATAGCGACTTTGGCTGTATTAAGACATGACGCCATGACGTCGCCGGATTTGGAAGACTTAATGGGTGCTGCTAGCGAGGAGCCGCTCAATTCATGGCAGGCTGCTAATCTTCGTGAAATCAAAAAGAAACATTTGCATGCTAGCGCTGTTTCGTCATCTCTCGTAGACTCTCATTCACGTGCGTCAGCAGAATGTCAATCCATTTGGCGAATTGCTAGGCCTTCAAATGATTTTCCTTCTATCATTAAGCCATTACAAAAAGTTCTGGCTTTGACACGAGAGATAGCCGCTTCGAAAGCCGACCAGCTAAAGAAAACCCCTTATGATTCGCTCCTGGATCAGTATGAACCAGATGGATCTAGCGAACAAATTGATCAAATTTTTAGCCGATTAGAAAAAGTATTAAAGGGAATTTTACCGGAGATCATAGATAAACAGAAAAATAAAAGAGGTAAAAGGATTATCAAAAAAATATCCACTAAACATCAACGTGAACTGAATTTTAGAGTATTAAAGGAAATAGGTTTTGATTTCGAACGCGGTCGTCTCGATGAAAGTGCACACCCATTTTCGGGTGGTGTTCCGGGCGATGTCCGAATCACCACTCGATATGATGAGAATGATTGGACCTCAAGTCTTATGGCTACTATCCATGAGGCAGGTCACGGGATGTACGAACAGGGCTTGCCATCTGACTGGCGGGGCCAACCCGTAGGAAGTTCCCGAGGTATGGTGATTCATGAAAGCCAGTCGCTACTCCTCGAAATGCAAGTGTGTCGATCGCAGGAGTTTTTTTCCTTCGTTTGTCCGATAATAACAGATGTTTTTGGGATTGCTAGAAATGGATGGTCGCCGGATTCGTTATATGAAAACGCGATAAGTGTATCTTCGAGTCTCATTAGAGTTGAGGCAGATGAGGTTACTTATCCCCTCCACATAATCTTGCGCTATAGACTCGAACGCGCGATGTTAGATGGAGATCTAAAAATCAGAGATTTACCGGAAGCTTGGAATGAGGGGCTCGAAGAAAATTTAGGCATACGTAGTTCAACTGATCGGGAAGGTTGTTTGCAAGACGTCCATTGGTATGACGGCTCCTTTGGTTACTTTCCTACTTACACACTCGGTGCGCTGGCCGCTGCTCAATTGTTTAAGGAACTCAGCACACAGCATGTAGATATTTTGGAAATGGTATCCCGAGGAAATTTCTCAGATTTATTTCTTTGGTTGAGGGATAAAATTCACAGTTGGGGTAGTTATTATGACACTCACACCTTATTATTAAGAGCTACGGGAAAACAACTATCTGAAGATGCTTTTCTCCAGCATATTAAAAATAGGTATCTTTCACGTAAATGATTGAATTTACCTGTGGTTGTTTTGAGAAATGTGTGTGACTAATTCATGAGCAACTTCTTCGACAGTTTTTCCGATTTTGCGGTCTTCTACAATTTCTACGCCTAGAGGGGATTTTTCTACCAATCGATATATTTCCGCCGCACCAATAAACATTTCACTTGGCAAATTACAGTCTAGGTGCGTCTTTGAAATTTCTTCCATTTCCCCTATCCACCGATAGGCTTTAGGACACATATCCGGCAGTCCCTTTTCTAAGTGTTTTAGTAGATTTGGTTGACTGAATCCCAACTCCTTGAGTAACGAATCGGCAACTCCTTCTATATGGGCTGTCACCATCGATTGAATCCCAATTGCAGTTAAACCTTTAGTGAGTGCTGCATAACACATTTTAATTGCAGAAGCAGACCCGACTTGATTGCCAAGAATTCGAAAATCTAAACCTGTATCGTTTAATGTTAATATTTTTTTGGCTTGTGGACCTGAGATATATAATCTAGGGCTTTTGTTGGTTGGTGGTCTTGGGGGTCCTCCAATGATCCCACCGTCAATGAAATCAAATCCAGCAGCTGTTGCTTTTTCAGCTGCGACTCTTCCTGTAGTGGGTGAAATAGCGTTTAAGTCGACAAGGGTAGGTAGGTGACTCCTAGCGCTTTCTTTTGACGAAATTAATTCATCGATGAAGGAAAGGGCTTTATCTGGTCTCATAATGGATAAGATTACGTCCGCGCTATGGAGTAGGTTAGTGACGCTACCTACATTCTTAATTCCGCTGGATTCAGCGAGATTAATAGTGCGAGGAGATCTATTTTCGAGAGCAGATACAATCTGATAACCAGCAGCGCCAAGCACGCGTCCAATAGCATGGCCCATGTCTCCTGGAGATTGGATTCCAATAGTTTTAATTGTCATGGCTCACTCCTAAATAATCCTTCTAAAATATGTGCTATTGTTGCAAGAAGTTAAGTCTATAGCTAGTGTAACTAGTGTTTACGGAACGGAGATTTTAGTGCAATACATCAGCACGCGCGGGGCGGCGCCAGAATTAGGATTTGACGATGTCCTGCTTACAGGTCTTGCTCGTGACGGAGGTCTTTATTTGCCGAAGGTCTGGCCTCGGTTTTCTGAGGCAGAACTTCGTGCAATGGCAGGACTTTCCTATGCAGAACTTGCTTCACGAATAATGACTCCCTTTTTAATGGGTAATATTTCAGAAAACCGGCTTTGCTGTATGCTCAATGATGCTTATGGAAACTTTAATCATCCAGCGGTTGCACCTCTTAAACAATTAGATAACAAAATGTGGTTGATGGAGCTTTTTCACGGTCCAACGCTAGCTTTTAAAGACTACGCTATGCAAATTTTGAGTCACCTTTTTGATTATGTGCTCCAACAACGTGGAGAAAGGGTGACGCTCCTTGGAGCTACATCAGGTGATACAGGATCGGCAGCAATTGAGGCTTTTCGAGGTAGGGAATCGATAGATATTTTTATCCTGTTTCCAGAGGGTCGCGTGTCTCCAATTCAGCAAAAACAGATGACCACGATTGATGCCGCCAATGTGCATGCTATCGGACTGAAAGGTACATTTGACGATTGTCAGGATATGGTAAAACGCCTTTTCAATGACTTAGAGTTCCGTGATCGTTATCGATTGGCGGCCGTTAATTCCATAAATTGGGCTCGTTTACTTCCTCAGATAGTTTATTATTTTTGGTCAGGACTTTCTTTGGGCGCACCAGATCGTTCGATAGTTTTTTCAATTCCATCGGGAAATTTTGGTAATATTTTTTCGGCCTATGCTGCTAAAACAATGGGTTTGCCCATTGAAAAGCTTATAATAGCTACAAATACCAACGATATTTTATCTCGATTCTTCCACACTGGTACCATGCAAATCGATACTGTTCAGCCGAGTCTTAGTCCAAGTATGGACATCCAAGTATCGAGTAATTTTGAACGTTTGTTATTTGATTTGTTTGAAAGGGATGATAGGGCTACTAGTCAGGCTTTGCTCAAATTTCAAAAAGAAGGGAACTTTTCGGTTTCCAAGGCGGTGCTTGATAATGGAAAACAGTTATTCGAAGCTACGGCCGTGAATGATCCAGACACTTTGAAGCAAATCCACGAAACGTATCGTTCAACAGGTGAACTTCTTGATCCCCATAGTGCGATTGGGGTTAGGGCAGCAAAACGAGCGCAATCTCTGTTGGAGCTTAAGTCAGAAACCCCTATTGTGTCACTGGCTTGCGCTCATCCAGCTAAATTTCCAGAAGCCGTATCAAGGGCTACGGGATTGGAACCGGCACTTCCGCCAAAATATTCTAATCTTTTGGAACGCAAGGAATTTGTTAACATCCTACCTAATGATTTTGCCACAGTCTCGGGATATATAGCGGCTCATACCAAAGCATAGGAGATTAAAGCGTGAAATGGGATAATCCATTAAATAAGGGTGACATATCTTTGACCGAACTTTCAAACGGAATCCGTATCATCTCCGATCATATGTCATCCGTTGAAACCATTTCGCTGGGTGCTTGGTTTGGGGTAGGTACTAGAAACGAAAACTCAAATGAAAATGGAGTTGCTCACTTGCTAGAACATATGGCGTTTAAGGGCACTGAAAGAAGAAGTGCAACTGATATTGCCGAAGAAATAGAGTCAGTAGGTGGTCATCTTAATGCGTACACATCCCGTGAACAAACAGCTTATTATGCAAAAATTTTGAAATCGGATTTGGATTTAGCCGTCGATATTCTTAGTGATATTTTGCAAAATGCTGTGTTTGACGAAAACGAGTTAGCGAGGGAGCGCGCCGTAGTGCTTCAAGAGATTGGGCAGGCCGCTGATACACCAGACGATATCATATTCGATTTATTTCAACATAGGGCTTATCCGGATCAGCCAATAGGTCGGCCTGTGTTAGGTAAGACGGAATTTGTTAGTAAAATGCCAAGACGTACCATTGTGGACTTTGTAGAAAAACATTATGGGGGCAATCAGTTAGTTTTTTCAGCAGCAGGAAACGCTGAGCATCAACGATTGGTGGAAATTGTTGAATCTAAATTTGAACATTTAAAAAGAACGAAGCCCATAATGTTGGAACCAGCAACTTATGTTGGTGGCGATTGTCGTGAGGCTCGTGAGTTGGAACAAATTCATCTTGTTATAGGATTTCCGTCGGTCGACTTTAATCATCCAGATTTTTACGCTCAACAAGTCTTATCCATGTTGTTGGGAGGAGGTATGTCATCCCGCTTATTTCAGGAGGTGAGAGAAAAACGAGGCCTTGCATATTCGATATACTCATTTTCGGCAGCATATAGAGATGGTGGTCTGTTTGGGATTTATGCTGGGACAGGCGAAAGGGAAGTTACCGAACTCTTACCAGTAATTTGCGACCAATTAACGAAACTTACAAAAACTGATCTTGAAGAGGAAGTCATCCGTTCTCGTACACAGTTGAAATCCGGTTTACTAATGAGTCGGGAAGGAACATCTAATCGGTGTGAACAAATTGCCCAGCATATGCTGGTCTTCGGAAAAGTGATGTCTGTGAATGAGATTATTGATAAGGTGAATGGAGTAGATGTGGAATCCGTTCAACGGGTAGCAGAAAGACTGTTAAATGGAATTCCTACAATGACAGCAATTGGGCCAATTTCTCATTTGGAATCGTATGAATCCTTTCGTAGTCGTTTGCGATTATGAAATGTGTAGGTAAGTAATCGTTAGTGAGGAAATATTTTAAATTGGTGTGCTTGCATATGGAAGGAAGACATGCTCCAGAGTATTGAAAATACGGCGGGTAGATGAAGCCTTATGGTTTTGACATTATTCCCCTCGGCTCGAGAAGAGCCAAAAATCGTTCTCCCGAGACTCTATTTGCGGCCTCCAATGCGTTCAGATTGGTCAGCTTGGGCCGAAATTAGGTCAGAAAGTCGCGAGTTTTTAGTTCCCTGGGAACCAACCTGGCCTGATGATGCATTAACTAAGGCGGCTTTTCGTCGCCGTTTGACCCGTTATTCTGACGACTGGAATCGCGACAGAGGGTATGCTTTTTTTATTTTTAAAAGGTCGGATAATGTAATCATTGGAGGAATCACTATAGCCAACGTTCGGCGGGGTGTTGCCCAAAGCTCTTCTTTTGGCTATTGGGTTGGAAAAAGATATGCTCGAAATGGGTATATGACAGAAGCCGTTTTAGGGGCTTGTTCGTTTGCCTTTGATCAGTTGGGCCTGCATAGGGTGGAGGCTGCATGTTTGCCAAACAATGAGGCAAGTCAGGGAGTCCTTAGAAAGTCCGGTTTTAGATACGAAGGATTAGCTAAACGATATCTAAAAATCAATGGTTTTTGGCAAGATCATGTATTATTTGCTCTGTTGCGCGACGAATTTTACCCGCTAACTGAAGAATGAATTTTCCGTTTGGTGTTCGAGATCCCTAAACAACTTTGGATAAAGATATCTTCAGAAAAAGAAGTAAAACTCCTAATCCGAACCAGTACGCGAGCGCGTCGGATCAGGTTGACGGTTAGACCTAGTTATTCAGAACCTGTTTTGGTTGTTCCTTTTGGCACGCCTTTCAAGCGAGCCCGAGCTTTTTTAGACAATAATACGGAATGGTTAGCTCGAGTATTAACTAATCAACCCAGCCGAATCCCTTTCAAAGAAGGTAACCTTATTCCGATTCTTGGCAAACAACATGTCATTCGGTCCCAAGCTTCAAGTGAAAAATCCATTTGGGTAGAACAAAATAATTGGAAAAGCCTTCCTAAAATTATAGTTGGGGGTAAGGTCGATCAAGTGTCTAATCAAATTGAAGATTGGTTAAAATCTTTAGCTCGCACCGAGATCGAAAATAAAACGAGCCGGTATGCTAGGAAAATAGATAGGGAAATTACGAGAATAAATATTCGAGATCCTAAAACTCGGTGGGGGAGTTGCTCATCCAGTGGTGGTTTGTCGTTTTCTTGGCGTATTATCTTAGCTCCCGAAATGGTCCTAAACTACGTTTGCGCTCATGAAGTGGCCCATCTCTTAGAAATGAACCATTCTTCTACATTTTGGGCGCATGTTGGGTCATTAGTGGGTGATTGGGCTCCGCCTAGAAAATGGTTAAAACAAAATGGTGATCAGCTTCACCGGTTCGGATCCTGAATTTTGGGCGTTTTCATAGATCATTCTGGGAGTTTAAAAACAAGAGTTAAGTATTCGGTATTGACAAAAATAGATTCTTTTGTATCATAAACATATAAAGGTATGTTTATATTTTGATTGGAATTGTGTGGAAAAGCTTTTACACGGCCTTCGTGCTGCTGCAGAACCTACACGCCTTCGAATTTTAGCTTTATGTGGTCATTCAGAACTGTCGGTCACGGAGTTAGTCAGTATTCTTGGGCAAAGCCAGCCTAGGGTTTCTCGGCATCTTAAACTTTTAGTTGATGGAGGATTATTAAGTCGGAATCAGGAAGGAAGTCGTGCATTTTATCGTCCTGCTGATTCTGGTTTGGGTGCAGAACTTGTGCGGCTTTTGATCGATTTGATACCGCATGCGGATGAGGTATCGGCCGTCGACCTTTCACGACTTGAGATTATAAAGGCTAAAAGAGCACGTCAAGCGAAAGACTATTTTCGCCGCCATGCAGGCCACTGGGAGGATCTTCGAGGCCTATATGTAGATGACGAATTAGTTGATGGGCAACTTGAGAAGATTATAAAAAGTCAACCAGTAGGTGAGTTATTAGATATTGGGACTGGAACGGGTAGGGTACTTCGCCTAGCAGGTTGTCATGTGAAATCGGCTGTAGGTATAGATAATTCTCGAGATATGCTTGCTATTGCTAGAGCAAATCTCGATTACGAAGATCTACGAAATTGTCAAGTAAGACACGCAGATATGTACAGAATACCATTTGCCTCCGATAGGTTTGACTTAGTTACGGCAAATATGCTCATCCGTTATGCGGATGATCCCGGTGCCGTTCTTTACGAGGGTGCTAGGGTGTTAAAACCGGGCGGTCGATTAATAATCGTAGATTTTGCTCCGCACGGGCTGATCGAATTAAGGAATGAACATGCCCATCGTTGGTTGGGATTTTCGGAAGTAGAAATGAAGCGTCTCATAGGTCGGGTGAACATTGAACTGGATAGGCCGATTTATTTGGAAGGTGATCCTCTCACCGTTTGTATTTGGATTGGAAGAAAACCGTCTGAAGCGGCTAACGATATAGTCCCTATTTTGGGTTTAAAAAAATGAAGGGAGAGATTCGTGTTAGCTTTGAAATTTTTCCACCTAGTGGTTTAACTAGTGAAGAAGCACTTTGGCGGACTGTTGCTCGTCTCGAGACATTGAATCCCAGATTCGTCTCTGTAACATACGGAGCGGGAGGATCAACAAGACAGCGGTCGACGAAAATACTAAATCATTTGGTTGCAACAACATCGTTAGATATAGCTGGACATATATCCTGCGTGGGAGCTAATCGGACAAAAGTTCTAAATTTAGCAAAAGATTGGTTCGATAAAGGCGTAAAACGAATTGTGGCGATAAGGGGTGACTCTCCTACGGAACGCCTAAAATTTCAACCTCATAATGGCGGTTTTGCCTCGTCTGTAGAATTGGTAGCTGGGCTTTCAAAGGTGGCGGAATTTGAGGTTTTTGTTGGGGCCTATCCGGAAACACACCCCGATGCTGTATCTTCATTAGCGGATTTGGATAATTTAAAACGAAAATTTGATGCAGGAGCAAGTAGCGCTATTACTCAGTATTTTTTTGATCCCGATGTTTTTTTACGATTCCGTGACCGTGCAGTCTCGGCGGGGATTACCCAACCTATTATCCCTGGAATTCTTCCCGTTACAAACTTTTCTAAAATTGTAGAATTTAGTGATCGGTGTGGAGCATCAGTACCCAAATGGATGCATGAATTGTTTGATGGTCTAGACAAAGACGTTGAAACGCGCCGTTTGGTGGCAGCTTCAACTGCTAGTGATTTGTGTAATCAGTTAAAATCGGAAGGTGTTTTGGACTTTCACATCTACACATTAAATAGAGCAGAACTTTCGATGGCTATATGTCGCCGTCTAGGTCTGAAGGCAAATCTATCTGCAGCCGCATGACACAGGATTGAAAAGGCTGAAAATTTTTTATACGACTAGGAAACCGAAATGAAAGAGCGAGTTGTTCCTTCACTACTTCACGATCTAGCCCGAAA
Source organism: uncultured Thalassobaculaceae bacterium (assembly GCA_964483985.1). Classification (GTDB taxonomy): domain Bacteria; phylum Pseudomonadota; class Alphaproteobacteria; order Thalassobaculales; family Thalassobaculaceae; genus CAZADS01. The sequence goes on from CAZADS010000009.1 coordinate 9,890, forward strand.
GAAAATATTGTTGCTTGATGGGGCGATGGGGACGGCAATCCAAACATTTAAACTGAACGAAAAGGATTTCAAAGGCCAAAAATTTAAAAACCACCAAAATGATCTACTAGGGAATAATGATGTTTTAGTTCTCACAAAACCAGATTTAGTTCTAGATATACATCGGTCATATTTATCGGCAGGCTGTGATATTATCGAAACAAATACGTTTACGGCGACTTCTATAAGTCAGGCCGATTATGGTTTGGAAGGTTACGCAAGAGAACTAAATCTTAGGGCGGCAGTTTTAGCTTGTCAGGCTGCTAGGGAAGCCGAAATGGAAACTCCAGATAAACCACGATTCGTAGCTGGAGTATTAGGGCCAACTAATAAAACGGCATCCATATCGCCTGAAGTTAATGATCCTGCCTATCGAGATATTACGTTCGACGAGTTACGAGCTAGCTACGCTGAGGCTGTCGGTGGCTTGTTGGATGGTGGGGTCGACTTACTGCTGGTTGAAACAGTTTTTGACACCCTTAATGCTAAAGCGGCTTTGTTTGCAATAGATAACGAATTTGAGAGTCGTAATAGAAGGTTACCTATTATGATTTCAGGAACAATTACCGATAAATCGGGGCGTACTTTATCAGGTCAAACAACCGAGGCTTTTTGGTATTCAGTTAGACATTCAAATCCGTTTTCAGTTGGACTGAATTGTGCATTGGGTGCTAGCGATTTAAGACAATATATAGCAGAACTAGCCCAAATAGCTGACTGTTATATTAGCGCGCACCCCAATGCGGGTTTACCTAATGCGTTTGGCGATTACGAAGAAACACCTGAGACGACAGCTGGCCATCTTGGCGAGTGGGCTCGATCAGGGTTAGTGAATATAGTAGGGGGGTGCTGCGGAACTACACCTAACCACATAAGTGCTATCTCAAATACAATCAAAAACGTTAAACCCAGGTCGATCCCTGATATTCAGCCAAGAATGAGGTTGGCTGGGCTTGAACCATTTGAAGCTTCATTATGACCCTACTGGCTTCTCGTTTTATTAATATAGGTGAACGTACAAACGTTACAGGATCAACTCATTTCAAGAAACTGATATTGGAAGGGGATTATGACTCCGCTTTAGCTATCGCTAGGGATCAAGTCGAAAACGGCGCTCAGATTCTGGACATCAATATGGATGAGGGGATGCTGGATTCAGTTCTAGCAATGACGCGGTTTCTTAACTTGATTGGATCTGAGCCAGATATTTGCCGAATTCCTATCATGGTGGATTCCTCAGATTGGGCGGTGATTGAAGCTGGCCTCAAAACTATTCAAGGTAAAGCTATCGCCAATTCCATTAGTATGAAAGATGGAGAGAAAGAATTTCTCGAGAAAGCTAAAATAATTCGCCGTTATGGCTCTGCGATTGTGGTGATGGCTTTTGATGAGGACGGGCAGGCTGAGACCGCGGAGAGGAAAATATCAATTAGTACTCGGGCGTACCGTCTTTTAGTGGATAAAGTTGGCTTTCCACCCGAGGACATAATATTTGATCCTAATATTTTCGCTATCGCGACCGGTATCCCCGAACACGATGATTATGGTCGGGCATTTATAGATGCAACTAGAGAAATTCGTAAAAAGCTTCCATATGTGCAGGTTTCGGGTGGTTTATCTAACGTGTCTTTTTCCTTTAGGGGCAACGAATCAGTTCGTCAGGCTATTCATTCTGTATTTCTTTATCATGCAATAGCTGCAGGAATGACCATGGGTATCGTAAATGCGGGCAGATTGCCAGTTTATGATGATATTCCTGAGGATCTTCGAGATAGAGTAGAAGATGCTGTTTTGAATCGACGAAAAGATGCTGGAGATCGTCTGTTAGAAATAGCAGAACGTTATCGTAATCCGGATCAGGTGGTGGCACGCAATCCTGAATGGCGTAAAGGAACGGTCAGCAACCGTCTTAGTCATGCGCTGGTTCATGGGATTTCGGATTTCGTAATTGAGGATACGGAAGAGGCACGGAAACAAATGCCGAGACCGCTGGATGTCATTGAAGGGCCATTAATGGATGGCATGTCAGTTGTGGGTGATTTGTTTGGGAGCGGTCGAATGTTTTTACCTCAAGTGGTAAAAAGTGCTCGTGTTATGAAACGTGCGGTGAATCATTTAGAGCCTTTTATGAAGTTAGAACGGGAAGCGCTTGGGGTTCATAAATCGGCTGGTCGGATTGTGATTGCAACAGTTAAAGGGGATGTTCATGATATAGGGAAAAATATTGTTGGAGTGGTATTAAGGTGCAACGACTATGAGGTCATTGATTTAGGCGTAATGGTCCCTGGGACTACGATATTAGATAGAGCAATATCAGAGAAAGCGGCTATAGTCGGGTTATCTGGGCTAATTACACCGAGCTTAGAGGAAATGCGGCGCGTTGCTATGGAGATGAAGAGGCGTGGTATGACAATACCATTGCTTATTGGCGGCGCTACTACTAGTACACTTCATACTGCAGTGAAGATTGTTCCAGAATACGAAGGCCCGGTGATTCACGTTGCAGATGCTTCTCGGGCCGTTGGAGTAATGCGTTCTTTACTTAGCCCTTCTCTTCGTGAGGAATTTATTAATAAAGCCAAAACAGAACAACAGAAACTTCAAAAGACCATAGGAGATCAAAATAAAAAAAGAATTCGCCTAACCCTTAAAGAAGCTAGGGCTAACGAAGCAAAAATTGATTGGTCGGATTATAGACCTCCGAGGCCTAAGTTATTAGGAACCAAACGGTTCTTGGATTGGAGTATTGCAGATCTGGAGCCCCGTATAGATTGGAGACCTTTTTTCCAAACCTGGGAGATTAGCGGTCGTTACCCGGATTTATTGGAGGATTCTGTGGTTGGCGAAGCCGCTCGTCAACTTCATTCAGATGCACAAATTATGCTTTCAAAACTAAAGACTGATCGTCGCTTGCGTCCATCAGGCATTATTGGATTTTGGCGCGCTGAACGTCAGGGAGACGATATACAAATTTTCGCTGATGATGACAGAAATAAACCCCTAAAAATCCTTCATACGTTGCGACAGCAACGTCGTCATTCTGATAGCAAAAGACCCAACCTGGCATTGGCAGACTTTATTGCTTCCAAAGAAAACGGACCAGACCATATCGGGTGTTTCGCTGTAACTGCAGGTATGGGTATCGAGATAATCGCCGATGAATACGAAGCGTCGGGTGACGATTATAATTCGATTTTAGTTCGGGCGTTAGGAGATCGGTTGGCGGAGGCGCTGGCTGAAAGATTACATGAAAGAGTTCGTAAAGAATTTTGGGGTTATGATGAAACGGAGAATTTGTCTAATGCCGAATTAATATCCGAACGCTATCGGGGTATTCGACCAGCACCAGGATACCCAGCTTGTCCAGATCACACAGAAAAAAGAACTATTTTCAGTCTCTTGGATGCGGAACGTGAAGTAGGGATTAGCCTTACTGAGAATTATGCTATGCAGCCTGCTTCCTCTGTCAGCGGATTATATTTGTCGCACCCAGATGCGAGGTATTTTGGATTGGGTCGAATTGGTCTGGATCAGCTTACTGATTATGCTCTCCGGAAGAGCTGGAGCAAAAAAGAAGCAGCCAATTGGTTGTCTTCAAATTTAGACGCTGAAGTTGATGGGATAATATATGGTTCCGACAGAAATTCCCAATCCGATCAAGCAGCATAAATTGCCCCTTAGTTACAGTCTTGAAAGTTAGCTATGGACTGGAACCATAACTCTAATGTCAATATTTGCCAAAGCACCATCATGTGATTTTCTAATGGCAAGTTCTCGTCCACGATTTGTTTATGTTCAAGCAGGAGTTTCCGTATAGCGGAGCTATCATATATACCTCGATCGATGAATTTTCGGGAAGAAACAATATCAAACATTGTATTATATCCTTCTTTCGCGAACCACTCATGGGCTGGCGCATTCCAACCTGTTTTTTTTATCCTAGATCGAGTTCTTTCTGGGAGCAGTCCTTCATAAGCTTTTCGGGCGAACGCTTTTGTGACCCCAGATTTAATTTTTTGATTTCCAGGAATTCCCAACATGAATTCAAATAATCGGAAATCATGAAAGGGGTGAAACTCTTTTAAACCAAGTGATGTGCTATTCCGATCTCCGGCACGTAAACAGCAAGGCATCGTATTTAATAATAATTCGTTACGCATGTGAGAAGATAGATAACTATCAGTAAATTTTTGATAGTCGGGCAAAAGATGGTCTAGCTGTCGAAAATCGGGGTGAAGAGCGTTTTGATATTTATAAAATAAACCTGTATCTGGCATACATCTTCCTAGGAGTTGAGAATCTGTTACCAACTCAATTTTTTTAAACGCAATATCACGGGACTTTTCAAAAATGGGATGATTATGGTTCTGAATCCAAAATGTCATCTCCTTCTCAAGTGTTTCCGTGTCCCCTGAAGCTTTTAGGTCAGCAAAAAAATAGAAAAAATAGTCGTATTCACCGCCGTGTTGTTCATCTCCTCCAAGGCCCGTGAAGATCGATTCGTAGCCTAATTCTCGTGCATGCTCGAGTAATAAAAAATGGTTTAACCAAGTAGCTGTCGGAACGGGTTGATCGTGGAAAGGCGTGATTTTTATTAATTGGTCATATATATCTGTGTTTACTATCTCTATTGGATGCCAGTTCACTGACCCAGATTCTACTATGTCTAAGATTTCGTTACTCTCGTCGTAGATAGTGCCCTCGTGTAGGGAAGATATGGCTGGTTGTGGGAATCCCAAAATTCTGGTAGCTAAAACGGCTACTGTAGAACTATCCAACCCCCCTGAAAGGGTGAATATCGGCTGACGTGAATGATTTAAGCGTCGTTTAATAGAATCAAGAAGAAGCGAACGATATTCTTCAATCTGATCTTGGAGTGAGCCGCGGATGTTAGATCTAGGAGTGAAATTCGCATAACAAACCTTATGTATTTTATTATCTTGGATTTTAATTATGTGACCTGCTGGCACTTGTGCGATGAATTTAAAAGGGGATCGTTCCGGATTGCTATCTAGGAACCGATAATTTGCTACGGCGGACATTTTGATAAAATTTTCATTGGTTTCACTAGGAAAATTAGGAATCGCTAGGAGTGATCGTGGACGCGATCCAAAGGCAAAGGGAGCAAATTTGGTCGTATAATAAAGTGGACGAACACCGAATCTGTCCCGAGCTAAAGATAGAGAGTTGGATCTTGTATCTAATAGAGCAAGTGCAAAATCACCGTTAAGCCGAGCCAGGGATTTAAAAAGACCGTCTTTATCAATAGCCGCAATCAATCTTTCCGCTGGAGATGTTTGATGGGTTAGTGAAGGGAAATCCTCCATATTGTATATTGTGCCATCGAGAACAAGTCGCCAAGGTCCGAAAGAGGCCATTTGTTCTCGTTTTTCGGCTGCAAAACCGTCAGCGTTGGAAGTCCCCTCAACACCCACCGAACTTAACATGGCCAAAGTTAATTTTTCCGAGTTGTAGTCCGTTCGATGTGTTGAAATCCCAGAAATCCGTCCCATTTGCTATCTCTAAGGGTAATTTCGTTTCATGTTTTAAGGTCGCTTGTTTGAAATTAAGGTTCTCTAAAAAATTTTGAAATAGTTTTGATTAAATTGTCCGAAATCTCACTTCCGGATGGTATTGACTGTCATAGCATCCACTGCGACATTACTTGTTAAGACTTTGGTCAACCGTTGGTACCTTTGGCCCTTTCATAGACGTTAAAGCCAACTAAATTGTTTTGGATAACGTTTTATATTTTATCGTTAACTGGGTAAACATTGCATGGTGGATATCCCTTTCGAGGCCGTTATCGGCAAACTAAGTGGGGCTCGGATTCTACTAGTAGGAGGAGGAGGTTTTATTGGGCATAATCTAGCGATGATGTTACGAAAATTTGGCATCTCCACAATGGTGCTAGACAACATGATGGTTAATAATCTTGTTGATAATGCTTTTCATGACCAAGGTGACTTGATTAAGCGCAAGCTGAATATCCATTTTCTTATGAATCGATTTGATCTAATGAGGGATGTAGCGGTTGAACTTAGAAATTGTGATGCTAGGAATTTTGCCGATCTAGCAAAATTTTTGGATGAATTCAAGCCTACTAAAATCGTTCATTTGGCGGCAATTGCAAGCGCTGTAGAAGCTAGAAAAAACCCTGAAATGTGTTTCGATCTTCAACTGACCACTCTACGGAATACTCTTGAATTATGTCGTTTAAATCATGGACAAGTCGAGACTTTAATGTTTCTAAGTTCAAGTACAGTTTATGGCGACTTTGAGGAAGAATTTGTTGATGAAACGACACGCCCGCGCCCGCGTGGGATATATGCAAATACAAAATACATGGGTGAACGATTGGTTAGAACGTATTGTCATACGTACGGTTTGGGTACATGCATTGTGAGACCGAGCGCGTTATATGGTGAACGTTGCGTTAGTCGTCGGGTCAGCCAGGTGTTTATTGAAAATGCATTGGCAGGTCGTCCACTTTTACTAGAGGGTGGTGGTGATGGTAGGCTCGATTTTACTTATATAGAAGATTTAGCAGAAGGAATGATTCGTGCTTTAGCACTTCATGGGGGCCGAGGTATGTCAGATACTTTTAATTTGACGTATGGCGATGCTCGGACCATTTTTGATCTGGCAGCAATAGTGAAAGAAATCATTCCCAATGTGGTACTGGAAACCAGACCAAAAGCTGTCGATAAGCCTGTGCGAGGGACGTTAAAAATGGATAAAGCACGGGACAGGTTGGGGTTTAACCCAAATTGGCCTTTAGAAACCGGGTATAAAAAGTACTGTGAATGGTATGCAGAAGAATGGCAAAGGGTAGTTGGAGCTAACAGGTGAAGTCGGGGGTCATCGTATTTGCTCGAATGGATTCCAGTCGTATGCCCGGTAAGGTTTTGAGGATGATTTCAGGTAGGACAATTATTGATCGAGTTATAGATCGGGTAATGGCCTCATCTAAAGATTTGATGGTAATAACGGCAACTACCCATCGAAATAAAGACGACCCCATCGTAAATCATATTAAAAACCGAGGTCTCCCGGTTTATCGAGGTGCGACACAAGACGTTGCCATTCGGGCTTTGCTTTGTGCTAAAAAATATGGACTACAGAAATTTTTGAGAATTAGCGCGGATAGTCCGTTTATTGATCCTGAATTAATAAAAGCCTGTTTATCCCGATCTGAATTATCGAAAGTTGATTTAGTTACGAATGTATTCCCCCGAAGCTATCCTATCGGAATGAGCGTTGAGATGATTACAATACAAGCGCTTCATAGGATTATTTCAGAAACAACTGATAGCCAAGACCGAGAACATGTTACTCGCTACGTTTATTCTAATTCAGAAAAGTTTTTGATAGATAGTTTTACTGCTCCAGATGATCGTTATCTCGGAGTTAGTCTGGCGGTAGATACAGCATGCGATTACGCAAAAGCTTGCTGGATTACTGAAAATTATGGAGAAGATTTAGATTTGGATACAGCTGTTCAAGCTGCACGTGCATGGGATGCAAGAAAATGAAATTCAAAAAAATAAATCCTCCAAGGTCCTTTTCGGTAGGGTTTCCCAGTAATGAGATAATATTATCCCACGTTATGGACCTAGAACTCGCTGCCGATGAGCAGGTAACTTTTCTTACATCAGATGGTCGAGAATTAGATCTATGTCGCAAGTCTTGGGGTTACTATGCTGTGCCGTCGTTAAATGGGCGTCTTAAGAAATTTGGCTATAGATCTTGTCTTATAAACAGCGGTAACAGGAGATATTTGCATTTAGTGGAAAATGAGCGAATGAACGAATATTTATCTTATGTGTCCGATCAAAACATGGAAATTGTCGCTTGGTTAGATGGTGAGGAGATTGAGTGGGTTAAAACATAAATCGGAAATTAGTTATGATTGAGCAAATGTTTTTAAGCAAAGGGTCAATGGAAACACACTGGGACCAGTCATTTCGTGATCAGATGGCAGGACAAGCGCAAAATAATGCACCCGTTGAGGCTTTGGTGCGTTTTGTTTCTCATTATTTGAGAGCCCGATATTCTAATCCAGACTTTTATCATGATTTAAGGTTTCTTGAAATGGGCAGTGGCACTGGTGCAAACCTAACTTGGCTGGCTGAATCTGGTATACAGGCGAATGGTATTGATATTTCTCCGTTGGCACTCAAAATCTGTCGTGAACGGTTTGAAGATAAGAAACTCAAAAAATACTTAGGTGATTTGCGGCATGGTTCGGTAACTGATTTACCATTCCCCGATTGTTCATTTGATGGGGTGATAGAATCATGTGTTTTCCAACACTTGGCCAAAACCGATAGAGAGAAAGCACACTCTGAAGCCGTTCGAGTAGTAAAAAAAGGAGGAATATTCGTTGGTCATATGTTGAGTCGAACTCATACCACCTATCGAGCTCTAAGGAAATTTCAACAAAAGGATGATCCTGGAACATTGATTCTTGAAAATGGATCATCCAAAGGAAAAATTAATCTAGAGACTATTGGGTTGACTCATTTTTTTTCAAAAAGGGAGTTTAAATCCTTGCTTCACGGATGTTCAATAATTGAACCATGTGAATCCAGTTATGAGTTGCCTAGGGAAGAAGCCAAGAGGAGAGGTTATAACAATTATCGTCACGTTATGTGGATTGTTTATGCGATAAAATAAGAGTGATTTAAACCGGATAGCCTAAATTGCTATCAAAATCATTTCCAATCAGTTTGTATTCGGCTAGAAAGCTGTTGTTATTTAATTGAAAGGGTACTTAACTGGGCCTTGTTTTTTCTCCTGCTAATTCTTCTGAGACACCAAATACTTCGCTAAGTCTCCTCTTCGCCGTACCGGGCTTTAAAGGTTTTTGTTGAGACGGGTCTGGGGTCCATCCGGTGATAGTGAGGATTTGAAACGTAGCTGGGATTCTGCCTTTTTTGTCACCAAATTTCTCCAAATATATCTCTGCAGCCCGCATGAAGACCTTTCTTGGCGTCGGTATTTTGCTGCGCTCATTTAAAGCGTTTGTTGCTCCCATTCTTCTTAAATCAAGGGTAAGATGAAAAAAATCCTCATATGTCACTGTTATGATTTCGCTGTCGACTACGGGTAACGCAAACCCCGCTCTTTGTAGCAAACTTCCTAGATCCGAAATATGAATAAACGGCGAAATTCTGGGGCTAACTCCGCCCATAATTTCCAGCTCAGCTAAAGCGAGGGCTTCACGAAGTTCGAACAAAGTTTCTGTGCCAAGTAAAGAGGCTAAAAGCATACCGTCCGGTTTCAAGGATCTGCGAATTTGTAAAAGAGAACCCGGAAGGTCATTAACCCAATGTAGACATAAACAGCTTATTATGGCATCGAGGCTGCCCTCAGAAAAGGGTAATATTTCTTCATCGCAATTTACCGCTAATCCTTTTATAGAGGCTTTCTCAGCCATTTTGGGTGATAGATCAGCATGAATAATACAAGGAATTTGGAGTTGTGCCGGCCACACTTTAGCAAGTTCACCTGTATAACATCCAAGATTCAATACGGTTTTAAATCGCTTAGTCAAATCAAGAAGTCTATCCGTTAATCGTTCGGCGCAGGTGCGTATTAAGAAATCGGATTTTTCGAAAGAGTTAGCGGCTCGATTACGTCGTGCTTTAAGTAATTGCCGGTCAAAAATCATCGGAGTGGTTGACATGTGATGCTTAAACGTCTGACTCTTTGGTGGTTGATAGCGGGATCATTTTGTGATTAAGGCAGTTTCTAATTAATTTTACGTGAATCCAAACGTTTTTTCGTACTATCAACAATTCTGAGGAGATACAATGATTCGTTTGGTAAGTTAGATATTTATAATATCAATATTAGGAAGGTATGTATTGTAGATCGTATATCGTTGAATTTCGTGGCAAAGATGTCCCAAGAAAAGCGGCCAATTTAATAGTAGATAGCCACGAGATTTAATAAAAATTGATGAACTATTAATTTCAGGAGGTAAAGGTATGGCAAAGATCGGATTTATCGGTTTGGGTAATATGGGTGGGCCGATGGTTCGCAATTTGGTCAAGGCGGGTCATAGTGTTAGAGTTTTCGACCTTTTAGAGGAAGCTGTTAATTTTGCTGTGCAATCTGGCGCAGAGGGGGCCGCGTCGGTTAAAGATGCTGCAAAGGGCGTCGAATTCGTAATTACCATGTTGCCAGTCGGTGCGAATGTTAGAGATGTATTTATCAACGATGGTGTGATCGCTGCGGCAGATCCTGGCACTATCATGATCGATTCTTCAACTATTGATGTGGAAACGGCTCAAGCTGCGCACGTGGCTGCAAAAGAGGCGGGGTTTGAAATGGTTGATGCTCCAGTTTCAGGGGGCGTGACAGGTGCGGACGAGGGAACATTGACGTTCATGTGTGGTGGAGAAAAGGAAACTTTTGATAGAGTAAAGCCTATTCTTCAAGATATGGGAAAAAACATCGTACATTGTGGAGCTCCAGGGTTAGGACAAGTTACCAAAATTTGCAATAATATGTTGGCCGGAATAAACGCTCTGGCTTGTTCAGAAGCAATGGTAATGGGTGAACGTTTGGGGGTATCCCGAGAAATATTATTCAATGTTATCTCTACCTCTACAGGTAGGTCGTATTATTTTGAAACCTCTAATCCAATGCCGGGCGTAGTCCCAACATCGCCTTCAAGTAACCAGTTCAAGCCGGGCTTTATGGCTAAATTAATGCTGAAGGATTTGCGGTTGTCACAATCTGCCGCTCAAGTAGCAGGGACGTCGACGCCGTTGGGGGCTACCGCGACTGCTGCTTTTCAAGCCCTAATAGAGCAAGGTTTTGGGGATTCGGATACTTCTAGCATAATCAAAATTATTGACCCTAAAGTCAAATAGAACCCGAAAACACGAAAATTTTACAGTGGAATCAAAACATGGCATCTCTCTCTCATATTAAAGTTTTAGATCTGACGAATCATTTGTCTGGTCCATATTGCGCCATGATTCTGGCTGATCATGGGGCGGATGTGGTGAAGATTGAAAACCCAAACGGTGGTGACTCACTGCGAAGCACACCTCCTTTTCAGGAGGGTGAGAGTGCACCGTTTATGCTTTGGAATCGGAACAAGCGTTCGGTTGCATTAAATCTGAAAGATGCGGTAGATTACAAACGTTTACTTCAAATGGTTCAGGAAGTCGATGTAATTATTGAAAATTTTAAACCAGGAACAGCGAAGAGGCTTGGAATTAATTATGAGGTATTAGCGGATTTAAATCCTGGCTTAGTATATTGTTCTATATCCGGTTTTGGGCAAACCGGTCCATATGCCCCCCGAGGTGGTTTTGATTTGATAGCCTGTGGGATGTCGGGACTCATGTCTATTAATGGCCCTCCCGACGGTCCTCCTTATCGAATCCCCGTTCCAGTCACCGATATCTGCGGCGGTATGAATGGTGCCATTGGAATTTTAATGGCACTTGCTGCTCGTCAGAAAACTGGAAAGGGCCAGCATGTAGATACTTCCCTTTTTGAGTCCGGTATTGCTTTAGGGGTGTATGAAGCAGCAAACGTGTTCGCGACGGATAGGGTTCCTGAACGTTTAGGACAGGCTCATCGTGGTAGCGCGCCATATCAATTATTTCCCACTGCTGACGGGTACATCACGGTTGGTGGTGCTCAAGACAATTTCTGGCGGCGTATGTGTGAAATTCTTGATTGCGAACACTTAGTGTTTGATTCGAGATTCATATCCAAGGCTGATCGAGTGAAAAATAATAAAGAATTAGTTCCGGAATTGGAGACGTATTTTCAAAAACAAACTACAGCGCAGCTGTGTATAGCCTTTGAACAAGCCGGTATCCCAGCAGGCCCTGTTATGAACCATAGAGAGGTTTATAACGACCCCCAAACGTTAGCTAGGCAGATGATGGTCGAAGTTGACCATATTAAAGTAGGTTCGATGAAGACAATTGGTATTCCTATAAAGCTTTCTCAAACTCCGGGAAGTATTCGCCGTGCTGCGCCTTTGTTGGGGGAGCACACGGAAGAGGTTTTGACAGAGTGGATTAGATCTGAACCAGAAGCAGCAGAGGATTAAAATTATATCCGCAAATATACAAAAAATCCGCTAAACCTCTTTGTGTAAGAATCTCAACTGGTCACCTTTAAAAAAAGGAAACCTGTATCAGTTGATTATTTTGGAGATAAACGATGTTGAAATTCTTTTACAATATGGCGCCTAACCCAATGAAAGTGGCGCTTTTTTTAGAGGAGGCGGACATAGCCTATGAAGCTATACCTATTGATGGAAGGAAGGGGGATCAGTTCGACCCGGAGTTTTTGAAAATCAACCCAAATGCTAAAGTCCCAGCAATTGTTGATGATGGAAATGCCATATTTGATAGCAACGCTATTCTCCTTTATTTAGCGGAAAAGACCGGAAAATTTTTGCCCGCTGATTCATTGGGTGCCCGCGGCGAACTGCTTTCTTGGCTTATGTTTATTGCATCTGGAATAGGCCCATTTTCGGGTCAAGCTATTCATTTTAAACAATATGCACCGGAACAAATGCCCTATTCAATAAATAGATATGATTTCGAGGCTAGTAGGCATTATGAAATAATTGAAAATCGGCTAGAAAAACATCCATATATGCTGGGAGAGGAATACACTATTGTAGACATGTGTATTTGGGGTTGGGCCCGTTTATTGCCCCGTATATTAGGAGAGGATGCCTTATCCAAGTTTTCACACATCAAGCTTTTTGTAGAAAAGATACAAGAAAGAAAAGCTACGGAAAGGGCTTTGAGTATAGATGAGAGGAATGGACACATCTTCAAGACTGAAATGGATAGGGACGCGTGCGATTTTATGTTCCCACAAAATAAAAGATTGTAAGCAATATTATTAGTTTGAAGTTAAAATACTGCTGGTTTGAACGATTGATTGCATAAGATAGGTAGATAATTACTATGTCAAAGGTAGAAATTTATACCACTATGTGGTGTCCCTTTTGTTATCGCGCAAAGCATTTGTTATCGAGTAAGGGAATAGACTTCAATGAAATTGACGTGGGCGGGGATAACTTAAAAAGGGATGAGATGGTTAAACGGGCAAATGGAAGAAGAACTGTTCCGCAGATTTTTATTGATGGGTTGGGGATTGGAGGTTCCGATGAACTTGCCGATCTGGAAGCCAAAGGGGATTTGGATCCGTTATTGGGACTAGTGTAACGGTTGACGTCATGTCTGGGAGTAACTGGATGTCTAAATTAATAGTCGCTTGCATACAAACAAATTCGAAACCTGACCCCATTGAAAACATTAGTGAAGTAACAGAAATGATTCGGAGTGCAGCTACAGAGGGAGCTGATCTTATAACCACTCCCGAGATAGTAGGAATGTTCGAACCTAATCGTGAAAGAGCTTTGTCAAAAGCCCAACCTGAGGACTCTCATGAGGTTCTGGCGGCGTTTCGTGATTTAGCAAGCCAAGTTGGAAAGTGGATTCTTATTGGTTCTATTTCCATTAAAATTTCTAGTAATAAACTTTCGAACCGAAGTTTTTTAATTGACTCAAATGGCGACATTATTGCGCGTTATTCTAAAATCCATATGTTTGATGTTCAAGTTGGTGACGGATCTACTTATCAAGAATCAAAAACCTATGAACCTGGAGATCAAGCCGTTGTAGCAAACACGCCATGGGGTGTTGTAGGATTGACGATTTGCTATGATATACGGTTCCCAAATTTGTATAGAGATCTTGCTCAAAGTGGTGCCAAATTAATTTTCGTGCCTTCGGCATTTACTCAAGTTACCGGGGAAGCACATTGGCATGTATTACAACGAGCCAGGGCAATCGAAAATGGGTGCTTTATAGTATCCCCGGCACAGGTTGGTATTCACTCCAGGGGCCGACAAACGTACGGGCATTCATTGATAGTGGCTCCGTGGGGTGAGATTTTGGCTGATGGTGGAACTGACATCGGAATTTTATTGGCGGAATTAGATCTAAAACAAGCGGATACAGCGCGAGCCAAGGTGCCGTCTTTGGGGCACGATCGACCTTATTTTAGGCCGTCCTAAAAAACAACATGAAATCTTTTCGGATGGTTGGAGAATGAACATTCAAACCACTTGAACATGCTTGGATTAACTAAGCCCATTTTTTCCGATATTAAGAAATTTTGCTCTTCTTTGATTCAGGAGAATCTGTGGATCTAGTCCCGATATGTCATCAAGGGCTGTTTCCATTGCGTCCCCTAAATTATTCAATGCGACATCTGGGTCTCGGTGCGCTCCCCCTAAAGGCTCGATAATGATTTCATCAATTACACCAAAAGGCTTTAGATCTTGAGCAGTTAATTTCAAGGCCTCTGCGGCTTCCTTGGCATGATCTCCACTTCTCCATAAAATGGATGCACATCCTTCAGGTGAAATCACTGAATAAATTGCATGCTCTAACATCAAAACTCGGTCAGCAGTCGCTAATGCAACTGCTCCTCCCGACCCCCCTTCACCTAAAATTGTGGCGATTATTGGAACTCTTAGCCGAATTGAGATTTCAAGTGATCGAGCGATGGCTTCTGCTTGACCTCTTTCCTCCGCTCCAATGCCGGGGTAAGCACCCGCTGTATCTACAAAAGTGAAAACGGGTAGCCGAAATCGTTCAGCCATCTTCATCAGGCGATAGGCTTTTCGATATCCCTCTGGTTTGGCCATGCCAAAATTGGTTTCAATCCGTTCTTGCGTAGATTCGCCTTTTTGGGTTCCAATAATGATGGCAGAAGCACCACGAAATCGACCAAGCCCTCCAATAATAGCTTTATCTTCAGCGAAATTTCGATCTCCGGCTAAAGGTGTAAAATCTGTAATTAACTTATTAATAACATCTTTAAAATGAGGACGATTTGGATGACGAGCAACTTGTACTTTTTGCCACGAAGACAGTTTCTGGTAGGTGGTCCGAAGTTGTCGCTGGACCTTAGCCTCGAGTTTTCCTATTTCCTCAGCGATATTTATATCGCCATCACTTGATAGATGTCGCAATTCCTCGATTTTGCCTTCAAGGTCGGCAACAGGTTTCTCAAAGTCAAGAAACGCACGCATTGTTTTTCCCCATTAGATCAGGTTTTCGTATGACGCTTGTTTGGTTCATAATCATAACGGTCCCCTTGGGAGTTTGTGTAAAATTAGTGTTATTGCAGTCAAGTTGTTCGATTTTTTTCTGCAAGTGGATGGTGAGAACCTATTATAGCTCGTAATCGCTCTGCTAGAACGTGAGTGTATATTTGAGTGCTTGATATATCGGCGTGACCAAGCATTTGTTGGACACTTCTTAGATCGGCTCCATGATCTAGTAAATGTGATGCAAAAGCGTGGCGAAGCACGTGGGGGTGCACTTGTTTTGGGTTTATATTAGCGTCTAGGGCTAGTTGTTTAAGAAGTTGGCCTAACCTACGTCGAGTTAGATGCCCGTCTGTCGACCGAGAAGGGAAAAGAAAATTCGATTCGGTCTCTTTTTTTAAAAAGTTATCGCGGACCCGTAAATACTCTGCAATTGATCCAAGGGCCGCTTTGGTTAACGGAATCATGCGTTCCTTACCGCCCTTACCTTTCACGATGATAACTCTTGAATCTTTGCTTATTGCAGCTAAAGGTAGCCCCACCAACTCCGAAACTCTAAGCCCGGTTGCATATGCGATTTCAAGAAGACAAACTAAACGGATTCCCTTTGGGGTTTTATTTGCGCGTGCTGACGAAATTAGAAGATCCACTTCTTTTTCGGAGAGGATTTTCGGAATTGTATTTCCCAACTTCGGACCATCAAGAGCCGAGCTTGGATCATCGTCCGTTAATCCCTCGGCGTATAGGAATCTATAGAATTGCCGTAACACGGACAATCTTCTAGCGGCTGTGCGAGAACTCATTCCAATTTGATCAGTGTGATTTAAATAGCATCGTATATTAGTGGTAGTTACTTTGGTTATGGGCCTATTTGTTCTAGCAAGGTAGTCACTAAAAGCCCTTAAATCTCTATAGTAAGCTTCCAAGGTGTTCTTGGAAACGCCCCTTTCGGCTAGCAACATTTCCAAAAATAGTTCAATGAGGCTGTAATGCTTATAATCAAGTTCGATTTTTCCATAGCGGGATTGTTTTTTCACTATTTATCACAGACCTTTTTCTGTTGATATCTCAAAAGCCAACTTTCGAGCTTCGGATACTAAACCCATGGAGTTTAGGTTTTCTACATAACGAACTAAATCCGTTGTGGATAAAGCCTCCACATCTTTTGAACCAAATGCTAAAATAATAAGAGCAAGGGCTTCCCCTATATTATTTTTTTTTCTGGCCATTTTCAAAAGGTAATTTGAGGCATGTCCGGGATAGAAATTTTCCTCTGTTTTAGGTTTTCGGATAAGACCACGCCACAATTGAAGAGGAATTTCATCACCCAGAGCCGTCAGTAGTCCAAACAAAAGCATCGCTTTTTGGTAGGCTAACTTGGGTTCGTTTCGCTGAGTCAAATCCCACCAATCCGTTATTCTTTCGTTGTCCCAAGCAACAAGCCTGTCGCCTGACATCATTCGGATCAAAGGCCAGGCTTGCACCCATCGCTCCTTTGCTTCGCTGTCAAGGTCAGCTTCAAGTTTGGCATGGACCAGCCAGCGAGCGGCTGCATCTATATCACCATTCGAGCAATTTAGTAGCGCAGCGTCGATAGCAAACCAAGAAAGTTGGGTGTTGACCGGTATTGTACGAATTATGGGTTCGTAAAGTCGGGCCATTTGTTGGAAGAAACCGTTTCCATAGGCGATTTTTTGAGCTTGTTGGATGGCCTGAGCCTGCGCGTATGTCGTAGGTTGTGCCTGGGTAGCTCGGTACATAAGAGCTCTTCCTTTAAATCCACTGTCATTTAAAGCTGCTGAAACAGCATTATCTAAAAGTTCAGAAGTTAAAGGAATGGCGTTGTACAGTTTCGCTAGTTCAACCGAATTGATAAGCCCCAACCGTTCGGCTTTTTCAGCAAGAGTGACCCGTGTTTGCAACGGGACGCTAGAATTCTGAATGTAGCTTTGAAGTAACCAAGGGGCCAAACTTTTATCATTGAACTCTGGCAACACATATCGTGCTCCTCGCAGCATAGCGATATCAAGCGGCCGTAATGCAGAAACATTCACTTGGATTTTAATATTCGCTTCTCCGCTTATTCCGCGCATTAGTGTAAAGAAAACTTCATCTTGGTCACCCAATTCAATCAGTAATCTCATGCCAAAGTCCACTCTTGCCCACGCTTCATTTAACGCTTCACAAAAAATTAATGCTTTTTGCCAATATCTATCCTGTGAACGGAGAACCCAATCAGCAGCCATTGAGCAGGCGTGATCTAGGTCATTTTGTAAAAATGCTGCATCAGCTGCTAACTTCGAAAGCGGTTCTTTTTTTACTGAACGTGGAACGAGATCAAGAAGTTGGCTAACCGCCTTTAAATCACCGGTTCGGAAAAGTGCATTTGCTCGGGCCAATAGTATGGTTTGTTCACCTTTTTCTTTAGATGGTGGAGTTGATACCGCTGAAAGAAGTAGCCGGCGTCGTAATATTCGTAAAGTTTCCGAATTTGTCTCAGCGGGGATGAATTCGATTAAATTTTTTATTATTTCCCGAGGCGTGTCTCTCCAAACATTGGGAGGAAATCCACCCGTGTTTGTATCAAGAATTCCGATGTTTTCGATTTCAACAACGTTTAACCTATTTACTTCTATACCAAATTTACCATCAAGTTTGAGTGTTTCTTTGGATTTGGAAAAAGATTTAAGCGGGTCTGGTGTGGCACGTTTTGTTTTGGCTTTAGGTGTTTGGTTGTTAGATAGTGACTTGGGAGAGGTCGTTAAATCAAACGGTTTAGAAGGGAGGATTGAACGGGGCTTTTCCCCGTATGCTGGTTGTGTCAAGAATGGGATTGAATAGAAAACGAAGGGAAGACAACACGCTAAAATTCTGAAATTAATCGGAAAGCATTTCATTGGGAATGACTTTCTCTACATGTTTAATGGGGGCAGGAATATCCCAATGTGATAAGAAAAGAAGACCTCCAGCTAGTACTACAATGACAACTCCAAATATTATGAGAGATAATTTCATCTACTGTCCCTATAACCGTCCTTAAATAACGGCACTTTTGAAATTATGGTTTCCGAAGATTTCTTAAATGAATTGGCGGTGTTTTATACTATTTTGATCAAGAAATGTGGTAGAATTAGGTCATGGTGGAATTTAGGCGATTATAGCGCTCGTGCTCTTCTCGTTCAACGGGGCTAAAAAATCGCTAGATGTGACAATGTTTTTAATCAGTTCAGTCTGAAAATGAAGATAATACAAGATTTTAAAGCCCAAATAGGAGCGCTTCCCAAAACGGTGGTATTGGTTGGTTTGATGGGGGCTGGGAAAACAAGTATAGGCAAGCGTCTAGCGGACCGTCTAGAGGCAGATTTTATAGATGTTGATGCCGAAATAGAGGCTGCGGCAGGTTGCAGTATAGCCGAATTTTTTTCTCGATATGGTGAGACTGAATTTCGGCGAGGCGAAGAAAGAGTGATAGAGAGACTGCTATCAAGACCGCCATGTGTGCTTGCAACAGGCGGCGGGGCATTTATGTCTTCTTATACAAGAAATAGTATTCGAAAGCATGGATTGTCAATTTGGTTACGAGCCGACCTAGAAACGTTATACGATCGAGTGGCTCGAAGATCAGGTAGGCCATTGTTAGAAACTGATGATCCTAAAAAAACACTCGGATCCCTTATAGATTCTCGGTATCCAGTGTATGGAGAAGCCGATATCATTGTGGAGTCCCAAGGAACTAATCTGGGGGATACGGTGGATCAGGTTTACCGATCGCTTTTTGATTATCTTATTGGTGGAAGGAAAGCTCCTTGTCAGTGAAGGTAAAAAAAACACTGTCGGTTGCGCTAGGAGAGCGTAGCTACGACATTGTGGTAGGCGACGGAATAATAATGGAGCTTGGGGACTTAATTTTATCCAAGTTAGGATGTAGGCGTTGTTTTATAGTCACAGATCGAAATGTGGCTATTCATTGGCTTCCTTCTGTCAAATGGTCATTAGTCAAATCCGGTATTGATGCTGAACTTATTGAGTTGCCGGCAGGAGAAAGCACTAAATCTTTTACTAAATTAAATTGGTTAGTATCCAAATTATTGGACGCAAAAGTAAAACGTGATGACATCATAATAGCCTTAGGAGGTGGAGTGGTTGGAGATTTGGCTGGATTTGCGGCAGCTGTGACCTTGAGGGGATTGAATTTTGTACAAGTACCTACCACTTTTTTAGCTCAAGTGGATAGTTCCGTTGGAGGCAAAACGGGGATTAATACTCCTCAGGGAAAAAATTTAGTTGGATGTTTTCATCAACCCAGCTTAGTAATAGCAGATACTCGGGTTCTTGATACTCTTCCTCACAGAGAGTTATTGTCTGGTTACGCGGAAGTACTTAAATATGGTTTAATCAGGAACAGAGAGTTTTTTTTATGGCTTGAAATGAATGGCTCCAAAATACTTTCTGGCGATCCGGAGGCCCGACTTTTTGCTATAATGGAAAGCTGTCGGATTAAAGCTCAACTAGTGTCAGCCGATGAGAAAGAGACAGGTGATAGAGCGCTGCTAAATTTTGGACACACCTTTGGGCATGCTTTGGAGGCTAAGGTCTCTTTTGATGATCGACTACTTCACGGTGAAGCGGTTTCTATTGGTATGGTTATCGCTATGCAATTATCGAATGCAATTGGTATTTGTCCAGGACAGGATGTTTCTCGGGTGTTAAGGCACGCGACACAAGTCGGATTACCGGTAAATATCAGTACTATTGAAGGATCAAAAAGGTGGACGCCTTCATCTTTAGTTGAGCATATGCGTCACGATAAAAAGGTACTGAGGGGGCAAATGCGATTCATATTAATTCGAGAAATAGGTGAGGCGTTTATTACTACTGATGTACAAGAAAGTGATATTTTAAATGCCATTGGAAATTCAATTCATGAAACGGTATCGGAAGACGCAAATTAGACCAAATTAAAAGGGGAACTGGTTGACTGCGTTTTAGTATTTGAGGCGTGTATGGTTGAAATTAAGGAAATAGGGGAACATACGGTTATCACTTTGATAACCATACTAATTCTGCTGTTGCTTTCTGCTTTCTTTTCGGGATCTGAAACTGCGTTAACCGCAGCCTCAAAGGCGCGACTTCATCAACTATCGCTTCAGGGTCAGGGGCGGGCCAGAACGGTTTTGCGATTGCGGCGGAATAACGAAACGCTGATAGGAGCTATTTTAATTGGTAATAATATTACCAATATTGGAGCGTCGGCACTTGCTACTGGGGTTTTAATATCTTTGTTTGATGAAGCGGGTATTGCCTACGCGATGTTAGGAATGACCGTATTGGTGGTGATTTTTGCAGAAGTTTTGCCAAAAACCTATGCCATAAATAACGCAGATCGATCAGCGCTAGCAGTAGCCCCAATAGTTCAACCAATTGTATGGCTGCTAAAGCCATTTAGTGTTGCGGTGCGTGCGATTGTGCAAGTGACCTTAAGAATATCGGGAGTTGGGATTTCGGCCGCATTTGGTGATCAAGAACAGGAAGAAGAGTTGAGGGGATTGATCGAATTGCATAGAGGACCTGGGCCGGAAGTGAGTGAAGAAAGGGCAATGTTGCGAAGTATTTTGGATTTAGGGGAAGTATCGGTTGAGGAAATTATGACTCATCGGCGCAATGTAGAAATGATTGATGCTGACCTGCCGGCAGAGCAGATTCTTGATGAGGTAATGGAAAGCCCTTTCACGCGTATTCCATTATACAGAGGTGATCAAGACGAGATCGTTGGCATAATTCACGTTAAAGCACTTCTTAGAGAAATTAGAAATCACGATGCCGATGACATGTCCGGTCTTAAGATTGAAAACGTTGCTAGTGCTCCGTGGTTTATTCCGGAAACCACAAATCTACTTGACCAATTGCAGGCATTTAGAGCGCGAAGAGAGCATTTTGCTGTCGTTGTCGACGAATATGGAACGCTCCAAGGAGTTGTTACATTGGAAGACATATTAGAGGAAATAGTGGGCGATATCGATGATGAGCATGACGTCTCTGTTCCTGGGGTTCGCCCGCAGTCAGATGGTTCATATTTATTAAATGGAACGGTAACTTTGCGAGATCTTAACCGAGAATTTGATTGGAACCTGCCTGATCAGGACGCTTCAACCATAGCCGGTTTAATGTTACACGAAGCGCGTGTGATTCCGGACATCGGCCAGGAATTTTTATTTTATGGCTTCAGATTTAAGATAATAAGGCGACTTCGTAATCAGATTACACAGGTCAGAGTATGGAAGGTGGAACCCGACTCCTCAGATTTTGGAAAATCTGACTTAAATGACTCTTTTGAGCGAGTTTGATGTAGTTTTCCGAAAGCAAATTTTCTTAAGTATTTGTGTTTACTTAAAGGTTTTTTTGAAAACAATTTATGGCTAGGCTTGAAAGTCGGCAGTCGACAGTATAAAAAGCCGAAGCTAATTTCCATACGGATGATAAAAAGATTAAAACTATCCTTTTCATATATAAAAGGCTCGAAATCCGAATAAAAAATTTATTTGGAGATGGGTTTTACTAAAGTAAATTTCAAAAAACGCCATTGATAATTTTATCAGGATTTTCTGATGCCTCTTTCGCCCGCTAAGTCACGTCAACAGCTGCACGTCCGTAAAGTAGTTTGTCAAGGTTATTTTCGATCTGATGGTCTCTGGGATATTGAAGGACATTTGGGAGATTTCAAAACTTATTCCTTTAGCAATGAGGAAAGGGGAACGATAAACCCCGGAGAACCGGTCCACGGAATGTCTATACGTTTGACTGTAGATGATGACTTTTTAATCCACGATGTAGAGGCTGTCACCGATTATAGCCCATATTCTATTTGCGGTAATATCGCTAAAAATTTTCGCCAACTAAAAGGTCTTAGGATTGGTACAGGTTGGCGTAAACAGATCCAAAAACATTTGGGAAATATTCATGGTTGTACTCACTTGGTTGAATTATTAGGGCCCATTGCAACCACCGCTTATCAGACTATATATTCGGCAAGGGTTGAAAAGCGGGAGGGAAATAGTCAAAATGTTAAGCTATTTGAGATGGATACAAAAACAAACAGCAACCCTCCAAAACTATTGAACACTTGTTATGCATTTAATGATAAAAGTCCAATAGTTAAGAGATATTGGCCGAAATTTTATAAAGGAGACGACGTGCCACCGTTTGATGCCCGAGATTAGCTTGAATTGGATTATTTATTTGGTTTTGACGCATGGATACTAAGAGCATGTATTTGGCTCGTCATTTCATCGGATAGTATACTATAGACAAGCCGTTGAGCCTGAACACGTGTGAGCCCTGAAAAGCAATTTGAGACTATTTTTACCCTAAAATGGGTTTCCCCCTCTGGCCTAGAGCCGACGTGCCCCGCGTGAAGATGAGATTCGTCAATCACTTCGAGGCTTGTAGGCTTGAGATCATTCATTAATTTTTTTCTGATCAACGCTGCTATGGGCACTATTTTTTTCTTTCTTTTGAAAGTAGATTTATTAAGTCACTTTGCATTGGGTAGGCTATTATTACAGAGCATTAAAAAAGTAGAAAGACATGCGAAGAATATTTGGGCAAAAATCGGGAGACAAGGCTACGTCATTCAGAGTCAAAAATGACTCATTGCGGCTTGAAGGTTTTGAAGTTAATTCAGGTGTGAAATATTGTGATTTTTCGGAATGTACGCAACAAGGCACTTACAGAGCCCCGAAATCCCCAAATCGGCTCAATGAATATTTTTGGTTTTGTTTGGATCACGTGCGCGAATATAATAAGTCTTGGAATTATTATGCTGGTTTCAACGACGCGGAGGTGGAGAATTCAATCCGACAATCAACCATTTGGGATCGTCCAAGTTGGCCATTCGGGACGCGTCGGGAAACTAAGCACGGATTTAGGGGGGCGAAATTTTCTGACCCCTTTGGTCTTTTTGAAGATGCAACAGAATGGAAATTTAAGGGACAAAAAAGCGCTGAACGTTCTAAAAACTATGCGATACCCTCTGCAGAGGCGAATGCGTTTAAAATTATGGGAATTCAACCTCCTGTAACAGTTGGAGAGTTAAAATCGCGATACAAACATTTAGTTAAACTTAACCATCCGGATCGACATGGAGGCGATAAGGAAGCGGAAGAGAGGTTGAAATTGATTAACGAGGCCTATACCACACTTAAAAGTTTTTTATCTTGAGTTTTCAAAGTCAGGTTTTATTTCATTATACTCACATGAATATACCTAAATTATTATGGAAAAGGTAATGTCGGAAGCACACATTTACGAGCGGAAGCCCGCACACCATCTTGAAGCGCCTGATACAAAAGTGTCGGTCCGCGAAACTTTCGGCATCGACGCGGATATGACCGTGCCAGCTTTTAGTGAAGCTAGCGAATACGTTCCAATATTTGACGATGCCTATCTTTTTGATCAAGAAACCACATTGGCAATACTTGCTGGGTTCGCTCATAATCGAAGAGTTATGATACAAGGGTATCATGGAACAGGAAAGTCAACGCACATAGAACAGGTTGCGGCTAGACTTAATTGGCCGTGTGTCCGTGTTAATTTAGATAGTCATATCAGTCGTATAGACCTTATAGGGAAAGACGCTATAGTATTGAAGGATAGCAAGCAAGTTACCGAATTTAGAGAAGGTATACTGCCATGGTCTTTACAAAACGCGACGGCCTTGGTTTTTGATGAATATGACGCTGGGCGCGCGGACGTTATGTTTGTAATACAGAGAGTATTAGAGCAAGATGGGCGGATGACATTGCTGGATACTAATAAAGTAATTACTCCAAACCCTTCTTTTCGTCTATTCTCGACCGCTAATACGGTAGGGCTTGGTGATACTACAGGTCTCTATCATGGTACTCAACAAATCAATCAGGGCCAGATGGATCGGTGGAATATTGTTACGACATTAAATTACCTTGCTCACGAGGCGGAATGCGGAATAGTTCTATCGAAGTCTCCAAGCTATGATAATGCGGAGGGTCATAAGCAGATTGACTCAATGGTGGCGTTAGCTGATTTGACCCGACAGGGGTTTATGGCGGGTGATATCTCAACTGTGATGTCTCCAAGAACTGTAATAACTTGGGCAGAAAATTCGGTAATATTTGGCGGGGATATAGGATTCGCCTTTCGTTTAACTTTTCTTAATAAATGCGATGAAGTCGAAAGGCCCACTGTGAGTGAATATTTTCAACGTTGCTTCGGCCACGAATTGCCAGAGGGTAGTATTAAGGCCGCCTAAATAGCGGGTTAGAAACGGAGCTGCTTATGGTGGGGCCATCTCGGGACGATGAACATCCAGTTGAGGTGTTTAAGAAATCTACCGCCGCATGCGTGCGCGCAATGTCAGGCGAACGTGAACTCGAAGTTAGTTACGGTGCTGAAACGCCTTCTATGGCGGGCGAAAAGGTTCGGTTGCCTTTACCACCCCGAGATCTGGATCCATTAGAAGTAGCAAAAGTTCGAGGTGAGGCGGACAGCTTATCACTTCGTTTACGTCACCACGATGCCAAAGTTCATGCCGAACGGATGCCATCAGGTCAGGCGGCAAAGGAAATATTTGAAGCCGTTGAACAAGCTAGAGTGGAAGCGATTGGTGCGCGTAGAATGGCCGGTGTGGCGCAGAATTTGGAAACTGCACTGGATGACCGCTATCGGAGACGGGGCTTTGAACGAATAAGTGACAAGGATGATGCTTCTCTAACCGACGTTGTGCAACTTTTAGCAAGGGAAGCGTTGACGGGACAAGCTCCACCTCCTTCTACTCGCCGCGTTGTGGACCTATGGCGCCCCTGGATCAATTCGAAAATTGGGCAAGTATTAACTGATTTGGAAAAATTTGTTTCAGATCAAAATGCGTATGCTGATCAAGCGCGTCAACTGATTATGGACCTCGACTTAGAAATTGGAGAAGAAGGATTATCCGACGACGACGCGAGCGATTCTCAAGATGAAACCGATGGTGGCGAATCGGATGAAATGAATGATTCAGGAACGCGAGGTGCCAGTGAGGACGGAGAAGATTCAGAGATGATTCCCTCAGAGATGGAGGCGGGGGACGAAGCTGCTGATGGAGAGGACGGAGAAGATATGGATATGGAGCCGGGCGGTGGAGACGAGGAACCCGCTAATCCGGGAACTCCACCGATGTTTCATAATTCGGATGAGAAGCGTGGTGCCGGTTATAAGGCATTTACAACCGAATTCGACGAAGTTGTGCCTGCTTCCGAGCTTTGTGACCCTGATGAACTAACAAGATTAAGGGCACTTTTAGATCAGCAACTAAATCACTTACAAGGCTTAATAGGAAAATTAGCAAATAGGCTACAACGAAAGCTTTTAGCAAAGCAAAACAGGTCGTGGCTTTTTGATCTTGACGAGGGAATTTTAGATGCTGGTCGATTATATCGGGTAGTTACGGCTCCTCTGTATCCTCTCTCATATAAAATGGAGAAAGATACGGAATTCCGGGACACGGTAGTATCTTTGCTGATAGATAATTCGGGATCGATGCGTGGTCGCCCCATTACTATTGCGGCTATGAGCGCAGATATTCTTGCACGGACTCTTGAACGTTGTGGAGTTAAAGTTGAAATTCTCGGGTTCACCACACGGGCTTGGAAGGGTGGTTTAGCGAGAGAAAAATGGATAGGAGGTGGTAAGTCGCAAAATCCAGGTAGGCTGAATGATCTTAGGCATATTGTTTATAAGTCAGCTGACGCTCCATGGAGGCATTCTCGAAAGTCTCTTGGGTTAATGTTGAGAGAAGGTATTTTAAAGGAAAATATTGATGGCGAGGCATTGTTGTGGGCCCATCATCGCCTAATCGCTCGACCCGAGGAACGGCGAATCTTAATGGTTATTTCTGATGGTGCCCCTGTTGACGATTCAACATTGTCAGTCAACCCGGGAAATTATTTAGAAAAGCATTTAAGAGAGGCGATTCAATTTATTGAAACGCGGTCGCCGGTAGAATTGGTAGCCATTGGGATTGGGCACGACGTTACACGATATTATAGAAGGGCAGTCACAATTGTTGACGCTGAGCAACTTGGTGGAACCATGATGAACCAACTTGCTGATCTTTTTGATGAGGATGACGATTTAAAGCGCCCCGGTAAAAAACGACGTATGATAGTAAGTGGTGCGGGCGCCACTCGGATTTAGTTTTCAGGGTTTTGTTCAGAATCGATTCCAGAACTGGCCAATTTTCTGGTTTAATAAAATAACGGGAATAATTCCTGCCAACACTATGGTCAAAGCGGCTAACGAACATTCTTCCAGCATTTCGTCGGACGCATATTGATAAACAAATGTTGCCAACGTATCAAAGTTGAATGGTCTGAGTACCAATGTAGCCGGCAACTCTTTCATAGTATCAACAAATACCAGCAGGGCACCTGTTAATATACTGCTTCGAATTAGTGGAAAATGGACGTAAATTAATGTTGCTAAAGGCCCGTGCCCAAGTGTCCTTGCTGCCATATCTATGTGCGGCGTTACTCGGCTCAATCCAGCTTCCACTGAGCCAATCCCCATGACCAAGAATCTTACTATGTAAGCAATCAATAGCGCAAAAATAGTACCGCTTATTATAAGACCTGTTGATATACCAACGGTACTTCTCATTAGTGCATCTAAGCTATTCTCAAAACTTCCCATTGGTAGCAATATACCGATAGCTATAACCACACCGGGTACGGCATAACCTAAGGTGGCAAGCCGAACGGTAGATCGGACCATGGCTGCTGGGTGGAGCCTATAAGCATACGCAAGGAAAAGTCCAATGGACAAGGTGAAGACAGCAGCTAAAGCTGCCAAAATTATGGTGTTTGACGCACATTTAAAATAATCAAAAAGCGATACCTCGGAAAAGTTGGCCATGGCATAATTTGAAAGAACTATAGTGGGCACCAAAAACCCTATTGTAATTGGCAGACTACACGCAAGGATTGCTAGCATGCTTTTCCAGCCTTGAAGTTTTATGCCCGGTGCGGGCTTAAGGCGTGTTGAAGTTTCGTGGAAACGCTGTTTATGTCGCGAAGCACGTTCTATCCACACCACAAAAACGACAAATCCTAGTAAGACCAAAGTTAACTGACAAGCTCCTCCCGCATTCCCCATTCCAAACCAAACATCGAAAATACCCGCCGTGAGGGTTCGCACAGCAAAATAATCAACGGTTCCGAAGTCATTCAAAGTCTCCATCAATGCCAGCGTCACGCCCACTACTATGGCTGGTCTTGCCAAAGGTAGTCCGACAGATAAAAAGCTTTGGATAGGCGTTCTGCCTAATGTCCGGCTGACTTCTAAGGCTGTAATGGATTGCGTTAAAAAAGAAACCCTAGCCATTAAGAATACATATGGGTACAGCACCAAAGTCATCATGGTAGCTGCACCGCCAATACTTCGAATTGCTGGAAACCAATAATCTTGGGTCGAGGTCCAGCCAAATAGTGCTCTTAAAAAAGTCTGAACCGGCCCAGCGTATTCTAGGAGATCAGTGTATGTATAAGCTATTACATAAGCGGGCATTGCCATAGGTAGAACAAGTGCCCAAGCAAAAAACTTACGGCCTGGAAATCGACACATCGCTATCAGCCATGCTGTTCCAGTTCCAATGATTGCTACACCTACACCTACGCTGGACATCAATAATATGGTTGTTAGGATGTATCTGGGCAGAACTGTTGTGGCAAGATGATCCCAAATATTTTCCGTTGGCGAGAAGGCAAGTAACCCGATTGCCCCAATAGGGAAAACGACTAAACAAGCTACTATGATGGCACCTATGGGCCATACCACACTGGCGCCAGCGACGGTTCCAACAGGCCTTGTCACTAGCATATCTATTACGTTTTCACCATTGGTCTTGGTTTTGACCATTTACCATTCCAAAACGTGTAACTTATACGATCGTGGAAATCTGATATAATGAGAATAATTATCAATTGCGAAATATAATCACTGTCGAACGGCCTAAAACCTTATTTGTGCTAGTTGGAATTCGGGGAAATGATAGATTTTGTTAGGATCGCGTATTTAGTTGAGTGGTCGAAATTATTTTACCAGCCCACCCTATCTATTATTTTTTGAGATAAATTAGATAGATTTGCGATTGTTTCAATGGGGATTTTATCTTCTCGAAATGTTCCCCATTTCTGCAGTTCGCCGGATAATGCGACTTTCGGATTAACCGGATATTCAAAATTTATTTTTCCATAAAGGGTTTGTGCGTGGCTATCAGATAAAAATTCTAGCAATTGAATGCCGTGGTTCTTCCGTTTCGAATGTTTTACCAATCCTCCGCCAGAGATGTTTATGTGATTCCCCCGCCCTTTTTGGTTTGTGAAAATAATATTTACGCTTTTAGCCCACTCTCTATGCGCTGGGGATTTGGAATGTAACAATTTTCCAAAATAGTAATTATTTATAATACTGACATCACATTCTCCCGTGAAAATCGCTTTGATTTGGGCACGGTCGTTCCCTTGAGGGCGTCGTGCTAGATTTTCTGTCAAGGCTCTGGCCCATTCTTCCGCTTTTTTTTCTCCATTTGCTGCAATTATGGAGGCCAGTAGCGATCGGTTGTAAACGTGACTGCCTGGTCTACTGCATATACGTTGGTTCCATTTTGGATTAGCTAGGTCTTCAATATCTTCTATTTCCGTAGTACTCATTCTAGCCTTCGATACGGCAACTATTCTGGCACGTTTAGAAAGAGCAAACCAAGTATTATCGCTGGCCCTAAGGTGCTTAGGGATATTTTTCTTAAGGACAGCTGAGTCAACGGGCGCAAGGAGTTTTTTGTGCGAGTAGGCCATTAATCGGGCTATATCTACCGTCAATACTACGTCAGCCGGCGTATGTTTTCCTTCAGCGGCAAGTCTGTCGGCTAGGCCTCGTTTGGAATAAACGATGTTTGCTATGATTCCAGTTCTAGCTGTAAACTCTTTTAAAAATGGGTTGATAAGAAAAGGTTGGCGATGTGAGTAGATATTCACGACCTTTTCTTCAGTATAACAGGTATCAGAGTTAATTAAGATCGTGGTGAATAAAAGCCCAAAATAAATAAGAAACGAATAGGGCGAAATTTTAAGCATTTGGGAAGTTCCATTTTCTAATGGGCGAAATTAAAGCGGTAAAAGAATTTTTAAATGAATTTAAATAAATGTAACGTAATGTATATGTTTGGGAGGTTTCATTATCGCTAAGGCCAAAAACCAAATTTTGGGTATCTGGGGCAACCATCAGAGTTTTGCCAAGACGATCCCAAACAGCAAGTGCTATTCCTAGATTTTTCCCATGGTGAATAGGATTCTTTGAATGATGAATTTGATGCTGAGCGGGAGAGATGAGCCAATATTCTAACCAATTCCAATATTTGATATAGATGTGTGAGTGTCGAAGATTTGACCCCAACATGTGAAATACAAATAAAAATAAATTAGCTCCCATAACAGTCAGTAAATCTACCGATTTCCCGAAAAAGTAGATGAATGATGCTATGATGAAAGAATGAACAAGTATGGCGCGCGCCGAAAAAATGAACATTTCAATGGGGTGAGTGCGAAAAATCGTAAAAGGCGTTAAAGTATCCGCTGAGTGGTGGACTTTATGAAAAACCCAAAGCGCGGGGACGTTGTGTAGGAGCCAATGGGTCCAATATTTAGTAAAATCGTCGACAATAAATAGCGTGGCAGTGAAGGAAATCACTACAATCGATGGGTTGATCGTCACAAGTGAGTTTGGGGGATACAAATGATGTAGGAACTCAAATATCACCAAGGTAGTTGTCGTCGTAGTAATCCAATAATTGGATATAATAGAAAATAGGACTTTATTGGTAAAAAATAATATATAATCAAGTTGGGCTGATTTAGAAAACCAAATTTTTCGGGAAAAATATATCCCTGAAGCTTGAAAAACAGTTAATCCGTTTATTGTTTTCATCCATATGCATGCAATTAAAAAGGCAGATCCTAAATATAAAATGCATATTCGCTTTCGCGGGTCTAAAAATAATTGCAAAATTTCTTCTAGAATTTCCAACTATCAAGATTTCTTCGAATAGTTACCAATAAATAATATGCAGAGGGGACCTTAGCAAACTGAACTTAAGCTATCATCCCCCCTCTACTATCAAATTTAATCGTTTTCGGCGCTATCGCCTTTTCCGACTTTGTTAATGAGACCTTCAATGTTTGATAGCTGATCTTTCAGTCTAGCTTTGACGCCTAACTTTTCAACCATCAACCGTTGGACTTTAAGCATGTGAAGCATATATTCTCCCATGCTGGAACCCTGGTCTTTGACAAAATTTCCGTTCGCATCGATATCAACGACCTGACTCCCATTGGGTAATAGCGGGCCGTAACCAATCATCCGATTTAGTTTAACCGCCGTTTCTCCAAGGTTTTTTCTACCAGCTTGCAGTGCTAGAGAAAAACCCTTCAATTCTCCCCAATGTTTTCCATATTTTCGGTATGCTTTATACACATTTCCCTTGGATTCAATAATGGTGTTGATCTTATCCAGGTCTTTGTAAACAGCACCAGCGTACTTAAAAATGGATTCGGCAATAACTTTTTCCCAATTCGATTCAATTATACTTGCATAGGATCGTAATTTATTTCGTTGTTGGTCGGTTAGCTTTTTGCCATCAGCTGAAATAATAAGTTTACGTCCATCGAGAAAGCTTTGCGTAACATCTTTGTAATAGGTGGTTTTTCCGGATTTGTCGTATGATACCGCGTAATAGGAATGGGCAAAGTTCATTTCCCTATATAAATCTACTTTTCCATCGCCATCGTAATCGGCTATTTTCAAAGCGGCGGATGGCGATTTAGATTTTTTACCTAATTTGGCGATTTCGTAATTTTGTTTCGCATTTAGCGTAAGTCCATGTGCTGCGGCACCCCAATAACCGAATGCCTCATCCCAAACGTGTTCTTTTCCAGTATACGGTTTTCCACCCTTATATTGTTTATCGTTCGGCTTTTTATCAGGCCCAAGTTTTTCGTCAAGATAGTTGTCTACTGCCTGATTATAGAACACTGCACCCATGATAAATTTGGATATTAGCTGTTTGTAGTCATATCCAGTGGCCGCATCAAAACCCTTTTTTGCCGCCGACGCTTTATCAATCATCTGTAATAATACTTCTTTGCCGGTTTGATTGCCCGGCCAGCCAGGCACGCTCCCTTTGTAGGTTTTACCAGCTAAATTTTTCTTTTTACTGAGTTGATCAATATGGGTTTGTTTTATAACAAAACCTTTATTAGTTTTGGGAGCTAGAATTTTACGACCCTCACCCTTCTCTGAAAAGTAACTAAGCATTTTTTTCCTTAATTCAGGATTTGCTTTGCCATTACCTTTTCCACTTAGCGACTTTAAGGAGTCATGTAAAAGGTGACGGGCAATTTGACCTTTATATGACACTGTATTCTTTTCTTTACCAAACCATGCGCCCTTATAGGTGACAGGATATGGCCCATAAACATTTTCGTTGGCACTAGCCGGTAGCGCTAATGTTATAGAAAGGCCTAATGCACTTAAAACCGTACTCGCTGCAATGAATCGTTTCATTGTTTACTCCAATGTTGAAATGCGAATGCGAATGAAAATCAATATCAAAACAAAGTCAAGGAATATATTGCGAATGCGAATCAATATTAAAAAAGGAAAGAACTTTCCTTGACTTAAGTTTGTCTAAACTGGACTAATACGTGATCGATGGCGCCCCTTGGGGCCTATGAGGGAACGTGGGAACTGTTGTGCAAAATAATTGACAACATAAAGCCGCGGCTGCCCCCGCAACTGTGAACGGATAGCTTCGATTTCAGGTTGCCACTGAGAAGACTATTTTGGAGTCTGATTGGGAAGGCGGAACCGAATGCAGAGACCCGTAAGCCAGGAGACCTGCCGACGATGTCGTTGCCAACTCAGGCGCGGGGCGTAGTCTGGGTGCGGATGTTCCGCTAGGTGGCGACTTGGCTTAATGCTTTGGCGTGAAGGTACATCCTATGGGAACAATTAACAACAATCAGCAAAATTTGAAAATTTCGACCACTGTGATAACTGGATTTTTAGGAGCTGGTAAGACTAGCCTGATAAAGCATTTAATTTCCACTGCCGGTGGACGCCGCCTTGCTTTTATAATAAATGAATTTGGAGAACTAGGTGTAGACCGCGAACTTCTGCTCGGATGTGGTATAGAAAATTGTACAGACGATGACGTAGTTGAACTAGCCAACGGGTGTATTTGCTGCACGGTAGCAGATGACTTTATGCCAACTATGAAGGGTCTGTTGGATCGATCGAGCCCGCCAGATCACATTATCATAGAAACATCCGGTCTAGCACTGCCAAAACCTTTAATTAAGGCTTTTGCTTGGCCCGAGGTGCGCACACGAGTTACCGTGGATGGAGTGATCACGGTCGTTGACTCAGTCGCCGTTGCTTCTGGTCTATTTGCACATGACCCTGCGGCAGTTAAAAAGCAACGACTAGAGGATGATTCACTGGATCATGAAAGTCCACTGGAAGAACTTTTTGAGGAACAAATTCAATGCGCTGACATGATAATATTAAACAAGGCCGAATCGGTAGACGATGAGGCTTGGCAGATGGTCGAGTCTGCTGTAGCCCAGCATCAAAGACCGAAAGTCAAAACGGTTCGCGCTAGCCACGGTCAGATTGATTCTTCGATTCTTCTAGGTCTAGGAGTAGGAGCAGAGTGCGATCTTGAAAGCCGCCGTTCACATCATGACGGTAACGAAACACACGATCATGAAGATTTTGAAAGTTTTACCATTGAACTAAACGAAATTAGTGATTTGGACTATTTCCTATCAAAGCTTTCAAGTGTAATAGCGGAACACGAAATCCTCCGAGTAAAAGGTTTTCTATCACTTCCGGGGAAATCTATGAGACTAGTATTACAATCAGTAGGCGGACGTATACAACAATATTTTGATAGAGATTGGAGGGAAGATGAAACTCCCTCGTCTCAACTCGTGATAATAGGTCTTTATGGTTTACAACGATCCAAAATCGAATCGATTTTGAACGGATAAAAGAGACTTAGATGCACCTACTGGCAGCACAACACGGCCAAATCACAGATGGTAGGGAAGCTGTCGATCTCGGCCAAACCCCGGGTGACGTAGTTATATTGTCTGCTGCGGACAGTGAACTGTTGTGTTTATCAAAAGCCTATAGTCAGAAAAAAAATCAGGCTTTCGTCTTGCGATTGGCCAATCTGATGCACCTCACCCATAATCTTTCGGTGGACTTATATGTTGAAGATATTATCTCGAAAGCAAAACTAGTCATCATACGAATTATAGGGGGTGTTTCTTATTGGCCTTATGGAATCGAACAAATATCTGGAATTTGTGGCGAACGTGATATTTCGCTAGCCGTAGTCCCAGGAGACGATCAGCCAGATCTAGAATTAATGGATTACTCGACTTTATTGAGAAATGAAGTGGAGCAAATATGGCGCTATTTGCTCCATGGCGGAATACAGAATTCATACTCACTGTTGAATTATTGCAGCTCCTTGCTGGATAATAAAGTGGAGTGGTCCGAACCGAAACCACTACTGCGCGCTGGTATTTATTGGCCTGGCTTGGACACCCCAAGCATAGAAGACATTCAAAATCTTTGGACCTCGGGCAATAGTACAATTGGGATAATCTTTTATCGAGCCTTAGTACAATCGGGCAGCTTAAAGCCTGTAGATGCTCTAATAGCAGCGTTAGATGCGCGAGGATTGAATTCTGTGCCAATTTACGTATCGAGTTTGAAAGATGAGTTTTCGTCAAAGCTTGTCACTGAACTTTTTTTTGAGACTAATCCAGAAGTTATTTTGAATGCCACGGGCTTTGCTGTTTCCAGCCCAGAAAACTCTAGTACGGTTTCACCCTTTAATACATCGAATTGTCCGATAATTCAGGTTGTTTTTTCTGGCAGTTCGCAGGAGTCTTGGCGCAATACGACGATGGGCCTTTCGGCCCGAGACATAGCAATGAATGTAGCCTTACCGGAAGTTGATGGAAGACTCCTGTCGCGGGCTGTTTCGTTTAAGGCAGAAGCACGTTTCGATCGTAAGACTGAATGTTCTGTTATCTCATATGAACCATTATCAGATCGAATAGATTTTACTGCCGACCTTGCACTTAAATGGACTCAATTGCGGCGGACTCCTCCTGAAAAGAGGAGAGTGGCTCTCGTTCTTGCTAATTACCCTAATAAGGATGGAAGAATAGGTAATGGAGTGGGGCTAGACACTCCTGCTAGCGTTATTCGCCTGCTTGAAGCCCTCATTGCGGTTGGATACCACCTGACGGACACACCAATTTGTTCCGAACATTTGATGCAAATATTGACGGATGGCCCTACTAATTCAATAAAAAAAGCACACTCTACATGTGGAATTACGCTTAGTTTAGCGGATTACCAATATTACTTTAGGCAATTGCCAAATGGTATTCAAAGGGAGATTTTGGATCGGTGGGGTAAGCCCGAAACCGATCCATTTGTGGATGAAGAAAAATTTATTTTACCAATGCACTCCTTTGGCAATGTTGTAGTGGCCGTTCAGCCAGCTCGTGGATATAACATTGACCCCAAGAGTACTTACCATGATCCTGCCCTAGTTCCACCACATGGTTATCTAGCTTTTTATATTTGGATTGCAAATTATTTCGAGGCGCATGCTATAGTTCATTTTGGTAAACATGGTAATCTTGAATGGTTGCCTGGGAAATCATTGGCTTTATCTAGGGATTGTTATCCTGAAGTCGCGCTTGGGCCGATCCCTAATTTATATCCGTTTATCGTTAATGACCCAGGCGAAGGAACCCAAGCAAAGCGCCGATCTGCTGCCGTTATTATTGATCACCTAACGCCACCTATGACTCGAGCTGAAACCTACGGTCCCTTGAAAGATCTGGAATCTTTAATCGATGAAT
Organism: uncultured Thalassobaculaceae bacterium; assembly: GCA_964483985.1. Classification (GTDB taxonomy): domain Bacteria; phylum Pseudomonadota; class Alphaproteobacteria; order Thalassobaculales; family Thalassobaculaceae; genus CAZADS01. Next base: position 45,071 of record CAZADS010000009.1, read on the forward strand.
ATTACGAAGCAGCGAGTCTCGATCCTAGACGTTTAAAAATATTAAGCAATAAAATCGTGGATTTAATGGAAGGACTAAAAATAGATGAAGATTGCGGTATTAATAGTAAAGACACTCACCAAAAAAAATTAGAAAAATTAGATTCTTATCTTTGTGAATTAAAGGAAATGCAAATTCGAGATGGTTTGCATATTTTTGGAATCACTCCCACGCGAAGTTTGATGAACGAACTTCTCGTAGCTTTATTACGATCGCCCCGCGGTGGTCCAAAAAAAGAATCGGAATCGCTGCACCGAGCTCTTGCTGCTGACCTCCAATTAGGAGATTTCGATCCCTTGGATTGTGTGATGGCTGTTCGATGGTTGGGACCTAGGCCAATTGAATTAGGTAATGTCGCACCAGATCAAATTTGGAGGAGTAATGGTGATACAGTCGAACGTCTCGAACTCTTGGCTAGTAAATTGGTGTCGGGAGAATTAGATATAAACCCGAATTGGGTTAGGACAAAATCGGTTCTCTGTTATCTAGAAACCGTTCTCAAACCAGCTGTATCATCCTGTGCAGAATCGGAGATTCAGGGTCTTTTAGCCGGATTGAATGGCGAATTTGTCAATCCAGGGCCGTCTGGTGCTCCAACCCGAGGGCACCCAGAGGTGTTACCCACCGGGCGAAATTTCTACTCAGTGGACACGAGAATTGTTCCTACCCCTACAGCATGGAAATTGGGTTGGAATTCAGCATCCCTAGTTTTGGATAGGTATCGACAAGAAAATGGGGAATGGCCGAGAACGTTAGCTTTATCTGCTTGGGGAACCGCCAACATGCGAACTGGTGGGGATGATATAGCACAAGCCATGGCTTTTATCGGTGTTAAACCGGAATGGGAGCCAATATCAGGACGAATAGTCGGTTTTCAGGTCCTGCCTCTCACTATACTCGATCGGCCTCGGATTGATATCACTTTCCGAATATCTGGGTTTTTTAGAGATGCTTTTCCGTTTCAAATTGAACTCTTGGACTCCGCAATCCGAGCGGTAGGGGCTTTAGACGAACCCGCGGGTATGAATCCTTTAGCTGAAACTTTTAAAGATGATCTAAAAGCTATGATGGCTAAGGGCCACGATCGAGAAATGGCAGAAAGTCGAGCTGGCATTCGGGTTTTTGGATCTAGACCTGGAGCTTACGGAGCAGGTTTGCAGACGTTAATAGATGAAGAACTATGGGAGTCCGATTCCGACTTTGCGGAATCGTATCTAAAGTGGGGGGGATACGCATACGGTCAAGCCATAGACGGTCGAGCGGAGACCGATCTTTTCAAAAGCCGATTGAGCAATATACAAATTGTACTTCATAATCAGGATAATAGAGAACATGACATCCTCGATTCTGACGATTATTATCAATTCCAAGGCGGATTAGCAGTAACCGTAAGACAGTTCTCGGGTGCCCAACCCACAGTGTACCATGGAGACCATTCCCGACCTGAAACGCCTAAGGTTTTGACCTTGGCGGAAGAAATATCTCGCATCGTTCGTGGACGCGTGATCAATCCAAAGTGGATTAAGGGCATGATGAGGCACGGGTATAAAGGAGCATTTGAAATGGCTGCTACTGTGGATTACCTGTTTGCTTTTGCTGCAACAGCTCGCTGTGTTTCAGATCATCATTTTGACGCTGTTTATGAAGCATATATTGGCGATAACGAGGTTTTAGAATTTTTTAAAAAACATAATCCTAATGCACTAATTGATATTTCGAGGCGATTGCTAGAAGCTCAAACAAGAAACTTATGGCGACCAAGTCGAAATTCAGTTTTGGAGCAACTAGATTACTTGGCAATGAAACGCTAAGATAAGGTAGGTTTGGATTTTGCTTTTTGGATAGTGGAACGCTTTTTAGTTTAATTAATGCCGATCTCAGAGGAATCCATTTGAAAATATGTATTGAGAACTGGGTGAAATAGGCTGACATGAAGTATTTGAGTTTGGTTACGCTATCTCTTGTTTTTGTAATGATTTTCTGCTCGCCAGTGGTTTCGGATCAGAAACTTATCAAAATAGGTGCACATAAAGATTGGGCGGCCTATACGTTCAAAATCAGCGGCAACAAAGTTTGTTACATGGCTAGCGCACCAATTAAGGAAACCGGCAAATATAAAAGAAGGGGAGACGTTTATTCTCTAGTGACAAACCGACCCGCTTCCAAAATAACTGGCGAAGTGAATTTTATCGCCGGTTACGAATTTAAGAAAGGGAGTGAGGTAAGTGTTAGGATCGGTAAAAAACTTTTCAAGCTAATGACTGCTGGTGACGGGGCTTGGTCAGAAGATGCTAAAGCCGATGTGAATCTAGTAAAAGCGATGGTCCGTGGAAATAGAATGGTGGTGTCCGGCGTATCTAGCCGTGGCACCAAGACGAAAGACATCTATTCCTTGGCGGGTTTTACTGCCACTAAAAAATTGATCGATAAGGCATGCAGAAAATAGATAAAGATACAGGGATAAGTTCAAGTAAATTTAATGAACTTATAGGATTAACAAAAGCTGAACTTACTCAAGGACTATCCGATCTTAGTTTGCCAGGATTCCGAGCAAGACAGGTTTGGCATTGGCTTTATCATCAAGGCGTCCAGGATTTTGCTCAGATGACTACGTTGGCTAAACCGTTACGTAGTGACTTAAATCATTTTTTTCGTATTAGCCGTCCGTCCGTTAGTAATGTGCAATACAGTTCAGATGGTACTATTAAATGGTTGTTTAGATTTCAGGACGGAAACGAAGCAGAAACGGTTTTCATTCCGGAAGCTAATCGAGGCACGCTTTGTATTTCGTCGCAAATCGGGTGCACACTGACTTGTTCGTTCTGTTATACCGGAACACAGAGACTGGTGCGAAACTTGACGTCGGGTGAAATAGTTGGTCAGGTGATGGCAGTTTTCGATGAGTTAAACGACTGGCCTGCCGCTCAGTCAGGTCGGAAGGTCACGAACATAGTCCTTATGGGTATGGGCGAACCGCTTTATAACTTAGATAACGTGACTAAAGCCCTTCGTATAATTATGGATAATGAGGGGATTGCGATTTCAAAAAGACGAATTACCCTTTCGACTTCAGGCATTGTGCCTGAAATGTATCGTTGTGGATCGGATACGGGGGTGAATTTAGCTGTATCCTTACACGCGGCAAACAATTCTCTTCGTGATATTCTTGTCCCTATTAATAAGAAATACCCGTTGGAAGAATTGATTGATGCATGTCGTGTTTATCCTGGGATTAGTAATGCGCGCCGAATAACTTTTGAATACGTGATGTTAAAAGGAATTAATGACACTCCAAGTGATGCAAGAGAGCTTATAAAGTTGATTTCAGGAATACCTGCAAAAATAAATCTAATACCATTTAATCCTTGGCCAGGGTCACCCTTTGAAAGTTCTGACTCTATTGCCGTGGAAAAATTTGCCCAGATTGTTTTGAACGCCGGATATGCTTCCCCTGTTAGAATGCCTCGAGGTAGAGATATTTTTGCCGCTTGCGGACAGCTTAAATCGTCGAGTATTAGAAAACGAAAAAGTTTTTCTTCTAATTTAAATGAATAAATCATCCGGAGTTTATTTTTTTCAAGAATGGAAAAGAATCTTGGCTATAAAATAACTTATAATGCCTCGAATCAATGTTGAAGTTTGGTTAAATTTGCCTTTCCAAATGCAAAATCCTATAAATACACCGTTCAGATAGTGGGTATATTATTTTGAATCATTGAATATTAGCTGTAAAACCACTATTTTCTAATCATGTTGGTAATCTTGCTCTGAAAGGTATCCCAATGGCAATAGATCCACGGACAATGTCACGAGCGCAGACAGAGGCAGCTCACATAGATGTTGGGCTTCGCCAATATATGCTTGGCGTCTACAACCATATGACCATTGGTTTGGCGATTACAGGGTTGGTTGCATTAGGCGCTTCTTTTGCTGCAATCCAAGGCGGGCAACTCACGTCATTTGGCCAATTGATTTATCTCTCCCCTTTAAAATGGGTAATAATGTTAGCTCCTATAGGAATGGTGTTTTTGTTTGCAGCGCGGTTGCACGCAATGGCGTCATCGACAGCGCAAGTAGTCTTTTGGATTTACGCCGCTTTGATGGGGTTATCTCTTTCTAGTATCTTCTTAGTTTATACTGGGGAAAGCATAACTAGAGTATTCTTTATTGCAGCAGGTATGTTTGCCGGTACTAGTCTTTATGGGTACACCACGAAAAAAGATCTGACTGGAATGGGTTCATTTCTTTTCATGGGTTTAATCGGCATAATAATAGCATCAATTGTGAATATTTTCTTAGCTTCTTCCGCCCTCCAATTTGCTATATCAGTGATAGGCGTCTTGGTCTTCGCTGGGTTAACGGCCTACGATACCCAATCCATTAAGAATTCTTACTGGGAGGGTGACGATGATGAGACGCAGGCTAAAAAGTCAATTTATGGTGCTTTGCGGCTATACTTAGATTTCATAAATTTGTTTATCATGCTCCTCAGTCTTTTCGGTAATAGAGAATAATAGTTAACGCTTAAAGAGAGGAACGCCGGTTGAAAAGGGGCGTTCCTCCCGCCGCAGAAATAACTATAAATATAAATCCCCAAAGGCACCCTCTTACTTAAGGTGAAGGTTTAGACTAATATGAAGGTCTATAAACGGCGCTGTGCTGGAAAGCAACTTAAGGGGTAGAGGCTACATGGCAACGGAGACCAAATACGAAGTCCTAACTCTCAAGAAGGGTGAGTGGCAAATTGAATCCCATTATTCTGATAAAGAGGAGGCTATAGAAGTAGCCAGTCGACTTCATAGTGAAAGCCATCTGGACGGCGTTAAAGTTATCGTTGAACAATACGATAGCGATTCTGGTAAATCGAAAGAACAAGTTATTCTGGACAGCACTATACAGAAGGAAGTCAAGCCTACCCAAAGCACTTCTAGTGAAAGCCGAGTTGCTCCGCGAAGACCAGCGAATAAAACGTCGCAAGGAAGGAAAAAAAAGTCTTCCGCATCTGATATGGGAGTAGCACTTAAAGCCTGCCTTTGGCTCGGACTAATTCTTGTCGGTGGATTGTTGATTTTGTACGGAGTGGATTACGCCAGTGCGTTTCTAAATAAAGTGTTTAAATGATAGGCTGATAATATTTACAATAATCTATTTTTTTGGTTTTTGTTATCAGCTGCAAGACATATGTTGAAATCCTTATTTATCTATATTCTTCTTCTGTCTTATGGCATATCGTATGTGACAGCGTGGATCGTGCTTATGCTCTTTCCGAGATTCTTTGCTACGAGCGGGGAGGAGTCCGATGTAGAATACCTCTTAAACAGCAATTCTCTTTCAGGTTTCCCTAAGGGATCTAAAAGCCCGCCTCAAAATTGTTTCAAGCGAAACTATTAGAGGTTATATTGTTTTATTTATGTTATAACATCACACTATTTAGATACCATTTTGCTGCGATTTTTTAATGTATCAATGTCAAAATCATCAGATTTGTTTGAGTGAAGCCGTAGAACGGGCAGAGCTAGTTTGTCAGAAGAAAGGTGTCCGGTTTACAGAATTACGCCGAAAAATTTTCGAGTTGGTTTGGGCTACCCATCGTCCCGTCCGCGCCTACGATCTTCTAAATCAGGTAAAAACGTCAGATGAGACCGCAAAACCACCCACGGTATATCGGGCTCTTAATTTTTTGCTAAGATATGGGTTGATTCATAAAATAAACACATTAAGAGCATTTGTAGGTTGTTCCCATCCATTAGAGCATAGCGAATGCTACTTCCTGATTTGCTCAGAATGCGGCGAGATCAAAGAATGTTGTAATGCGGGTTTAGCTAAATCCTTAATCACCACAGCATTGGATAATAAATTTCAGACGAACACCATGGCTGTTGAGATTCAAGGGCGATGTACCGATTGTAATTGATCGAGAAAAAATATGTCACAGTTAATTTACACCAAGAACGTCACGGTATTAAGACAAGGAAAAGAAATTCTTAAAAACGTATCAATAAATGTCCAAGAGCGGGATTTTATGACCATCATCGGGCCCAATGGTGCGGGAAAATCTATGTTGTTAAAATGTATGATGGGGTTTTATGCACCAGACCTCGGAGTGGTAAACCGGGCGAATAACTTGAAGATAGGATATGTTCCCCAACGGTTTGTGCCAGAACAGTCTATCCCAATATCCGTGGAACGTTTCCTCCGGCTTAGGAAAAACGCGAGTGTTTTAGATGTAGCTAACATAGCAACGGATACGCAAATAGATGGAATCCTTAAAAAGCCTCTCTCCAATCTCTCTGGTGGTGAACTCCAACGGGTTTTACTTGCTCGGAGCTTGCTAAGTGAGCCAGATTTACTGATATTGGATGAGCCAGCTCAGAATCTAGACGTGGCGGGTCAGCTGTCATTTTATAGGCTTTTGGAGCGGATTTATGAGGATAAATCTTTGAGTGTACTCATGGTATCACATGATCTGCATATGGTTATGGCTACAACTAAGCAAGTTGTTTGTCTTTATCATCATATTTGTTGTTCGGGTGAACCTCAGGTTGTCACACGGGATCCGGAGTTCATTTCATTGTTTGGAAACGATCTGGCAAATATGATGGCTGTATATCAACATAAACACAATCATACGCATGAACCTGGAAATCTTCTTTGAACCCTTTTTTCTACGAGCGTTAGCTGCCGGGATAGGTGTAGCTCTCGTTGCCGGCACCTTAGGCTGTTTTGTCGTATGGAGAAAAATGGCCTATTTTGGTGATTCTTTGGCCCATAGTGCTCTATTGGGAGTAGCTTTGGGTTTGGCAATTGGAATTAGTACAAGCCTTGGTATCTTGATTGTCTGTTCGACTTTTGCTGTTTTATTGCTATGGTTACAACAAAAAAAGTTTTTAGCTACGGATACTCTGCTCGGTATTCTTGCCCATGGGGCATTGTCGTTTGGAGTCATAACCATTAGTTTCCTAGAAAGGGGTATTGACCTCCATTCCTATCTATTTGGAGATATCCTGACGGTTATGCCGTACGAAGTTGTTTCTATTTATGTTGGGGCAAGCATCGTTTTCCTTGTATTATCTTTTAATTGGTCATCCCTTCTATTGATGAACATTAACGAAGATCTGGCATTAGCCGAAAACGTGCGCACTTTTTTTTCGCAGCTGCTTCTCCTTTTGTTAATGACTATCGTGGTGGCAGTTTCCATTCGAATAGTTGGATTACTTCTTATCACCTCTCTGTTAATAATACCGGCAGCTACGGCAAGGCAACTAGCGCGTTCACCAGAGGCAATGGCTATTGCAGCGTCCTTTTTCGGAATTCTTGCAGTGATTGGAGGACTTTGCGTTTCGCTAGAATTTGATACACCATCTGGGCCGTCAATTGTGGCAACATCTGCTATTCTTTTCGTCCTGTTGTTTCCAATATTTAATATTTTGTCTAACAAACGCTAGAGCTTATTGGAATGGGGCACGTTAGAATTATAGCGTGGAATTTACCGAATTTGGGCTTTGGTGCCGCAGGAGGGACTTGAACCCCCGACCCACGCATTACGAATGCGTTGCTCTACCAGCTGAGCTACTGCGGCTGGGCTTTATGAATAAGATTTACTAAGGTCTTAATTGGCTGTGCGCAAGTCCGAAATGCCGTAGATTAACCTCCACTGCGGTGGAAAGTTCGTTTTTCCGGATTCGTCTTTGCTTTGCAATGGATTTATGATTATAAAGATATAATAACGACCGCTGAGGTTAATCAGCATGACGCAGAGCGATATAGAAACAAGAATAGAGAAGCTTTGTATAAAAAAGGGGCTAAAAATGACAGAGCCCCGGCGAGTGATTGCGAGAGTACTTTCGGAGGCTACTGACCACCCTGATGTGGAAAGTTTACATCTTAGAGTACGAGAGTCTGATCCTTCAATTTCTATAGCGACGGTTTACCGTACAATGAGGTTATTTGAAGATACTAACATTGTTACCAAGCGGGATTTTGGGGATGGCCGGGCGCGCTACGAGGGTGTGGAAAATGAAGAAGACCACCATGAACATTTAATTAACGTTCGAACAGGCGAAATAATCGAATTTTATGATGAAGAACTTGAGTTACTCAAAATAAAGGTAGCTCGCGACCTAGGGTTCAAACTTGTGGATCATCATCTTGAGTTATTTGGTATACCTCTCCCTGAGACTGGCAATGATGGTGATAAATAAATCGAATTTAGACTTCACGGACTAAATTGTCCTTAAAATGCAGTTTTTAGCTTAGCTTTCACATAAATCAACGATGTGTAAAAACGATCCAAAGACCGAGCCACTTCTTAATCCTGAGCTCGAAACATGCTGCCCTTCAGCATCTTCCATTTTGAAAAATTTATCGCCATTAACCTCAGAAACCACTTGGGCATAATGAAATTCATGTCCTCTTACGCGGATATGTTTTGGTCCAAATGGTGTTTGCGATAACGTTTCTGCAACCCGATATCCTATAGTGGGTTTACGATTCCGAAAGGTTGTTTCGAGTCCGAGGATACCCGCCATAGGATAGACTGTGCCATTGATGTCGGTAAGGGATCTTCCCAAAGCCATATAACCACCACATTCTCCATAAATAACCTTTCCTTTGTTGGCAGCTATCTTTAAACCATTAAAAAAGTTTGTGTTCGTTGATAAGAGGCCGGCATTCAGCTCGGGATAGCCCCCAGGCAGGAAAATTGCGTCACATGATTCTGGCGGCGCTTGATTGGCCAACGGCGAAAATGGAAGAATTTCAGCGTTGAGGGACCGCCAACCTTCGATAATATGATGATAAGAAAACCCAAAAGCAGGATCATTTGCTAGTGCTATTCGTTGACCAAGAGGTAATAATGCCTTGGGTGTCGCGGCAGATTTTATATGGGTGGGCGAGGCCAATCCAAGTATCACTTGAATGTCTAAATTCTCATCGATGATATGGGCGGCTTTTTGAATAAATTGATTTATATTGCTATGTTCGGTGGCTTGAATTAGGCCTAGATGACGTGAAGGTAGTTTAAGATCTGGTGTACGGGGTACAATACCTAAGACTTTAATTTCGGCATTTTTTAAGGAGGACGTCAGGAGATGTTCATGGCGGCTGCTTGCAACTCGGTTTAATATGACGCCACCAAAATTCAATTTAGGTCGAAAATCGCGGAATCCGGTGGCTATTGCGGCGACAGATTGTGCTTGAGAACTAGCGTCAATCACAAGAATGACAGGCCAATTCATTCGTTCAGCTAAACAAGCGCTTGATCCGTCGTCTAGATTTCCGATACGGATAGCACCATCAAACAGACCCATTGCTCCTTCCACAATTAAAATATCTAGGTTGGTGGCTAGTTTAGTTGTTAAAAAACTAAGTGTTTCAGGTCGCATCGACCAACCGTCTAAATTATAAGATCTTCGGTTGCTAGCTGCTTCGTGAAAACGAGGGTCGATATAGTCGGGTCCCACTTTTGCCGAACCTACTTTTAAACCAGCATTCAGCATCGCTCTTATCAATCCGAGGCTTATAATTGTTTTTCCGGATCCTGAGGTAGGGCTCGAGATTAGTACCCCGGGGGCTAGATGCATAACTCGCTTTACCCAGTTTCTTTATAGGAGGAAAGTGATAATGGGTCTGGGTCTAATTCACGACCTTGTGACGCTCCCAACCAATCAAGTCCTTTGCGCAGCTGAACGGTTTGACCAACAACTATAATTGCAGGCGGTTTGAAATTACCTGACAGAATGTCTTCATGACATTTCTGGAGAGATGTTTCCAATACTCTTTGCTTGGGTGTTGATGCGTTGGTAATGACAGCTACTGGTTCATCTGGTAAACGGCCGGCTTTGATTAGTTCTACGGCTATTATTTTAATATGTTTAAGTGCCATATATATGACTAATACAGGGGCACTTTCACTTAGTGCGCGCCAATTTAAATTTGCGACCCTGCCGGTGGCATCATGGCCGGTTACTAGTGTGACTGCATGATTAGTATCGCGATGGGTTAATGGAATTCCAGCATAGGCTAGGCCCCCGATACCAGCTGTTAGGCCGGGTAGAATACGAAAGGGAATACCAGCCTTAACTAGGGCGAGTGCTTCTTCCCCTCCGCGCCCAAATACAAGCGGATCACCCCCTTTCAAACGCAATACGCGTAAATTTTTTCTAGCTAATTGAATCAATCGCAAGGAAATGTCAGCTTGATGAACCGATGGTTTCCCTCCTCGTTTACCAGCGTACTCTTTCGTCGTTTTTTCGGGAGCTATTTTTAAGATTTCTGCACTTACCAGGGCGTCGTAAACAATTATATCGGCATGTTGTATTGCATGCCAAGTTTGTAAAGTTACCAGTCCCGGATCACCGGGCCCTGCACCAGCCAACCAGACACTGCCAGCTTTGAATTTAATATTCAAAATGGGACTTTTCATGATGCTGCCCAGAATACGCGGAGTCGGTATGAAAACCTAGTCAAGTTTTTGCTTCTTAAGTAATCTTGTAGTAATGGAGGTGTGACGGGAATCAAAAAGGTAATTTTGGAATTGGTATGCTTAAACTTTCTGCTTCTCAAGAAAATAGAAAACTTGGTTTTGATATAAGTATGCTGGATGGGTTGCCTAATCCCGTTCTTCTCATTGATTCAGAACACCGTGTGGTTGGTTTTAACCGTGCAGCAAAACATTTTCCAGTTACTGGGGAACAAAACCAAATTGATGAAAATATCCTGTGGACCCGGTTAGAAAACTTAATCGATAACTTGGATTTAATGATTGCAGTTGATGCGACGCTCGGTGGCGCCCCAGGTTCATCAAGGGAGATTTTTCTTGATTATCCGATTGCTCGTCATTTTGGCGTGAATATTTGGAGATTACCCGATCTAAAAACCCCTGGTCCAGCTTGGGTTTTAATGGTGTTTCAGGATATAACGGAATCAAAAATCACGGCACAGGTTCGTGCGGATTTTGTAGCAAATGTGAGTCACGAGCTCCGTTCGCCTTTATCAGCACTTTTGGGCTTTGTGGAAACCCTTCGTGGTCCCGCCCGAGAGGACGAAGTGGCCAGGGAACGGTTCCTTGCGATTATGGAATCTGAAGCTCAGAGAATGACGCGCTTAATAGACGATTTGTTGACTTTATCTAAAGTGGAAACTGACGAACATATCCAACCAGAGGATAGAATTGAAATTCCTCCTTTGTTAGACCAGGTTGCAAATATATTATCTGTGCGAGCAAAAGAAAGAGATATGGAAATAGAAATTAGACTGCCAGACCAAGTGCCTCCCGTATTGGGTGATCAAGATGAATTAACACAAGTTTTTCAAAATTTAATAGCTAATGCGATAAATTATGGCCTTGCGGGCCGGGCCATTCAGATTTTAGTAGATGTAGGTTTCGAAATTGATGGTAAAGTTGATCAGGTTCTCATGGTCTCAGTAGTAAATGAAGGTGACGGAATAGCAGCTGAAGAATTACCTAGGCTTACTGAACGGTTTTATCGGGTTCATAAAGGGCGGTCTAGAACAATGGGCGGGACAGGCCTTGGTTTAGCAATTGTCAAACATATTGTAGCTCGCCACAGAGGTCATTTAGAAATAGAAAGTACTTTGGGAAAAACAACCTCGTTTACTGTTAGCTTGCCGGTTGGGCCAAAAGAAGGCTACTAAGAAAAGATGTTGTATCGAAAATGGCAACACGAAATCTAGAAGTATTTTATTCTGGCGCTCCAGCCCTTCATGATGTAGCCCTCAACATCTACGGAAACGAGGTTACCTCGCTTATAGTGCCCTCGGGGTGCGGTAAATCCACTTTTATTCGATCTTTAAATCGAATGAATGACACTATCGAAAATTGTAGTGTAGAAGACGCTGTTTTTCTCGACGGAGGAGATATTTACGGACGGGGCCTGGATGTTGCTCAACTTCGAACTCGGATCGCTACGGTTTTTCAAAAACCCAATCCATTTCCAAAATTCCACAGGATAGCAAAAGATAAAGAGGAGTTAAATGGAATAGTACTTGGAGGTTTAGAACGAACAGACCTACTTGATGAAGTTCGTGACCGATTGGATATGTCAGGAACTAGTTTTTCGCGTGGGCAGCAGCAGCGACTTTGCATTGCTCACTCCATTGCTGTCCGTCCTGAAGTAATCTTAATGGATGAATCCTGCTCCGCTCTAGATCCCATTGCAACGGCTCGTATTGGAGAGCTGATCACAGAATTAAAAGCACAATACACAATAGTGATTGTTACTTACTCTATGCAACAAGCTCGACGGTTTTCAGACAAAACTGCTTACTTTCAGTTGATCCGAATCATTGAGCATGGCGATACAGAAAATCTTTTTGAAACTGCTCAAGATGAACGCACTAGTGATTACGTTATGCGGCGTATAGGATAGAAAAATGGACCGAAGCATCGCACCTTTAATACTTATTGTTGAAGATGAATCTCCGTTGGCAGAAATGCTCTGTTATAATTTAGATAAAGCCGGTTTTCGTACCGCAGTTGCCCTCACTGGGGAAGAGGCGCTTAGTCAAATAGATATGGAACTTCCGGATCTCGCTATTGTAGATTGGATGCTGCCAGAAAGGTCTGGTATTGAAATTTGTAGAACGCTGCGGCGAAGAAAGGATACTCGCCATTTGCCTGTGATAATGTTAACCGCTAGAGGAGAGGAGGGTGATCGAATCCTTGGCTTGGAGGCGGGTGCGGACGACTATATTGTAAAACCATATTCCCCCCGTGAAATGATTGCGCGGGCTAAGGCGTTACTAAGACGAAGTGATATTTATGGTTCCTCTATTGTTAAAGAGTACGCCGGTATTGTTATCGATACGGACGCATACCGTGTAACACGTGACGGTAATTCTTTGCATCTTAGCCCAAAGTGTTTTAGGCTTTTAGAGACTCTTTTAGACCGACCCGGTTACGTTTTTTCAAGAGAACAATTACTTGGTAGGGTTTGGGGCAGCGACGTTTTTGTGGAACCAAGAACAGTAGACGTTCATATTAGGAGATTGCGAAAAGTATTAAATGCTAACGGAGGTAGGGAACTTTTAAGGACGGTTCGAAGCGCTGGTTATTCTTTGGACGAAAATCAACACTAGATTTTAAAGTCGTTCATAAAGGATGCCATTTTAATATCTAGTTCAGTAACCCCACCAGCTTCATGGGTGGATAGTGTGACCTCTACGCGGTTGTAAACGTTAAACCATTCGGGGTGATGGTTTATTTTCTCAGCTAACAAAGCTGAACATGTCATAAAAGCAAATGCTTCGATGAAATTATTAAATTCGAAAACGCGAAAGATCGCGTTCCGGCCTTTTACTTCTTCCCAGTCTCTAAGTTCTTTCATCGCCTCCTTGCGCGATACTTTGTCAAGTAAAATAGCCATCTCTGGTCTCCTACTACTATAAGATGAGAATTATTGTTCCTTTGATGCTTGGGGGTCTATTGGTACAAGATCCCTTAATCCGGTTGTTTCTTCGTAAAGATTTGCAGCGGAAAGTAAACTGGCTTCGCCTCTAGGTCCCCCGACTAATTGTAGTCCGACAGGCAAATTCGAATTTGTAAATCCAGCCGGCACACTCATTGCTGGATGACCAGTTAGAGTGATTGCATATGCAATGGTCAACCATTCAACATAGTTTGAAAACTTGTGCTCCCCTAATTCAGCGACAAACCGCTCTTCGATGGGATAAGGTGGAACGACAGTCGCTGGGCAAATTAGGATGTCATATTCATCAAAAAAAGCTGCCGCTCTTGCTATATATTTACTTCTGGCAATCTCAACTCGGGCAAAATCATCTATAGTTAATCCGCCTGCTCTTTCTATATTCCAAATGACCTCGGGTTTTAGGTCGCTTCGGTTCTTTTCTAACAACGATTTTTTGCTGACATAAAACGAGATGGCCCGCCATGTCTGAAAAATATCCTGAACATCGTGGAAATCAGGATGCGCTTCCTCAACAATGCAACCTAGTTCCTCGAAATTTTTGGCTGCTGTTGAACAAATTTCTTTAATTTCTGGGTCAACAGGAGTGACGCCTAAGTCGGATGAAAACGCTACTTTTCTGGGTTTATTGCGGCTATTAATTGCGCGGCTATAATCGTCCTGTGTCTTAGGTAAGGAAATAGGGTCACCGGGATGGTGCCCTACCATTGCATCTAAAAGCAAAGCTACGTCCGGTACATTACGCGCCATCGGGCCCGCCACACTAAATGGCTGACCTGGAATACTTAAAAGGTTATCAGGATAAGAACCCAAACCGCTCGCCCCATGGGCAACGCGGCCCGGACTTGGCCTGAAACCAACCACAGAACAGAAGCTGGCAGGGTTTCTCAGTGACCCGCCTAGGTCACTACCAGTGGCAAGCCACGCTTGCCCGGTAGCTAACGCCACGGCTGATCCTCCTGAGGAACCGGCACAGCTTTTCGAGACGTCCCAAGGGTTTCGTGTAGCTCCAAAAACTTCATTAAATGTGTTTGCCCCAGCACCGAATTCAGGAGTATTAGATTTCGCATAAACGATACCACCGTTTTCTTCGAGAATTTCCACCAGGCAGTCCGAGCGTTTGGGGACGAAATCCTTATAAATAGGCGATCCCCAAGTTGTTCGGACGCCCGCGACAGGATCGAGGTCTTTAATTGCCACCGGAAAACCCGCTAACAGTCCGCGATCCTCTACAGAGCGTTTCATAAGTGATTTGGCGTGATCCCTGGCCCTATCAAAACACAAGGTTGGAAGTGAATTTACATGTTTGTCAACTTTTCCTATCCTATCTTCCAGAGTATCCAATAAGTCTAGGGGAGAAATATCTTCACATTTCAGTAAACGGACAATTTCTAAAGCGGTCTTGCTTATTAGAGTTTCATCTCCTGCCATTTTCAACTGCTCCTAGTAGCCATGGAAGATGGTGTATCTTTAACAGTATCTAACTCTTCATTCACAATTTCTATTGGAGTTTGGAAACATTGCTGTTTTCAGGTGGACGTGCGGAAGGGGAAGCGTGGTGATGGATAAGTTGCCAACTATTAGCTTCTTTGACAAACAAATTTGTAGCCACAAGCGCACTGGTGGTTAGCAATTCGTAACAGGTGACATAGCAAAATTCCCGAGATAAAAAATGAGCTCTTGCATATTGGCAGGATATATTGGGAGAGTTAGGACCTGCAAAAATAGTGGCCCAGCTTTGCATTATCGAATCTCTTCCATACAGTGGTGGCCAACCAGGATGCACACAAACGGTAGGTATATTTCGCGACCAAAGAGCATCTAGTGCTTTTAAGTCACGGGTTGCGAAGGCATTATAAAAAGCGTCATTTGTGAATAACACAGCTGCTTCATCGCTCATTGTGTTTATAGTCCACGTAGAAGAGTAAATCATAAAAATTCACATAGTACTGTGAACCAGTTTGATCTTCCCACTTATTTAATTCAATATAAAATTGACTTAAGGTATGGTTTTAATAAGTAGCGCGCCCGCCAGAAATATCAAAGACGGCACCGGTACTGAACGAACATTCTTCCGATGTTAACCATGCTATCAGCGAAGCAATTTCTTCCACCAATCCAAAACGACCGATCGGTATTTTGGATAGCATAAAGTCTATGTGTTGTTGGCTGATTTGGTCGAAAATCTCGGTCCGGACGGCTGCTGGGGTAATGCAATTGACAGTTATTGAAGTATCAGCAAGTTCTTTACCTAACGACTTAGTTAGCCCAATGACCCCAGCTTTGGCTGCACTGTAGGGAGAGGCGTTTGGATTTCCTTCCTTTCCGGCAATTGAAGCTATGTTTACGATTCGCCCATAATTCCCATTTTGCATGTAGGGTATAACTGCTCGACAGCATAAAAATGTACCGTTTAAGTCTATATCAATTACTTTCATCCATTCGTCTACAGGATAGTTCCAGGTTTTGAAATTTGGGCCGGCGACCCCAGCACTATTAATTAAAATATCTAATTTCCCCATTGCATCGTGACTCGCTTTGGCCGCAAGTTCTACCGAGTTCCATTGAGAAATATCGACAATTTGTATATCGACATTATTTGCAAACCGTCCTTTAACTTCCGCCAGTCGATCTCCATCCATGTCCCAGAGTGAAATTTTGGCACCGCTTGCATGTAGTCTTTGAGCGGTAGCCAAGCCGATCCCGCGAGCACCTCCAGTTATGATTGCCGTTCGGCCACTATAGTCATGGGTAACTGTCATAAATTGATTCCTTAATTTTTCGTCATTTATACAACAATGGTGGATTTTGATCCGATTGTCTCAGCCACTGTGGATTCGAAAAACTGTAGAGCTAGTTCATTTCTTCCATAAACAATATTTTTTTGACCACCCGATAATAATCCAGATTGAATACTTTCGCCCGCTGGAAAGTCCTCTAATTCTACCGTTCGTAAAGTTAGCTCTAAGTTTTTACGCCAATGCTCATTTGCCTGTATAGTTTCTGCTGGTTTAGGTATATAAAATTCCAAATATATTATGGACTCGTCCACTCGCTTATCTGCGGGGTAAATTCTCCAAATTTCATAATGGTCGATTTGGACAACAATAACAACGTTAGGGAAAATTACGTAAATTATAGCGGAATGTTCAATAAGATTCCAATAGTGCTCTGGCTGATTTCGCATGGCAATAATGCCACGCCTTGGCAAAACTTCTCTTAAGTTACGTCCGAACGTATCTACAACACAAAGGTTGGGAAAAAAAATAGGGCCTACGGTATCTTTGTGCAAGGCTGGAAAGTGATACGGTTCTAAAAAGGTGTCCACGGCAATTTTCCAGTTTAGCTTCCAACGGAAACTATGGGTTTTATAATGGTGGTAGTTTGCAAAATTATAACTAGCTAGCTCTTCATTAAGTCCCCCAAAAATAGACTCTAAGTCAATGGATCCATCTTGGTCGGGCAAGACAAAAATCATACCGTATTTTTCTGCTAAGGGTAGTTCCATTAAGCCGTATTGATCTTTTTCTATTCCTGGAAAGGATTTAGCGTCTGGGATAGCTATTAGCTGACCAGCGATGTCGTAGCGCCAAGCGTGATAAGGACACGAGAAGCCTTGGCGGGAATTTCCAAATCCGTTGGTTAATCGTGCCCCTCGGTGACGGCACACGTTCAAAAATGCTCTAGCTCGTCCTGTCTGGTCGCGGGTAATGAGTAGTGGTTTATTTAGGTCATTATTAGTTAAATAATCGCCAGAGTTGGGAATTTGGTTCGATAGGCCAAGATATTGAGGATAATTGGCAAAAAGTTGGTTCCATTCTTTTTCCAGTCGATAAGGGCAAGTGAAAGCTGTAACATCGTTAAACATGATCGAGTTTGAAAGATCGGTAGTTTTGGCTTCCAGATGTGCTAAAATTCTTCTGGAGAGTTGAATTTGAGTTTGTTGTTTCATAACTTACTTTCAAAATCGGATGTTACTTAATATAGAATTACAAAAAATACTCTGCCCCGTCGACCACAATTGCCTGACCGGTACGAATTTGGGAGCGTCGCTAGCATTATACAATATCGTGCAGGTTAGATACTCAGAAAAGAGATTACGTTTTAGTGATTTCCCTGATACTCTAGGAAAAGTCTCCAATAGTTATTTAAAAGACTGCTTTAGGCTTTAGGATTCCTCAAAGTTTTAGACTGCCATGCTTTTAGCTCACTAAGTATTTCGACTCTGTTAGCATCAAGTGCTGGTGGCGCTCGATAGGGGACTTTGTTTATTCCATCGATGTGTATAGGGCTAGCCGAAATAATTGTTTTGCGTCCATCAGCGCCGGAAGCCCAACGTATCATCCCACGTGCATGCAAATTTTCGTCTGCGATAACCTCACGAAGATTGTTTACGGATCCGCATGGAACGCGCGCTTGATTAAGGGTTTTCATAATCTCGGAACGGCTTAAATTACAGGACCAATTTGAAATCTCTTCGGTTACAAGGTCTAAGTTTTCTAAGCGAGAAGCCATGGTTTTCAACTTAGGTTCGTTTTTCAAATGCGATTTTCCCATTGCGTCTAGCAAGCATTCCCAGTGACGATCATTATTACATATGATCGACGTGTATCCATCTTTTGCGGGATAAACTCCATAAGGCGCAATGGATAAACCGCCATGCAGGTTCCCTACACGGTCCGGTGTTTCCTCCAAGTCATTATCGAACAAGAGACCGAGATTGGAGGCAAATGATGGAAAGACTGACTCTTGCATTGAGACGTCTACGAATGACCCTTTTCCTGTACGCTCTCGTTTAACGAGAGCTGTAACTACTCCGGCGTAAAGGTGAATTCCAGCAAAAAAATCACAAAGGGCGACACCCGATTTAACAGGTGGGTTTTCGGCGAAACCTGTAGCGCTCATTATGCCAGCCATTGCTTGAACGGCTATATCCATAGCTTGATAATTACGATATGGTCCATCCTGACCGTAACCGCTTCCGGAAGCATAAATTAAATTTGGCTTTATCGCTTTCAAACTTTGGTAACCTACGCCAAGTTTATCGACAACACCGGGAGAGAAATTTTCTACTACGATATCGGCAGTTTCTACTAGTTCCAGGAATATTGATTTTTCATTTGAATCTTTTAAGTTGAGACAAATACTTCGTTTGTTAGGATTAAGCATTTGAAAAGGAAATAAAGCGCCACCTCTTGCATTGCGTTTCCGCAAGTGCTCGCCGCCTGGCGGTTCTATTTTTATTACGTCCGCACCGGCCATCCCCATTAGAAAAGTGGCGTAGGGTCCATTATAAATTTGAGTTAGATCAAGGATACGAATATTGTGGAGCGGATACATATTATTTGACATAAATAAAACCAATTGTTCGAATAGTTATTTTTATTATTAAGTCAAATTGTTGATTATTCCAAGAATTGTAAAGAACTGAACTCTAACATCAAATCTGGAATTTAATCTTTAAGATTGATTGATTAAAAAGGACTTGAGCTGTGCCCAGGGATCTGAATTTTAATGAAATACTTCGTTCTGACTTGCCGGCATCAGCATTGCCTTGGAACGGGTTCCCTAAATACAATTTTATAGGTGGTCATAATGACCCAGATAGTATTCCCGTTGATGATATTATTCAGGCAACTTCCAGTGTTCTCAAAAGGGAAGGGAAAACTTTAGCCACTTATAGGCTACAGAGCGGTCCCCTTG
>CAZADS010000010.1:0-19282 GCA_964483985.1 uncultured Thalassobaculaceae bacterium
GAAGGAATGCAATTCGATAGAGGTTATTTATCTCCTTATTTCATTACTAACGCCGAAAAAATGATCTGCGAGATGGAAAATCCATATATTTTAATCCACGAAAAGAAACTTTCTAACTTGCAAGCAATGCTTCCTGTATTAGAAGCTGCGGCAAAATCTGGACGTCCTTTGCTGATAATCGCAGAAGATGTCGAGGGAGAAGCCTTAGCTACGTTGGTTGTAAACAAACTTAGGGGTGGATTAAAGGTTGCCGCAGTAAAGGCTCCCGGATTTGGAGATCGTAGAAAAGCCATGTTGGAAGATATTGCAATTCTTACCAATGGCCAGATGATTTCCGAAGACCTTGGGATTGAGTTAGAGAGCGTCACACTTGACATGTTAGGTTCATGTAAGCGTGTCTCTATTACCAAGGAAGAAAGCACCATCGTTGATGGGGCCGGCAAAAACCGGAGCATCCAAGGTAGATGTAATCAAATTAGGGCCCAAATTGAAGAAACCACTTCAGATTATGACCGCGAAAAACTTCAAGAACGGCTTGCAAAACTAGCCGGAGGTGTCGCAGTAATAAGAGTGGGAGGTGGCACAGAAGTAGAAGTTAAAGAACGCAAAGACCGGGTTGATGATGCCATGAATGCTACAAAAGCTGCCGTGGAAGAAGGTATTGTCGCAGGAGGAGGAGCAGCCCTCCTTTACGCTGGGAAAGCCTTAAACTCCCTTCAACCAAAAAATGACGATCAACGTGTGGGAATCGATATTGTTCGACGAGCTCTTCAGGCGCCAATTCGTCAAATAGCGGAAAACGCCGGTGCTGATGGATCCATCGTCGTGGGTAAACTTTTGGACGGAAAAAATTCTAAAATCGGATTTGACGCCCAAACGGGTAAGTACGTCGATATGATCAATTCTGGAATAATGGATCCAACAAAAGTTGTTCGTACTGCTTTACAAGATGCTTGTTCGATTGGTGGCTTGCTGATCACGACTGAGGCAATGGTTGCTGATGCACCGGAAGATAAACCTGCTGGTGGCGGTGGCATGCCTGATATGGGTGGCATGGGCGGCATGGGCGGCATGGGCGGCATGGGCGGTATGGGTGATATGGGATTCTAAAATTTATTCTTTCACCAGTACAGTGTAATACCGACGTGGAATAGGGGCGCACCAACAAGGTGCGCCCATTTTTCAACCAAGATGATTTCAATGCTTCGAAATAATATAATAGAATCCGTGATACAAATCATGCGCAGCACCGCAGATGATTTGATATTGCCAAGGTTCAAAAATCTTAATCATGCCGATATTTTTGAAAAAACGGGGCCGAAGGACTTGGTAACTATAGCTGATCTTGAGTCCGAACGGCAAATGGCAATCTTATTAAAAAACCTCATCAATGGGTCTTTAGTCATTGGTGAAGAAGGAATATCTAAAGAGCCTAAACTAATTGAATTGCTCTGCAGTGATTCAGCAATATGGGTAATCGATCCTGTAGACGGAACCAACAATTTTGCGAAGGGAAAAAGGTATTTTTGTGTAATGGTTGCCTTGGTTTATAAACAAGAAATTCAACTTGGAGTTATTTTAGATCCGCTTGGAAGGAAATGGGCTGCTGCTGAGAGAGGAGGTGGTGCTTGGTTGGGGAATTATGACACTTCTTATGAAAGACGTTTATCTGTGAATTCTGAAAAACCCCTCACTGAAATGCTTGGAGTATTGAATTTTAGGTTTTTAGATTCGGGATTAAAAGAGAAAATGAGACAACGAGCTCGGCGATCTCTAAAACGTTTCTACAGCCACGGATGTGCTGGCCACGAGTATTTAGAATTAGTAACCAATGAATCTCAATTTACAATGTATGTCAAAAATATGCCTTGGGATCATGCAGCAGGTTCTTTAATTTTTACAGAATCAGGCGGCTATCATGCACGCTTCGATGGAAGACAATATGACCCCAGAGAACTGAATGGCGGTTTATTAGCAGCACCTAATAAATGTTACTGGGAACAACTCCACGCTGTTCTTTTTAATGAATAACGCTTTAAAAAAGCCGCAAGATACTTTTTTAAGCACCCTCCTTTAGTCCTGTGTCCGGTTCGAATCCTAACATAAGATTCATGGATTGAATTGCGGCGCCTGCTGCACCTTTGCCTAAATTATCGAATATAGCTGTTAAAATGCATTGTTGCGTATCCTCTCTTCCAAAAATTTCTATATGCATTTTATTTGTTAAATTCATTAATTCTGGATTTAATTCGATTTCAGTATGGTCATTGGAAAAAGGAGAAACAGAAATAAAAATTTCGTTTTCATAATATTTGTTCAAAACATTATGAATGTCAGATATTTTGGGGATTCCGGGTATGCTCCAAAGTAGCAAAGGAATTTGCACAAGCATTCCTCTAAAATACTTACCTACAGATGGGGAGAATAAGGGCGCCAAATCTAAAAGAGCATGTTTTTTCATTTCAGGTAAATGTTTATGATTAAGGGCCATGCCATATGAATAAAATGTGGGTTGTTCGCTAAAATGTTGCTGTTCGAATCTTGAAATTAAACTCTTTCCTCCACCAGAATATCCAGACACAGCATTTATTGTAAATGGGTAACTTGAGGGTAAAATACCAGCCTCTATTAACGGTCTTATCAATGCTATAACACCAGTCGGATAACATCCGGGATTTGATACTCTTTTTGAACATGCTATCAGTTCTCTATGTCCTAAAGTCATCTCCGGAAAACCATAAACCCAATCATTATCTATTCTATGGGCGGTCGACGCATCAATCACACGCGTATGGTCATTTTCGATTAGGTTAACCGCTTCTTGCGCAGCCGAATCTGGTAAACACAGCAACCCAATATCACAAGAATTTAATGCACGACGTCTGGCATCTAGATCCTTTCGATCAGACTTTGGAAGAGTCATTAATGTTATATCTGTCCTATTGGACAAACGATTTCGTATTTCTAGTCCTGTGGTTCCAATATCACCGTCTATGAAAATCTTTGCTGGCATTATTGCTCCAAATAAATGCTTTTTATCTTTTAAAAAAATAATTAAATATTATCACGAATTATAGTTTGTCTTGGATTTTTGATCGTTGCCAACGGTCTTCCATTTCTTCTAAAGTAGCTTCTTTTGGGGTCTTACCAAGCTCAGTTAATAGAAGTTGTTCAACTATACGAAACCGATTTTCAAATTTTTGATTTGTGCGATGAACGGCTAGCTCTGGATCGATATCTAGTTTTCTAGCTAAATTTGCACATGTGAAGATTAAATCCCCAATTTCTTCTTCCACAGCAGATCGGCAATTTCCAGATTTCCTAATTTCATACTGCAATTCTTTGATTTCCTCATCTATTTTTTCGAAAACATCATCGATATTTTTCCAATCAAACCCTGCATTTGCCGTTCGTGTTTGTAATTTTATCGCCCGGAGTAGGGCGGGATAATGCGTACAGATATCATCTAAAGTACTTATTGTTCTACCTTCTTTCTTTCCCTTTATTTTTCGTTCTTCCTCTTTGTAACTCTCCCAAGCTTTGGTTGGATCGTATGCATTACTTGATTGGGAAGGAGAAAAAATATCGGAATGTCGTTCGATTATCTTTTTTGTCAATGATTCCACGACATGATCAAAAGTAAAAAGACCATTTTCCTTTGCTATTTGACTATAGTAAACAACCTGAAGCAGTAAATCACCCAGTTCTTCCATTAAATTTTGATAATTTTTTTGATGAATAGCACTAGCAACCTCATATGCTTCTTCTATTGTGTAGGGTGCTATTGTCTCGAATGTTTGATTAAGGTCCCAGCTTTCCCCTTTATCTGGGTCCCGAAGAGATGCCATAATGGTGATTAGTCTTTCGATTAAATTAGTTTTTCCTGTTCGGTTAACGGGAGAGGGAAGTTTAGGAGTGTTTTGTTTGTTTGGCACTTTTTAATGTTTCAACATTTAAAATTATTACAAATTTATGGTTATCTAACTGATACAAAAGTCGCATAACATATATTATGGGAAATAACTGCTGTTATTATCAACTAAATTAAACAAGCTCAATTTTTGCACCTACACACATACCATCACGCCGAACCACTGCTTTAAACTTGCTTTTAATTTTTGGTTCCCCAAACACTTTACTAAGCGAAAGATTTTGATCCGTGGTTCGTAATAGCACACCATGAGAATTACATAATTCCATTAATTCCTTCAAAAACTCATGAGCCTCTTTCCTACTCAACAAATTATGTTCATGCTCTAGGGCAAGACCTTTTAAGAAATCTTTATCTATCAATTTATTTTCCTTTTCACTTCAAAGGAACTATTTTAAATTTCAATAACCAATCCATCGTAAGCAGGTTCAATACCTTTGGGAAGTTTAGCCAACATAGTCACATAATCAATATCGCTTGTCATATGGGTAAAATAAGCGCGAGTGGGTTTTACTTTTTTAATCCACGCCAAGGTCCGCCCTAGGTGGGAATGCGCTTGAGATTCACGCTCACGCAAACAATCAACCACCCATACATCTATTCCAATCAACTGGGATAGCTCAAAATCGGTCATATGGGCAACATCCGTGGAATAAGCAAATTTCTGGTCAAAAATGAATCCCAAACTATCTCCGCTAACTCCATGATTTTGAAGTACCGGCTGAATAGTCATCCCACCAAGATTAATTGAGTTCAGCGTAATTTCATGAGCCTCTAATGGAACCCTAAAATAGGATGGGCTAATGTCTGTTTTTTCAAACATGTACCCAAACCTATTTCCTAATCGTTCTAAAGTTCTTCTATCTCCATAAACATCAATAGGTTGTCCCATCCGCCAAAACATAGGCCGTAAATCATCTAATCCATGAGTATGGTCAGCATGGCTGTGAGTAAAAAGCACCGCATCAATACGTTTAACATCTGCATCCAATAATTGTTCTCTAAGGTCTGGCGATGTATCAACTAAAAGAACAAACCCTCTATTCTCTATTAATATTGAGCAACGTCTACGCCTATTTTTCGGTTCACTGGGATCACACTGTCCCCATTCATTTCCAAGAACAGGAACACCAACAGAAGATCCACATCCTAAAATAGTGATTCTCACAGTGCATTCCTAGCATAAGGGGAACCTGCTTCCGGTACTTTTTTAAAGAGATTAAAAAAATTTTGTGTAGTTATATCTGAGATTTCCAATTCCCCACGAGACAAACATTCAGCTAGTCGATAATTAGTATACCGCACAAAAGCGGGTTCATTCCGTTTTCCTCTCATGGGGACAGGTGCTAGATATGGAGAATCAGTCTCAACAAGAAGACGGTCTAAAGGTAGCGACTTAACTATCTCCCGTAAACCTGTAGCATTATTAAAGGTAATAATTCCAGACAAGGAGATATACAACCCTAAATCAATGGCGCGCCAAGCTAACCCTGCACCTGCTGTAAAACAATGCAACACCCCTAAGAAAGACTTTTGATTATAGAAACTTTCTAGGATGTCACCTGTGTCCTGATCGGCATCACGGCTATGAACTATCACGGGTAAATTAGTTTCCTGTGCCGCTCGTATATGCAGTTTGAAACTCTCCCGCTGCAGGTCTTTAGGAGAATTATCATAAAAATAATCTAATCCGGTTTCTCCCACACCTACAACTTTTGGGTGTTGGGTAAATTCTATTAATTTTTTTAATTCTGGGATTCCTTCTGTCACTACCTCGTGAGGGTGAACACCAACCGAACAAAATATTTCGTCAAAGGATTCCGTTATTTCAATTAATTTTTCAAACTCACTGAGTTTGGTGCAAATTGTCAACATACACCTTACTCCAGCATCTCTCGCACGAGCTACTACGTTTTCAAGCTCACCGGCAAAATTATCGAAATTCAAATGACAATGAGAATCGATTAAATTAGGCCCAGTGTCGAAGGGTTTATTATTATACATCAATCTATCGCAATGCGAGGAAAGATTGGCGATGGCTTTGGCAGTGTTTGGCCGGGCGTTAGCCGGTACTGAGGACTCAAATGAAAAAATGTACGTTCGTTTTGAGAAATGCTTAATTGATCAAGTATTTTATTTGCGGAATTTGGTACAACTGGTTGAATCAAGATGCCTAAAAATCGTAATGTTTCCAAACATGTGTAGAGCACTGTTTCCATTCTAACAGGATCATTCTTTCGTAATGCCCATGGCGCCTGATCATCAATATATCTATTTGCATTACTCACCAAACCCCATGTGGCCTCGATCGCCTTATGAAAATTTTGCTGGTCGTATTCCTGTCGCAAATGTTCAAGTAGATTACTCGCAGATGATAACAAAAAGTTATCTACATCTTTAAAATCTGAAGGCTTTGGTATGACACCTTTACAATTTTTTTGAACAAATGAAAGTACGCGTTGAGCCAAATTACCTAGATCGTTAGCCAGATCACTATTGGCCCGATTCACCATGGCAGACCTTGAAAAATCCCCATCATTACCAAATGGTACTTCTCGCATCAAAAAATACCGGACCTGATCTAGACCGAACGAATTGATTAATTTAATTGGATCTATAACATTTCCAAGAGATTTTGAAATTTTTTGACCCTCATTGGTCCACCAACCATGAGCAAAAACCCGCTTCGGGAGAGGTAAATTTGCAGCCATTAAAAAGGCTGGCCAGTAAACGGCGTGGAACCGCAATATATCTTTTCCCACCATGTGCAAGTCGGCAGGCCAAAACTTTCTATAAGACGCAGATGTTTGATTGGGGAACCCAGTTGCTGTTATATAATTTGTCAACGCATCCAGCCATACGTACATTATATGGTCTTCATCATCTGGCACTTGAACGCCCCATTTAAAGCTGGTTCGGGAAATTGAAAGATCTTTTAATCCCGAGGACACGAAACTTATAACTTCATTTCTTCTGCTTTTTGGGGCTATGAAATCTGGGTTTTCTTTATAAAACTCTAATAATGGATTTTGCCATTTAGAAAGATTGAAAAAATAACTCGGCTCTTCAACCCACTCTACCGGAGCCCCCGTGGGCGCGGAACCATTAACCAGTTCGCTCTCAGAAAAAAATGCCTCATCTCTGACTGAATACCAGCCTGAATATTTACCTAAATAGATTTGACCGTTCTGTAAGAGCATGCGCCAAATTTCTTGAACCGATTCAATATGTCTGAATTCAGTCGTTCTTATAAAATCATCATTAGATATATTAAATTTTGGCAAGAGATCTTTAAAGTTTTTAGAAACTTTATCCGTAAATTCCAAAGGAGTTAACCCCGAGCTTTTTGCCGCATCCTCCACCTTTTGTCCATGCTCATCAGTTCCGGTCAGAAACATTACATCATATCCATCCAATCGTTTGAATCTAGCCATTACATCACAAGCTAAAGTGGTATAGGCATGTCCAATGTGGGGAACATCATTTACATAATAGATTGGGGTAGTAATGTAATAACGCTGGGATGCCATTGTCTGTCCACTTTATTTACCTTGATTAATCTCGGTGTCCGGTAGACCTAACGCGCACCGACTATTACATCAAGCGGGAATCGAAAAATCTGACTATTTTAGAAGACTCAAAATTACGCTGTTAATTAAGTTTTTAGGATCGAGATTAACTTGCTCATATTTAACTAACATTCGCTCAGCAGTCGATAACCGAGCGCAAACCTCACCTAACCCAAATCTAGTCACCAAAGATTCAAAAATTCTCTGTTCTCCTTGAACTACTTCAGATTTTAGTAATCGATTAGCAGCTAAATTTCTCATCCCTTGTCCTAACCAAAACAACACCAATTGTAACCGTAGAACCAAAACATTGTGAATATCACTTTTTTTTACTTTGCTCCAAGTTTCGTTAAATTCATTTATTTGGTAAAAATTTAACTCAGGAAATGTTTCAAACAGTCTTACAACATCATTTAATACAGAAACGCCATTCTGATTCAAAATTTCAATCCCTCTCCCTATACTTCCCTCTCCCAAACGCAGCACAGTTTCTAGAGAACTTGATGTCAAAGAATCGTCTATTGATGCTAAGACATTTCGAATTAGTCCGTCCTCGAGTGGATATAGGTGAAGTTGCCTACACCTCGATCGTATAGTCGGCAATAATTTTCCAGGTCTATGGCTTATTAGCAAAAAAATAGTACGGGATGGAGGTTCTTCTAGAAATTTAAGTAGTGCGTTACCTGAATGCCTATTCAAATCATCAACAGAATCTATGATAACTATCCTCCATTCTCCTAGTCCTGGTGTTAACTGAAGGAACTGAGCTATTGGTTTGATATCGTCTAAAACTATTTCCTGTCTTAACTGAAGGGTCCGTTGATTTTTAGTTCTTTCAACAACCATTAAGTTAGGGTGGCTGTCGTTATTAACAAGCTCAACATGAGCCATTTTCAAAGGTGTGTCCAAGTTAGCCGGGTTCGTACGGAAACTTTCTAGTCGGAACAAATAATCGGTTTGGTTATAGAATTTAGGAGTTAATACGAAACGAGAAAAACGATACGCAAGGGTCGCTTTGCCAATTCCTTTAATACCAGTAAACAGCCAAGCATGTGGCATGGCCCCGGTATTCCACGCTCTAATTAATGATGCCTCTGCATCCTTATGACCAACAAAACTTAAAGTTTTTCGGGGTGAAGATACGTTTGCGTGCATCACTTTTCGAATTCTTCACTAAATCGGGTATAAACAATGTCACGCAAGGTGTTTGCTATAATTTGCGGATCATTGCTTGCATCTATTTTCACTATTCTATCCCGAAATTTATCTGCGCGCTCTATAAAACCACGTCGCAATCTATGGTGAAAATCTAATTCCATTTCTTCAAAACGAGTTTCCTTATTGGTCACTAGAACATCTCGGGATCTAGTTCTTGATAAACCAACTTCTACTGGTACATCAAACAACAAAGTTAAATCGGGTTTGATTGAACCCAAGGTTATATTATGTAACTGCATTAAAACCGACGGCCGAACGCCGCGTCCAATGCCTTGATAAACAAAAGTGGAATCGAAAAACCGATCGCAAATCACCCAGGTTCCTCGGCTTAACTCTGGTTTTATAACCCTAAACCAATGATCTCGGCGCGCAGCGCATAATAAAAGTGATTCGGATAAAGGATCCCATCGGTTGGGTTCACCCGACACGAGCAATCTCCTGATTTCTTCACCGCCGATTGACCCACCGGGCTCCCTAGTCAGAAATACGGTAATTCCTTCTTTTTTGAGAGTTTCTGCAAGAAGGGATGCCTGAGTAGACTTTCCTGCGCCCTCTCCTCCTTCCAAGCTAATAAATTTACCCCATTTTAAAGTCATGACCTCACTCTTCAGGTCCCCAAATGAGATATCGAATGGCAGCTGGAATTCTTTTCACCGCACTTAACCGCTTTACTGATATGCCTGCTAATAAAGGGGCCTCGATCTCTGAAACCGATGCCCCTTTAATGACCAAAAGACCGATTTTAGTTCCTTTTTCAATTGGGGCAGGAATTGGCTCATTGTATTTTATACTAACCTTTAAATTGTTCCTAACCGAACGTTTTAGCGTTAACATTAGATCAGTCTGTAAAGTCATTGGTATTTTTGCATATTCCCCAAGCCAAACTGCACCTTTTGCAACCGTTTGACCTTTCTTAAACAAAAGATAGTTGTCGAAGTTTCTGAATCCCCATTCGAGGATACGTTGTGCTTCCCTTGATCGATCCCTTGCACTTTTTAAACCGTTTATTACTAAAATTAAACGACGCTTTCCTCTTTTTACCGACGCAGTTAATCCATAACCAGCAGCTCTTGTGTATCCGGTTTTCAGGCCATCAGCACCCCGCATGTTATAGAGGAGAGGATTTCTGTTGCTTTGTCGAATTTTATTATAAGTAAATGATTTTTCGGCGTAGAAAGCATATAAATCAGGAAAATTTTTAATGGTAGCCAAAGTCAATTGAGCCAGATCTCGTGCAGTGACTAAATGCTCTTTATGCGGCCATCCGGTCGAATTACGAAACTGACTTTCTTTCATTCCTAATTCTAACGCCTTTTGAGTCATTACGTCTGCAAATGCTTCTTCACTCCCCTCCAAAAATTCTGCTAACGCTATTGCTGCATCGTTACCGCTTTGAACGATGATACCACGAAGAATATCTTTTAGAGTGACTTGACTATTGACTTTAACAAACATTTTTGATCCGCCTTTTCGCCAAGCTTTTTCGCTAATATGAATTTTATCCTCGAGCTTAATTTGACCTGATTTAAGGCGGTTAAATGCTATGTAGGTGGTCATAATTTTACTCATTGATGCAGGTGGCATCAAAGTATCAGCATTTTTTTCAAATAATACATTCCCTGTAGAAAAATCAACTAACAAAGCCTCCCTGGCTATCGTTTTCATAGCCAATGCACTCAGCGGTGTCATGAAAAAGAATGCAATTATACAGAGTTGTATTACGAGTTTATTTTTATTATCCGTGCTCATGCGCATGCCTTGTCTAAAATTATGGTCCCCTTATCTTAATGGGCAGTTTTATAATTGTATCGAGGTTTAATTAAGGCATTTATAATCATCGGCCAACGATAACCCGCGCTCCAGGAAAACCTTGCGAAATCAAACTTTGTAGAACTGAATCCGCTTCAGTAATGCCTCTCAAAGGACCAATTCTCACTCGAAACAAAGGACGTCCGTCAACCATTACTTTAGTTACTTTAGTCAACATTGCCTCCACTAGTTTATTTTTTAGCTTCTGAGCAGTCATGA
The DNA here is from genome assembly GCA_964483985.1 of uncultured Thalassobaculaceae bacterium. GTDB lineage: Bacteria > Pseudomonadota > Alphaproteobacteria > Thalassobaculales > Thalassobaculaceae > CAZADS01. Next base: position 10,747 of record CAZADS010000010.1, read on the forward strand.
TGTTAGAAAAAGCAGCAACCTGGACGAATAATGGGCTATTTCCAACCGGCAGATTCAACACATTGGAAGAGTTTCCCAATTTGATTAAATCGATAGATGAAATTCTAGAATGAATAACTTTGTCTTCCTTCATACCTGTTTCGTTCAAAACAGACGTCCCGGGAATAGGAGCAAGAGATTTCGTATCAACTGCTTGAATCGGTATGGCATCTGGAATCGGTACAGAGATAGATTTTGCACTAATAGCTCCTACAATTCCTGATTTTGCGAGTTTCACAACTTTTCGAGTTTCTCGGGGCAAAATTTGGACTCTGACCTTTGCTACTCCTTGTCTCTCAAAACCTAGTAGTTGGGATGATCGTCTGGACAGATCAATTATTCTGCCGTGAGCGAAAGGGCCTCTATCATTTATTCTAACCGTTAAAGCGCGTCCGTTTTCCAGGTTAGTTACTCGGACCACACTTGGCATGGGTAGTGTCCGATGGGCTGCAGTAACTTCATTTTGATCAAAAATTTCCCCATTCGCTGTAAGTTTATTGTGAAATTTGGGCCCATACCAAGAAGCAACCCCAGTTTCATCGTATCCATAATCAATTTTTGGGTAATACCAAACGCCTTTTATTTGGTACGCGTTACCAACTTTATATATTGGTTTAGCTATAGCCGGAGTTTCGCTTAATTTCCGAATTTGCTTTGCAGTATGTGCTATCAATTTTGTTTCCGCACACCCTGAAAGAAACCACAGACTAATTAATAAAAATCCTATAATTGACCGCTTAATAAAATACGATTTATTAGATTGTGCGCTCACGTTAAACCAAAACCCCCGCCCGTTGTTCGCTTCAATCATCGTTAGTTTGGCCGGATTCGATCAGACAACGTTCCAACAGCCACGGCAAAGTAATCAGATCTATTCCACCGCAGAATTACATTGAAATTATGATAAGCCAAGAATGCTGGCCGAATACTTGTTTTCTCTGGACTTATGATCGATGCCAACAAATCTCTTGATGGCAGATTCCTGCCTCCCAATTTCCGGATGCCTAACGATTGCCAAGCGACTAATTTCTTTTTAATCTTTTTACCTATAAATTTTCTTGGAAAATTTTCTGGAATTTCGACCCCTCGCCCCCAAGTAATATCATGTCTCCAGCCACTCTTTTTTAAGTAATTGGCAATCGAAGCAAAGATATCTGGAAGATTATTCCAGATGTCTTTTTTACCATCCCTATCATAGTCAACCGCGAACGTGTGGAAACTTGACGGCATAAATTGATTCTGTCCCATTGCGCCCGCCCATGAACCCACCATCAACTCATTTGTGATGTGTCCTTTATCTATAATTTCAAGAGCAAACATCAATTCTCTACGAAAAAAACTGCTTCTCCTTCCATCATGGGCTAATGTCGCCAAAGAGGCGATTACTGGGAATCCACCAGTTATACGACCAAAGTCAGTTTCAATACCCCAAAGAGCAACAATGAACCTCGGTTGAACTTTATATATATTTGAAATTTTTGTGAGAAGACGTTCATGAATTTTTATCCTACTCCTTCCTTTTCTAATCCGGTTTTCGGATACGACGCGGCTTAGATATTGTTTGAACGTCAATGTGAACTCCGGCTGTTTTCTATCCAACTCAATAACACGAGGAATTGGTTTAATTCCGGTTAGAGTCTCATTCACAGTAGATTCTTTAATACCTCTTTTTACTGCTTCTTTTTTAACATTTACCAACCAATCTTCGAACTTCGAACTTGCCAGACAAAGATCAAAAATTTCGTAGCAATAAAACGTCAAAATCAGGAGACAAACATAAGAATATTTCATTGTATCTCTCTTAGAGAAGCTTTAGCCCTTATTTTGTTGCATACAGCTGCGTCAGGCGCAAGATATAGTGTAATTAAAACGGATTGAAGGGAAGTATTAACAAAGGAATATGAATGGGCTATATGCTCTTTATAGGTGGGATGACTGAGCGGTTTAAAGTACTGGTCTTGAAAACCAGCGTACGTGGAAGCGTACCGTGGGTTCGAATCCCACTCCCACCGCCAAATTTGGCACCAAAGAGCCAAACAATGCAAATTATCATCAAAACCTACCCTTAAATTCCCATTTAATATCAGTTTTTCATCTAATTTTTCTAGGGCATAACAATATCTAACATGCAGTTCACACCCCTTTACTAAAATTGTTAAGAAATTCCATCCCATACGTTGTTTAAACAAATGCCATTCGATACATTTTAACAAGTACTTCTGTTTTTTTATCCTGCAGAAAAATTTTAATAAACAATTCTAAACTATCCAGAAGCAGCAAGGTAAATAAATGAAAAGTGATCGATACAATTTAAAACTAACGACCAACTCTACTCACGCTAGAGATTCATACATTCACGCCGTGGATGCGGTACTTTCCGCTGCCGATGATCCAGACCGATTTATAGATAAATGTTTATTGGAAGATCCACACTTTGCCCTTATTCATTGCGTAAGGGCAAGAGTTCATCAGTTAAACGGTAATATTCAAGAGTCCCGCTTATCAGCTAAAATGGCTATAACTTTATCATTGACGGCCACCGAAAGAGAACGTCAACATGCTAATATTTTTTGGTTGTTGGCAAATGGAAAAAACTCAGAAGCGTTAGATCTTATAAAGCGCCACGTGAGTGAATACCCTCGCGATGCATTTGCTTTAGCTCCAGCGTGTAGCGTTTTTGGTCTTATAGGGTTCAGTGGAAGAGTGGCAAGAGAGCCCGAACAAGTATCTCTGCTAGAACCACTCATATCATTTTATGAAAAAGACTGGTGGTTTCTCACAGTTTATGCTTTTTCGCTTATTGAAGTTGGCGAATGGGAAAAAGGATTAACGCTGATCGAAGAAGCCCTCGACATACAACCCAGAAGCGCTCATTCGGCGCATGTCAAAGCACACGCCTTGTATGAATCTGGGAATGATAAGAGCCTCGCCAATTACCTTATTGATTGGTTGCCAGATTACCCAGAAAATTATCTATTAAATTGCCACATATGGTGGCACTTATGTCTCGCGAAGTTAATGCTAGGTGAAACTGAAACTATTTTTGATATGTACGACCAACATTGCTCACCTGATATTTCAAGCAGTCCCGCAATCAATATTTTCACGGACGGGGCATCATTACTTTGGCGGGCTGAGTTGGCTGGAATGAAAGTTTCTGATTCAAGATGGAGAAAATTACTTGATTATCGAAACAAACTGTTTCCTCGGCCTATAGTTTTCGTTGATGCCCATGGTGCATTACCTTCGATCGCGTTAGGAAATTCAACTGATCTGGAAAAATGGCAGACTCTGGTAACCGAATATGGAACCACCGGATTTTTGCCCGCTGGGACAATTCCGAGCCAACTCACCACAGCCTTTGCAGCTTACGCAAGAAGAGATTGGAATTCAGTCATTAATGTGCTCCGCCCAATTTTATCCGAAGTAGTTAAAATTGGAGGCTCTAGGGCTCAAAGGGATTTAATTCAGAACACTTTACTATCAGCATTTATTAATGATGGGCGCCCTCAAGAAGCACGAACGTTACTAGCAGCCCAAACAGATAGAGGACAAACCGTACCGCTGAACGGACTAAATTGATTTACCTTATTCTCGTATGGAGAAAATATGATTAGTAGGAAATACAAAATTGATACATAGCTTTTAGCTAGCAAAGGAATAGATGACCCCGCCGAAGCTGTTGCTTCCCTTGCACGTTATGGCCTCAAAACCAGAAGGCTTACTGATCATTTTCTCTGAAGGTTGGATGAATCCTTCTATATGTTGGGGTACTAGACCTGCTCTTACAAATGACTCGGAATGGCACACCGATGCTCCAGACAATGAACGTTTCCACGCCTTCGATACTTATATTTTATATGGTGGACAAGGGATACTTCGTGATGACATTTTTACAATTAAAGTAAAATTAACATTAAATACCAGCTGAGTTGGGGCCAGCAAATTAGAAAAATGGAACCCATACAAAAGAGTGAATTGAAATTAAGTCTGTCTTGGGAATAGGCGGATGGGAGAGTTATAAACGCGTGGGTTCAGTGGTTCCGAACCGAAGATCATTCTCAATAAACACCATGAAATGTATTATTCTGGAGGTAAAATCTCCTGGGTGCAAATTTCATCAATAAGATGCGTTCTACCGATATCATTGAGATGGGCCCGTTTTTCATCATTACTTAAATTAGATCCAATGCCTTTAGTTAACGCTCCCAATAAGGTTCGGTCACTCATATCTAACCAATAGGAGCGACGAATTAAACGCTCATTTTCGTCTCGAACAAAAGGACTATCTAGTTCAGTCTCAAGATCTGGTTTGTAAAATTGTGACATTACTTTCTGTTTCCATTTAACTAACTGATGTAACCTAGCTTAACTAAGAATACTGAAATATATTATTCAATAAAGTAATTTTGCAAATCAGATCTATAGTCAAAATAGAGTTTATAGAGGTGTAGTATCACACCTCGCGGTTTCTGTACCCTGAACTGACGTAAAATAAGGGGATCTATCCAATGGTACAAATTAGGCCTATGAGTGAATTTACTGGGGGCGAGATCACAGATGTAGATGTCAAATCGCTAGATGATAACACTTTTACACGAATATATAACGCTTGGCTAAAATTTGGTATTACTGTAGTTCGCGAACAAGATCTTAATATACCAGATTTTATAGCTTACAGTAGACGTTTTGGTGCCATTGTACCTCATCCTTCTAAATCTACGAGACACCCTGATTACCCCGAAATCACAGTGTTAGGCATTAATAAATTTAGGCCAGATGGAACGTTAAATGAAGCTATTTATAAACGTGGGGCGGAAGAATTCCATACTGATGGCGCTTACGATAAAATACCCTTTAAGGCCACGAAGCTTTATGCACTTGCCGTTCCTCAAAAGGGAGGAGATACGCATTTTTCGAGTATGTATAGGGCTTTCGACTTACTCCCAGAGAGATTAAAAGATTTGTTGGCAAACAAAAAGGGTGCCTTTACCTATGGTGGGCGCAAAGGAAGGCAAGAATTATTAAACCCAGAAGACCAGAATAGATCCCCAGCCTTTCATCCATTAATAAGGGTTCATAGTGAAACAAAACGAAAATCGCTCTATTTCGACCCTGGAAAAATTACATATATTGAAGGTTTGGAGCAAAAACAAAGCGACGACCTGATAGATGAACTAACCGAACGCATGATAATTCCCGATGCTGAATATATTCATAAATGGCGTGTGGGTGATATTGTTATTTGGGATAATCGCTGTGTAGTTCATAAAGCAGCAGGAGATTACCCGCCAGAACAAGACAGAATTCATTGGCGAGTGTCGCTAAAAGAACGAGGCTCTGAAGAGTGAAGCAATCTAGCGTCGACCGCGTGCGAGAATCCGCCCGATGCCTAGGGCTTCACATTGAAATAATTGAATTGTCAAATTCCACTCGAACCGCGAGAGAAGCTGCTATCGCTTGCCAATGCGAATTATCACAAATCGTGAAATCGCTTGTGTTTAAAAATATAAATGATAATCAACTTCTCTTATTTTTATTATCTGGCAGTAATCAATTAGATTTAGCCAAAGTGGAAGCACTAATTGGAGGCAAACTAGAGCGGTCCGATCCAAGTGAAGTTCGTAAAAAGACCGGTTTTGCAATTGGAGGAGTAGCACCAATAGGTCATATGTTACCCATCCCTGTATTTTTTGATATCCATCTTTTGCAGTTTGATTCAGTTTACGCAGCCGCAGGTTCACCCTATTCAGTATTTAAAGTTGATCCCAGTTTGCTCGCAGAAAAAATAAATGCTACACGCTTTACAATTCATTCTAATGTAAAAACAATCTAACCCATATCCCTTAGGTTAATTTGGAGCCTCACACAGGGTGCCTATATTGTTTCATCTAGCTCTATTAATTAAAAAGAAATATAGTAAAAAATATTTAGTAGAATTATAAATTTATCATTAACCGTCATGAATTTCTAAGAAGAATCAAATCAATACTGTTCTTATTTAATTATAAAAACTTGCTGTAATTATTTTTCAAATGCCGGTTTTAATGAAACATAAGCCTCCACTTTTTGGCCTGCAATATCCACTTCCACGAAAATTTTCTGAGAACTTTTAGGAGGAGTAATTCTCAGCCAACCTATACCAACTGGACGCCCACATCGGTAACCAAAAGAAGCGGAGGTTATTTGGCCAATGGGTTGAGAATCATAATAGATAGGTTCTCCCCCTATGGGAGTGACATCAACATCGTCAAATACTACCGATGCAACAAACCGTTTCACCCCTTTATTTTTTAAACTCAAAAGCGCTTCACGACCATTAAAAAATTTATTCCAATTAACGGCAAACTCCAATCCAGCCTCTAGTGGGGTAATATTGCCATCTATATCTTGACCCATCGCCAGAAAACGCTTTTCAATTCGCATCGATGTTTGTGCATGAGCTCCAGCTAACGTTACACCCGCTGATTGTAAAATGTCGAAAAATTTTAGGGAATCGACTTTTTTTATAGCGATTTCCCAACCAGGTTCGCCTACATACGATAAACGTGCGGCATGACAAGAAATACCCTTAATATTAACAATTCTATGTTTGAAAAAACCAATATCATTAAGCTCATCGACTTTTAATTTATTTGCCAGTTGAGTGCTCTTAGCACCCATCACCCCAATTAATGTGTAATCGCTGGTTACATCGGAAAATGTCACCCGTTCTCCCTTTTGGATACATTTTGATAACCAATGGAGTGTTCTGTTTGGTTCACTACTCCCAACAAATAGTCTAAAATCCGTTTCTGATAAACGTTGAATAACCAAATCCTGCTCAAAGCCGCCCTTTTCATTCAACATAGCGGTGTAGATCAAATCACCAACCGGCCTCCGTAAATTATTTGCGCAAATCCGGTCTAGAAAATTTTCTGAATCAGTCCCTTGTACTAAAATTTTTCCAAGGGCGCTTTGTTCAAACATTGCCACGCCATAATGGGCCTCGTGGACTTCTGACTTAACTTGCTCGTGCCAACTAGGTTTTCCAAAAGTCAAATTGGCTTGACTTAAATGGCCAAAATAAAGTGGTCTTTCCCAGCCAAACGTTTGTCCAAAGGTGGCACCCGCAGTCTTCCAGTTATCATGTAAAGGAAGTAATTTAAGATTACGGGCTTTCTTATATTGCCTATCTGGATAACTAATTTCATAATGCTTTCCAAGGACTTCGGGAATTCTTACAGCTAAATTTTCGATCGAGGAATAACATTCAGGAAAACGGTTAGGATCTGTTTCATATAACTCAAAGGGAGCACACCCTTTGGTTATAAACTCGGCGAGCGCCATCCCAGCACCACCCCCAGAAGCCACGCCGAATGAATTCATACCACAACCTAAAAAAAAGCCTTTTGTTAACCCGGACTCTCCCAGTAGAAACGTACTGTCGGGAGTAAAACTCTCAGGTCCATTTAATAACATTTTCACTTGCGCAGTTTCCAGAACTGGTAACCGATGAATTGCATTGCGCATCATTGGCTCAAAATGCTCCCAGTTTTCCGGTAACAGCTGAAAAGCAAATTTCTCTCCTAAATCATCGGGATTGATAGCGCGCGCGTTTGGTTCAAAGCAACCTATAAGTAGGCCTCCCGAATCATCTCGAATATACAAATGCGCATCATGATCCGATAACGTCGGTAAATTCCCCGATAGCCCGTCAATACCTCTAGTAAGAAGATAGTAATGCTCGCAAGGCCAAATAGGCACTTTCAAACCAGTTTGGCCAGCAACTTTTCGACTCCACAAACCCGTACAAAGTGCAACAGCATTACAGGCTATAATCCTTCCTGGAGTGATAACTGCTTTGATGCGGCCTCCATCGATTACAAAACCTGTTACTGGAGTATTTTCAAAAAGTTTTGCGCCTTTTGTTCGAGCACCTTTTGTTAAAGCTGCGCATAAATCAGACGGACTAACACGGCCGTCCTGGGGCGACCAAACTGCTCCAATCACATCATCAATATTCATCAACGGCCAACGCTCCAAAGCCTCACTGGCGGAAATAGTGTTCGCTTGAATGCCAAATCCATCCGCTAGAGCTTTTTGGCGTTTGATATGCGTTAAACGATCTTGGTTGGTTGCTATGGATAGAGAACCCTTATTTATCCAACCTGTATTCTGGCCTGTTTCTTTCTCCAATTCTGCATATAAGGAAATTGAATATTTAATTAAGTTTGTCATTCCTTGACTAGAGCGAAGGGCTCTCACCTGAGCCGCAGAATGCCAAGTCGTGCCCGATGTTAATTGGTTACGCTCCAACAAAATAGCGTCTGAAATTCCAGCTTTAGCTAAGTGGTAGAGTGTGGAACAACCCATCACACCGCCACCTATTACAACCACAGAATATTTCAACGCCTCACGCACCATTCTCTGCCCTTCCTCGCTTACCTTGTTTGCGATTCAGTCCGCTGAGCAAGCGTTAATAAATCTTGGAAGCCTGATGTGCTTCCTCGGTCGG
>CAZADS010000011.1:0-21219 GCA_964483985.1 uncultured Thalassobaculaceae bacterium
GGTGGATATGAATTACTATCGTGTTTGTTTGCTATCAACCTATCGATTAAATTGGTGCCTGTTGACGTATTGCAGCTCTATGTAACATATTGAAATTGCTTACATTCGAGTTAGCACTGATGCATGTCACAGGAAGTGAACTTTCTCCTGCGGCACCAATTTAATCGATAGGTTGATAGCAAACAAACACGATAGTAATTCATATCCACCTAACTTCCGAAGAATCCCTTCTTCACGAAGATTTAGCACCATTAATAATATAAGATTTTAGTCGCTAGGGATCGGAATGAAACCTAAATCCCATATAGAATTGATTCGGTCTCTTAATCACTACTAAATCAATAATGACCTTTTTTAATAGCACAAGGTAATAACCCTAAGGCATTTATTAGCTGAATCGACTCAAAGTCCGCTGCAACAAGATTTAGTAGAATAGTAATCTAAATAAAAAACCCAATACTAATTTTGATTTCTTGCCTAGCAATTCAAGTTGTTATCGTGGCATTTAAGAAAACATGGATACATCTCGCTCAGTGAATTTCTTCCTAATAGACCACAATGTTAATTCACTAAAAATGCCCGAATCGGTCCATAATAACAAATTAACACCAAAAATTGGGCACTTTTAGGCTGATCGCTAAACAAACGTAACAAAAACCTTGGCTCCAACAAAAGCAAAGAATCCGTTATTTTGCAAACTTAGTTATTGCCTTTTATTCTAAATAGGGAAACAGGCTAAGTTTTCAGATAATTGATAGCCGTTTAATGCAGATATTTTCTGGAACTCTATTTAACATATTATAAATAAGGGGTTAATTAGAGGTAGAATTAAGGCCTACTAAGTTTGTTAAATAATTTAATTTAGTACATCCAATTGAACAAAAATTGAGCGCTTCTTCATACGGTTGCTTATCGAGGATTAAAAGATATTTTTGCAGTTTCTCTTATCAACGCGCACAATGATTTATTAATATATACGTTTACTATAACTATATATTGACATTTTGAATGTTTTTCCCACAATATAATGGGATTGCCTTTATTTACAGCTAACAAGTAGGGAGGAATAAATGATTGACTCCGTTTCTAGGTGGCTAAAGTCTATAACTGAGGTCGCATTAGTCGTTATTGCTTTAGGAGTAGTACTTCAAATCTTGTTTCCCAAAGCATTAGTGTTCATTAGCGCCGATGTTACCGGTAATCTGATTGGATTGATCGATGAATTTTCGGGAGCAGGCCTCGTAGGCTTAATTGCTGCTGGGATTGTCATGTACCTAATCCAAAAAAGATAATTTTTAATTGTAATAAAAGCCTATGGCCGGTAGTTCGTAACTTTGATTTGAATTTATAGGAGTCATTGGCGGCAAAATACCGGCCATTAGTGCTGATAATTGCTTATTGCTGCAATACCGCGCCAAAAGTGACATGTAGTTAAACACTTTAATTGGCCGGAATGTTAAGATTTGAGAGGACGCAAATATGACTGAGGTACGGCAATGGCTATCCAGTATCCTGGAGATGTTGTTGTGGCTTGTCGCAACTCTAACGCTCCTACAAGTACTTTTTGGAGAAAGCTTTACCGAATTCTTTGGCATGGACGTTGTTGGAAATATCGGTGAATTAGTGGAAAAATTTGGAAATGGGGGGCTCGTGGGAATAGTAGCCGCCGCCCTTGTGGCATATTTAATTATCCGAAATCGCCCAAACCGATCCTAATGGTTCATAACAAAGAATAAAACTAACCTCCGGTAGATAATTGAGAACCTCTACCGGAGTTTAGTAGTTAATGTGTGTAAATGACTTACTTCTGCAATATAAGTCTAGCTTGACGTAGGACGTTAAGGGGCGAGGCTGTACATTATATCCTACAAATGGTTCTAACTGCCTCGTGAGACTTTTAGCTCTTCATTTGGAATTATAACCACAGACCCTAACGAGGATATTTAGTTTAAATTTGAAGACTTAAACGGAAGGTTTAAACTCGATCTATTAACACAACACTTCCAAAATGATAGAAACCGCATTTTCAACGCAAATGTTAATCATACACAAACTCAATAAACCTAATAAATAACTGCCAAATACGAAGTTAGCCGAATTATGGCGTGAAAAATTTGGTGCCCGCCAAGTAAACTCACGCTGGGCCATTAGGAGAGAGAGTTTGATCATAGCTCCCACCCCCAAACTGCAGATATTTTAAATAATATCCCGAAAATCCTTCTTTAAACTTATGGCATTTTAGCTACATTTATTAACATCCAACAAAATGTTGGTGATGTTGGTTCGCGTCTCACCATTGATCACGGCACTCCAAATGTAGCAATTTTATCCACTCTGCATTCAAACAAAACTCGTCTTTCATTGATAGAAGGATCTCTAAGACCATATTCTTCTCCTTCACCAATATATTTTTTCCAAATACGATTCAATTGCGTTGTTACCCATGATCCTTCTTTAGGATCATCTTCACTGAGTTCACGCTCCACAGTAACTTTCAAGCTCATCCAGTGGTACATATTTTGGGGATTCAGCAACAACAGTGTAATTTGTGGTGTTTTTCTAATCCAACCAGTCTTTTTTCGCTGGCTAGCAACGTTGACAAGTATCTTATCCCCTTCATAATCGAACCACATTGGGGTAAGGTTTGGTCGACCATCAGCCCCCATAACCGCCATCACCACAGGAATTGGCTTGTCCATTAACTGTTTATACGTTTCATCCAAATCAACAATACTATTTATTTGATATCGATCCCCGATACTAAATTGATTGGCCTGAAGCCCGCCTGAAACATCTAAAAATCTGGAAACTGTAAGTGACATATCTGTGTTCCTCAGTTTTGAAAACTATAGCAGAAAGTCCGCCGTTAAAGGGACCAGTATGTCAAGACTCACTTTAATATTTGTGCCTTATATCTGCTCTATGAACACTTTCGGGTTGAAAAAGGATTTATTTGTCCATTTAAGATTAGTAATTGCTATTAACATTAGTAATGCCTAAGTTTATTAGATGGAACAGGATCTTGCATTAAAAATGGCGCACCCGGCCAAGAAACTGCAAAAATGGTCAGGTCAACGGGCAGCAACCATAACGCCTAAATCTTCGATCATGACCACACTAGTCGTTGGCGTACCGGTAATTGGAGCGGCAACGGCAGTGCTCACTATAAATACACCTGGTTTCAATCTCATATTTCAGTCTATCGCGGACGCGTATATTCAAGTTAGTACTTTTGTCGCCATAACTCTGTTTATTTTTTATGGCCTTAACAAGCTAGGAAAATTCGACGCAATAACAATTTTATCAAATCAAACTGTATGGCAAGTCCCAATAGCGGCAGGTCTCGGCGCTCTTCCCGGCTGCGGGGGAGCCATCATCGTGATGACACAATTTGTCTCCGGGCGTTTGAGTTTTGGTAGTGTTGTCGCCGTTCTAACTGCTACCATGGGCGATGCTGCATTTTTATTAATTGCAAAACAACCAGCAACGGGCTTAATGATGATTGCAATTGGATTTTCGGCCGGCACTCTTTTTGGATGGATGGTAAATAGCCTACACAATCCCGATTTTTTGAGAGTCCCCACGAAGGAATCCTGTCCAGCATCAGATCTTGGCACTAATAACAATTTACCTTTCTTGAATTGGCTTTGGGCAATCATTATGTTGCCTGCAATTCCAATAAGCTTCTTAAGTGCCTTTCAAATTGATACAAATAGTCTCTTAGCCACACCTTACCTTCCTGAGCCAACGACTTTTCTCGGCGTAGTCGGTGGTACATTGGCGGTATCAATGTATTTTGCTACTCGACTAAATCCACAGCCGAGCACGCATTCAACAACTGATGTTTCATTACTCAGCCGAACTTCCAGTAATACTAATTTTGTTACCGTCTGGGTAATCGCGGCATTTGTTTCTTTTGAGTTAACCATTCATTTTTCTAAGTTTGACATTGCTTCACTTTTTGAAGGTTGGGCAGTATTTGCTCCACTAGCCGGCGTTTTGCTTGGTTTTATCCCCGGTTGTGGACCTCAAATATTAGTTACTTCTCTTTATATTACGGGAATTATTCCACTTTCGGCCCAAATAGGTAATGCAATCAGTAATGATGGCGACGCGCTTTTTCCCGCAATAGCCATTGCGCCTAAGGTCGCAATTTTAGCCACCTTGTATTCTGCCATTCCTGCATTGTTGCTATCCTACCTGTGGTATCTCTTTATGGAGTGAGTTGATTAACCAAATTTTAAATTCCGTGTTTGTATTTCATTTAAAACCTAACAATCAGAAGCTCCAATTCGCTCTTGCGCAACCCCCTCAATTTCTTCTTTCAAAGTGGGGTTAGCTTCTAACAAAGTTACAAACTCTGATCGCTTTAAAATTAATAAATCACAAAATGATTCTGCTATTACAGTCGCGGTGCGAGGCGATTCTTTTAGTAGAGCAATTTCCCCAAAAAAGTCCCCCGAACCGAGCATAATCGTTTGAGTATCCGTCTCCACCGCGACAGCGCCTGACGAAATGAAATACATTGAATCACCGGGTTCGCCGCGCGTGCAAAGCACTTCTTCCGGAATTACAAGTTCTGGTTTAAGAAGAGCAGCGATCGTTCGTATTTTATCTGCGGAAATACTCTCAAACAAAGGGACTCTTCCCAAAAGAGTAATAGGATCCAGACCAAGATCTAATTGTGGCCGCTGGGATAAAGCCTCTTCTTTTCTAGTTAGTTCAGCGTCTAAATTCACAAAAATTTCTGTATTGATAATAGAATCTGAGTAAAGGTCGTGATATTTTTGTTGTTCCTGTTTAAGAGCAATTTGCCTCAAATTCAGGTTTTGAATAGCGGAAACATAATCTGGATATTGTGCCTGAAGTGCATTCAAAGCAGCTTGAGTAACCTCCCGGCGTTCATCGATAATATTTCTTAAATCGTCAGCATTTTCACTTCCGATAAGCGACTCAATTTCAGTAATGCCATTGTATCTAATCCTCGATAGAACCGCTAAGATAGCCTGAAGACTAGCAATTCTATTTGAGAGATAATTTCTCAACGGGGTAACGATGCCCAGACGCCGCTGCACCCGCATAGCAAAACGACCCCTCCAATTGAAATCAAGTAAACGCTTAAATACCTCAGAATAACCAGGGACACCGTCTGACTTTACTGAATCCAGCATATCATCGGTGGTTGAAACTAATTCTCGTGCAATCCCAGGGTCCACGTAACCTTTGGAATAATCGTCAAAATAGAGTTTGCGCTCCTGACCAATAATTGAAAGCAGACCGAATTTTATCCACTCGTTATGCGTCAAGGACCGTTTATTTTTTGAGCTTTGAACAAGTTGTTCGACTCGACTTTCGTATTCTTTCACAATCTCTTCGGAAATTTCGTTAGATATTGTGTTATTAATCGATATCTCCGGGACTCCCCCCGCCACATCGCGAAGTGCTCGTTCAATGGTCCTATCACGAACTACTAAGTCACTGGCAGATAATTTATCCAAACCAAAGGCCTTCATTACAGCTGCAACCGTGGTTGCATTTATGAATAATGTGAATAGGACAAAGGCACAGACTAAAGCGACTATGAAGTTTCGGTCGTCCATAGCTATATTTTCATTTTCAAAAACTGCCAAGGCTAATGCGAGAGACACAGCACCCCTAAGACCTCCCCACCACATGACAGTTCGGAAACCTAGATTCACTTTCGGAAAGAGCTTAGTACTGCTCAGCAGCGGGAGTATCGCATGTGTCAAAAGCCCCCTTGCAACAAATGCTATAACTAATACGAGAAGCAAGGTGGTCCACATAGACGCACTAAACGCCGACATGATTTCTGGTACAGCCAAACCAACTAAAACGAAAATCAATGAATTTGCCCAAAACCCAATATTTTCCCAAGTTTCCTCGAGCGCATGCCAACCAGCTCCCGATACACTTGTTCGGCCATAAGAGCCGATGACCAGAGCGGCCGTTACAACGGCCATGACGCCGGAAACGTGTAAGTAATGCTCGGCGACTAGAAAGGATAAATATGCTAGAGAAATAGTCAAAGTAACTTCAACTAGAACGATACCATTTACTAAACTTATTACCCAAGCAAAGACACGAGCCATTATGTAACCAACGACTATACCTCCCAAGAAAACTTTGAGGAATTGTAGCGTCCCTTCAGCTAGGTTAGGATCTGCTTTCCCAGTGATAATGGCGACCAAAATAGTGAACAAGACGATAGCCGTAGCGTCGTTAAATAAACTTTCTCCTTCAACCAAAATTGCTAGGCGCTTTGGGGCTCCAAGATCCTTAAAAATAGCAACCACAGCGACCGGGTCCGTGGCTGACAGGATTGCCCCCAACAAAAGACAAACAACAAACCCAACGCCGGTAAACAAGTGAATAGTACCTCCTATCATAAAAGTGGAAATAAGAAGTCCTATAATAGCTAGAAATAAAATCGGCCTTATATCCGAAATTAGTTTTCGCACATCAATTGCTAAACTAGCTTCAAATATTAATGCTGGGAGAAATACAAAGAAAATGACCTCAGAAGTCAAACCAAAACTTTTAAATCCTTGAAACAAATGGCTAATAATTCCAAAATTAGAATCACCAAGAACTAAATTTAAAAGTCCTAAAATTATGCCAACAAGGGCAAGTAATACCGTGTAGGGGATTTTTATTTTCCGCGATAGCGGCAGGATCAAAACTGCAATTGTAATCAGCCCAAATAGACCGAGCACGGTCGACCATACACCCTCATGCATAACGCAATCCCCTATCCAAGCACCCTTACTTTAAATGACCATTTAATCATCTTAAAAGATTAACGCGATTTTCTTGATTTATACGCTATCATGTAAATGTCACAAAAACCCAATGCTAAATAAAAGAAAACCATAAATTTTCAAAAGTTTAACGGTATTGCGGCACCGTACCTTCGCGATCTGGCCTTGCTACCGCTTTAATCGCCGCTGCTAATTCAACTTTTCCGATAATATCACCATTTTTATCAATTACACCTGCAGACTTAATTTCTTTTTCCGATAGTCTTTGCAACAGCTCTTCCAACGGCATATCAAAAGGCACATCAAAGTCCTCAGAGTCAACCGCATTAGTCATGATTGAACTAGCCTGAAGAACGCGAGCCCGGTTCACATCCTTAACAAAATCGGAAATATAGTCATCCACCGGATGCAAAACTATCTCTTGCGACGAACCCTGTTGCACCACTTCACCATCACGAAGAATGGCTATCTGATCCCCAATTTTCAGCGCTTCATCTAAATCATGCGTGATGAACAAAATCGTTTTTTGAAGTTCGGATTGAAGATCGAGAAGAATTTCTTGCATATCAGTTCGGATCAATGGATCGAGAGCCGAAAAAGCCTCATCCATGAGCAAAAGCTCAGCATCCGTAGCCAAGGCGCGCGCCAAACCTACCCGCTGTTGCATCCCACCAGACAATTGGGCTGGATAATGTTTTTCAAATCCTGTTAACCCAACCCTATCAATCCAATGCTGACTCCTTTCCTTCGATTCATCCCTATTAATATTCTGAATCGTAAGACCATACGCGACATTTTGTATTACAGTCCTATGAGGCATTAAAGCGAATCTTTGAAACACCATTGATGCCTTATGTCGGCGAAAATTCCTAAGCTCTACAGGCCCCATATCAAGGACGTCCATTCCATCTACAACGACCTCTCCTTCCGTCGGTTCTATCAGCCGATTAATATGCCTTATCAAGGTTGATTTTCCAGATCCTGAGAGGCCCATAATGACTTGGATTTTTTTCTCAGGAACATCGATATTAATATCTCTTAACCCAACAACATGGCCATGTTTTTCCAGTAATTCCTGCTTAGTTATCCCTTGTTTAACATACTGCATACATTGTTTAGGTTCGGGGCCAAAAATTTTAAAAAGATTATTTATCCTGATCTTAATATCATTCATGCCCACGCCCTTCACGATGTGCTTGAAGACGACGTCCGTATGCTTGAGACACACGATCGAAAATTATTGCCAACACCACGATTGCAAGTCCATTCATTAATCCAAGGGCTAAGTACTGATTGGAAATTGCTCTCAATACTGGTAACCCTAATCCCTTTACCCCAATCATCGAGGCAATAACAACCATAGCCAGGGACATCATTATTGTTTGGTTAACACCTGCAAAAATGTTAGGGAGAGCTAGCGGAATTTGTACACCAAAAAGACGTTGGCGGTAATCCGCTCCAAAAGCATCTGCCGCTTCCAATACTTCTTTATCAACGAGCCTAATCCCCAGATTTGTCAATCGGACTATCGGCGGAATTGCATAAATACAAACCGCTATTAAACCAGGAACTTTTCCTATTCCCAGAAGCATTACTACCGGAATGAGATACACGAAACTCGGTATTGTTTGCATTACGTCTAGAACCGGCGTGATTGCTACCTGAATACGATCCGATCTGGCCATTAACACACCAATGGGGATCCCCAAACTAATGCATAGCAACGTGGCCACAGATATGATTGCTAGGGTAGCCATCGTATCTTTCCACATACCGAAATATCCTATTATCAGGAATGATACCACAGCCCCCAAGACCAGCCACCAACTGCGGGATCCTACCCACGCGAGGATCGCAACAACTGCAATTACCAATGGCCAAGGAGTAGCCAAAAGCAGTTTTTCTAACCAAACAAGAAAATATAAAAGTGGATCAAAAAAAGACTCAATTGCATCTCCATGAGATCGAGAAAAATCACGGAAGCTCAAATCAATACCTTTTTTTAGATCCCTAAGGTCTTGTCGTTCCATAGACGGGAACGAACTAAAAAAATCCATCTATACACCTGTTATAAAATAAAGCGGAGGGCCCGCCAGTTGTATGGCAGGCCCATCTATCTTTCAAAATTATCTACAACCCTTTTTTGATTTTTTTAGCTGCTTCACTCGAAACCCATTTCGTCCATAAGCCCTCATGTTTTTTGAGAAACGCTATAGCTGCATCGGCGCCACCAGCCTGCTCATCTGCCATAAAAACCAGCATCCCATTCATCACAGGACCAGGAAAAACACGCTTTTCCAAATACCCTATAGCTGCGCCACCACGTTTCTTGAAAGAATCGGTAACAACAGTATGAACCTCGGACTTCGTCCAAGCCGATGCCTTTGGACTTGCACATTCTTGTTCTGGTTTAACTATACAACCATCCCAATTTTCTTTTCCTGCGAAGGGCACGCCAAAATCGACCGGAACCATCTTATATTTACCAATCATAGCCGTTGGCGACCAGTAATATCCAAACCAATTCTCGCCACGTTCAACAGCTTTGGACATCGAGCCGTCTAAACCAGCTGCCGAGCCAGGATCTACTAGCACCCAGCCCTTCTTTTCCATTTCGAAAGCGCGAAATAGATTTGCATTCGCTAACTGACAACCCCATCCTGCAGGGCAACCCACAAACGCGCCTTTAGAAGAGTCTTCCGGATGCGGAAACAGATCAGGGCGTTTCAAAATATCAAGGGCGGTTTTAAGTTCCGGGTGTTTCTTAGCGGTATGCGGAGGAATCCACCACCCTTCGCCAAGTTCGGTTATTGGCCCATCTACAACAGAATGGAGGCGGCCTTCCTTCATAGCTTTATTTAATGGATCTCTAACAGCATTTATCCACAATTCGCCAGCTATATCCGGTTTGCCTTTTTCATTCATTGACGTAAATGTTGGCATGGTGGCGCCAGCGACAAGTTCAACGTTACAACCATATCCTTTTTCAAGAATGATTTTATCAACATTGGCCATTAACTCACCAGAAGCCCAATTCCACTCCGCGATAGTGATATCGCCGCATTCAGCAAATACCGGCGAAGACATCCCCAGCATTACTGTTGCCGAAACAACAGCGGCCATGGATAATTTTTTCATTTTACTTCCTCTCGTATATCTTTTTAAATATATCTTCGGGTTTGTTCCCCGAACTTTTTTTGTTATTTACAAGGTTTCTGTAGCTCAACCTTTCCTACTTGTTACAACAAATAGCACAGGGCCGACTATAACCGGCGAATTATAATCCTGCAACCGACAGGCTTGTCGCCTATAGGATGTTTATTAGGATACATGATGAAATTCCAAAATCTTTTTAGCGTCGGTGAAACTTATTATCACATAGTAATTATTCATATACAGGCTAGTAAATGACATTATTAGGAGGAAAGTCTATCTATGGTGCTTCTGTTGGAATTTTGATGCTAGACGCTAAATTTCCAAGAATTATCGGCGATATGGGTAATGCTCTAACGTGGCCGTTCCCTGTGCTGTACAAAGTAGTTAAAACGGCATCACCAAATAAAGTTGTGGTCGAAAAAGCAGAAGGATTACTTGATAAGTTTATCGACGCTGGAAAAGAACTAATGGAAGAAGGCGCGGATGGCATCACTACTAATTGTGGCTTTCTATCAATCTACCAAGACGAGCTATGCGATGCCATTAAAGCTCCTGTGGCAAGCTCCTCCTTAATGCAAGTGGAGATGGTTAATAGAATATTACCGAAGGGGAAAAAGGCTGGTATTCTAACAATTTCGCTATCTTCTCTAACAAATGAACACCTTAGCAAAGCCAATGTACCCAAGGACACGCCCATTGGCTCAACAGAAAATGGGACAGAGTTCACCCGTGCCATCCTTGGAAATAAATTAAAGTTGAATGTGGATGCTGCAAGACAAGACAACGTCGAGGCCGCTCGTGACCTTGTAACAAACCATCCTGAAATTGGGGCGTTGGTTTTAGAATGCACCAATATGATTCCTTACGCATCAGATATTCAATCAGCTATCAAGCTACCAGTATTCACCATGAAAAGCTTTGTGATCTGGTTCCATTCTGGATTAACGCCCAACAGATTTCTAAATAGTTAGATTAATGAACTTAGGCATACTGGTGGCTGTGACGTGCGCTCAATTTCAGGGATGTGAAAGCTTGCTAGTTTCCAGAAAAAATTCCAAAATAAAGATTAATGATTTGACTCTAATTCTGCATTATAAAACGACCGCCATTCGGATCTGACACATCGAGAGGCTTCTGATGAACAAAACTTCCCAAAATGCTCCCTCCATAACTCGAGCAGAGCACGCAGCCGGTATGATCGAATATATTAAAGAAGGGCAAAAACGCGCCGAGACGCTAGGGAACCAAGGACCAGTGCAACTTACCCCCGACGGGAAACTGCACCCACCCATTTTGGATTCATACTGGAAACATGGTTTCTATATTTTCAAGGAGGTCGTTAGTCAAACGGAAATTGAAGAACTCCGTACGGATGCTAATAACATGATTGAAAGAGCTCCTGTTCGGCCAGGAGCCAAATTAGATAAACGTGGTCGGCCGGCTCTTGGTCGAGGTTTTGCTCGTGAACCCTATACATTCATTAAGCCACTTTCCGATCCATGGGGTGGAACCAAGCTCCTTAATGGACGTCATCCTTCACAAATGACCGAGCCAACACCGGATCCAGATGCTCCTGACGACGTTGTTTTTCTAATGTATGGCATGTGCGAAGCTATGCCGTCAGGGTTGCGTTTATATGGGCATCCAAAACTTCTGGCTATTGCAGAGGCCATAAATGGATCAGATTTTGTCCCTTTTAATGATGCTATTTTTGTTAAACAACCTGAACTTGGTGGGGCTGTAGCATGGCATCAAGATGGAGTCACCCATTGGGATTCTCCAAATTGGGACGAGGGAATTCATGGTTTTAATTTCCAGGTTCAACTGTATCCCACTACACCAGCTAATTGCCTCTGGATCAAGCCGGGCAGTCATAAAAAAGGGCGAATGAATATTAAAAAAATTGTCGCTGAAAATGGTGGCAGCGAACAGATACCTGGTACCATTCCCTTAGTTTGCGATCCAGGGGACGTCACGCTTGTCAACCGTCAAATGTTGCACGGATCCTTTGCAAATACATCTCCTAACTTTAGATTATCACTCACCTTTGGTTTCCATCGGCTGTCATCAGTCTTGGGTCAAAAAGCAGCACTAAGCATGCATTCACAGAAGCTTTTTTACGATAAAAAAAGAATTTTCGAGCGATCTGCCGTAATCGCTGTCGCTATAGATGCAAGAAGCCAACGTTTTCCCGAAGAAATACGTTATTGTTATCAGCCATTCATTGGCCTAGAGGAAAAATATAAGTTCAATAGGGATACCTTCGAGAGTGTGATCCGAGATTACAATACAAAAGATTTGGCTATTTAAGGTGGGAGCAGTCGCCTATCTTGCATCTCTTTTAAAAGCTCCAACATCATGAGTTCAGTATCCATTCATAGACTAATCCCATGCTGACGGAGTTTAATAGTGCTCATATGATGGGGGTTTGGCCGTTGACCGTATCCGAATAAAAAGTCGGCAAATTGCCATGAAGGAACCAAATCATCTAGTATGTATGGTTTTAAATCGAATTTCACGCAAATTTTTTTCCATACTTCAATATTTTCTGGCATCACTCGTGTTAACGACATCGGCTGCGGTGCGGCATAGTCCATACCAAATAGTTTCGCTATTCTTGGCCATAAATGATGCCATATATAAACATCTCCGTTTGTAATATTGTAAATTTCGTCCTCGGCAATTTCGTTGTTTACGGCCCATTCAATCGCTTTGGCAATAAGTCTTGCATCTGTTGCTTCTCCAACACGTTCTGAACCGCCCGGAAACCTTAATGGTATTCCGCTTTCCCTCGAAATTGCTGCAAAAACCCCAATTGCGGCGATGATGTTCAGCGGACTCCCTATTGCTAAACCACAAACCAACTGCGGACGAAAAATAGTCCATGACCATTTTTTGCCGACTTGAAAAGATTCTAACCAATCCATTTGATCATAATAAAAATTAGGGCCCATAGAACGGGGATCGGTCTCGCGGGCCGGCATTTTAAAAGGACCAAGATGTCCCCCGTACGCCTTAGTACCCTGCATTAATATAATCCGAGTTAGTTTCGGAGACACTTTTTGCAAAGTCTCTATTAAATTGCGAAGCATGCTAAGATTTATCCATGCGTGATCGTTTTGCGACCAACCACGTGCAATGTCCGGTTTTTCAAATACGGCACAATAAGCAACATGAGTTATGTCACTAAGATCCGCCAGACCTTGTTCGCAATCGTCCCGGCTTCTTAAATCGACACATTTCCAATCCGCCTTCGCATCAAAATCTGGCAACCGTCTGGATAATCCAACGACCTCCCAGTCAGACAAATTTGAAAAATGTTCCAGAATACTGCGGCCAACAATCCCTAGCGCGCCCACAACTAATATTTTACGAGAAGCAACTTTTTTCATTTATTCGCTTTCACTTAATATAGATAGTATCCTTAAACCACCGTCTAATTTGTCGTGAATCAGATTGGCGATAACGAAAATCAAATAATCTACAATGGTTGCGTCTTAGCCTAGGTGATCTATCATAGAGAAATTTGTTTTTTTTCCAAAGCCCATAGGCAATCTAATCGGAGTGTAATATGGCCTACGATATTTTGATCAAAAACGGTTCTTTAATCGACGGAACTGGCGCACAAGCAAAGACCGGTAACGTTGCCATCGAAAATGGCAAAATTGTAGAAATAGGAGACGTGGATGGGGTTTCGGAAAAAGTAATTGATGCCAGCGATTGCGTCGTTGCACCAGGCTTCATCGACCCTCACACACACTACGACGCGCAGATTTGCTGGGATGGTGCAGTGACGCCATCGTCGTGGCATGGCGTCACAAGTGTTGTCATGGGGAATTGCGGAGTCGGACTTGCTCCTTGCAAACCGGAGGCTCGCGAAATTGCTATGCACGATTTAGTAAACGTGGAAGCTATACCATATGAAGTATTAAACCAGGGTATTACTTGGGATTGGGAAAGTTTTCCAAGCTACCTCGACGCCGCGGAGCAACGAAATCCTTCTTTAAACTTAGCATTCTTAGCTCCACTAACCCCTTTTAGACATTACGTAATGGGCGAAGAATCTATGGAGAGATCGGCCTCGCCCGAAGAAATTCGAAGAATTAGTTCCCTCTTAGGAGAGGCTATGGATGCTGGTGCTTTTGGGTTTTCTAGCACGGTATTAAACCAGCATTTAGGGTTTAAAGGACGCCCCTTGGCCTGCCGCTTAGCAAGCGATGATGAACTAAAAGCCTATGCACATGTTTTGAAAGAGAAAAATAAGGGCTCAGTTGAAATAGCATTGACCCGGCAAGTAGCTGTTCTCGAGGACGAGCAATATGATACATTAGATTTATTACTCACGGAAAGCGGCCGACCCGTCACATTTATTGCCCTGTTTGACCGAGACGATATTCCCGAAGCCGTGCGCAACACCCTGCAAAAAGCGGCACCTCTCATAAAAAAAGGTGCGCGCCCTCAAACTTCACCATTGCCGCTCACCCGTGAAGTTAATATGCGCAGCCCCTTTTCGTTTGCTGCATTTCCTTCTTGGAATAGGATTTTTCAAGATAAATCCAAAGAAGCTCAAGCAGCAGTTTACGCTGATCAAGCATTCCGGGATCAATTTCGAGAAGAACTGAAACGCCCTCTTAGCTTTGGGAATTGGGAGCGCGTCACACTCCACGAAGTTCAATCTGCAGACCTGAAACAATTTGAAGGAAAGACCGTAGCTGAGATTGCTCGAGCTCAAGGAAAAGACGGAGTAGATACATTTTTAGATTTGACGTTAGCGGATGATTTAGCACTTGAATATACAATGGCCACTTTCAATAATCGTCCCGATCGAATGGTTGAGATTTTAAACAACCCAAGTATGTTAATCGGCCTTGGAGACGGCGGAGCACATGTAGATATGCTCTGCGATTCTGGCTATCCTACATATCTTTTGGGAACATGGGTCCGAGACAAGGGAGCTATATCGCTGGAGGAAGGTGTTCGCCGATTAACCACCGACCCGGCTGACTTTTTTGGCATCAAAGATAGGGGGCGCTTACAAGCCGGGTTAGCTGCCGACATAACGATTTTTGACCCAGAAACAATCGGTTCATCCAACAGAGGAGAACGCCGATTTGACTTGCCTGGAGGCGGGAAAAGAATGGTTATGCCATCGCGCGGAGTAGAGTGTACCATTGTAAACGGCGAGATCACTTATGCAGATGGAACTTTATCAGGCGCCCGATCTGGACACGTTTTACGTTCTTAAAAAGGAAAGAAAACCTGCTTTTAGTGTAGCCCGCTTGATTTTAACAATGGCTCCAACAACGTCTATTGACGCTGAAATTGCAGGTTGTTCATCTCCACGGCCCGACAGTTAAAGGAAGCGATAAGGTCGTTAAAAAACTACAACAGAAATACATTAACGATTATTCCGCTGCTCGGGCCGTTTGATCTGAATCTGCGTGTTGAGAAAATATTGGCATCACGTTTTCCGCTAACATTGTCAGTGAACGCTGACAAAATGTATGATCATCCCATTCATGTGCCATCGCCGTCAAAACGCCAAAATGGCCTGTCAAATCTCGTAACGCAACCAACTTGTCCACTACAGTGCTAGGCGAACCAAACGTACATTGTTCCTCTGCAATCTCTTGCCAACTAATATTTTCTGGTTGCGAATACCCCTCGGGTGCAACATATTTTGTAAGGCCACGGGCTTTTATTGACGATAGGAAATACTGGTACCAATAACTCATTGGACCATCGGGATTCAGAACATAATCTCGAGCCTCTTGGTCTGTCGGAGCTACAACAATACTGCGTGAAATCCTCCAAATTTCAGGATCTGCTCTTCGTCCAGCCTTTTCACAACCCTCAGCGTAAGTTTCCCAATGACTCGACGTATACCGCGGGTGTAAAAACGCAGCACCTGATATAGGGATCCACCCAAGTTCACCCGCCATTTTCGCACTACCCGACTTTGGGGACATTATAGAGATTGCTATTGGTGGATGGGGATTCTGGTATGGTTTTAAAAATTCTCCAACGCCAAAGTCTACTCTCGCCATATCCTCAATCTTGACATTCCAATATTTTCCTTCCCTTTTATAAGGGGGATTGCCAGCCCAAATTGCAAGAATATGCTCCATAGATTCCCGCACCATGTCCCCTCGGTCCGTATCACCACCAACTTCAAATAATTCAACGTCGGAAGATAAGCTACCTGTACCTACCCCCATCTGAAACCTTCCTTTTGACAAATGATCAAACAGTGCGGCTTGCCCTGCAATTTGAGCAGGATGGTGGTTAGGAAGACAGAATACTCCGGTTCCTAGTTTTATCCGTTTAGTCTCCCCGAGCACCGTTGCTAGAAAAACTAGAGGCGCAGTAATTGGTTCGACCGTTGCCGATGCATGCTCTCCAACCCACACTTCTTCAAAACCTAATTTATCCGCAAGTAATATTGCCTCTCTGTCTTCCTCGAGAACTTGTGTCTGATCCCTTTTTGGATCGTGAACCGGTTGCATAAACATTCCGAGACGCATCTTACTATCCTCCTCGCCTCTATAATGAGGCGGTTTTCTAGCTAGCCTTAATAAACAGATGTAGAAGAAGTCTACACCACAACCTGCCGCGAACGCTCCTACAATCTGAGCTTGTTGACGCTATTTCTTAAAATAAAATATTATTTTGTCTTTTATCAAGATGTTTTGCAAATTTAGTACACCATTTGCACACAACTTAGCATCCAGCATTAACTATTGCCTGATCCGAATCGGACATTAGGATTTTTATAATTCCGATAATTTCTAAGTTCAAATATCATCCAGATCCCAATCTTTAGGAGGCCACCCCGGGTGTTGTTTATAGGTTACACTTGATAACCATCCTGCGTCTATTGGCATTGAAATGCCAGTAATGGCTCGGGCCGCATCGGAACATAAAAAATGTATTCCTTCGGCGATTTCCCCCGGTGAAACCATGCGCCCAAGAGCACTTTGATCATTCATAGCGGAAGGGTCTCTGTGGCCGCTATCAATCCTAGCTTGCATCTGCTCGGTTAAGACATAGCCCGGGACCACGGCATTTACTCTAACACCATGACGACCTAAATCCGTAGCTAGAATAGCGGTTAGTTGACTTATCGCGGCTTTACCTGGTCCGTAGGAATGCAGTGGAAAAGCATTGATAGCGGATGTTGAGGAAATATTGACAATACTGCCGGTTTTACGTTTAACCATCTGACGACCGAATTCTTTGCAACACAGATATACCCCGCGATAGTTAATAAGCCAGATTTTATCATGTTCATCGATATCCATGTTCAGTATCGAGGTAACATTTTGCAAAACACCCGCGCAAGTGACCAAAACGTCTACCGGTCCTGCGTTTGATTCTATTTCATCGACTAAATTTCTGATACTTTCATGACTTGCAACGTCGACAAGACAATGCAAAGAATTTCCCCCGTTTTCCTTTATTTCTTCTGCGACAGAACCAGCGCTTTCAGCATTTATGTCTGCCACAACAACCAAACCACCACTTAGGCCAAACCGTTTAGCTGTAGCTCGGCCAATACCACTACCGCCACCGGTTACAACCACTACACGAGATTTCGTCATGACTAATTCGCCTTCAACGATACTTGGAGGTTTCCAAAATCACCAAACCTTACCTCCGCATTTCTGCCGGGTAAGATTGGCTGTAGGACTGTCGCACTGCCCGTCGTTACGACTTGCCCCTCTGTAGTACCAATTCCAAGAGTCGATAATTCATTGATCAACCAAGTTAATGTCGCGACTGGATCGAAACGACTTTCCAACGGGTTTAAAGGCATAGGATTACCGCCGTTCATTCTCAACTCAACCGGGATTCCCAAAAGATCTAAATTTCGCCAATCCTGAATAGTAGGTCCAACGATTAAACCCAATCCCGCCGAATTATCTGCTACAATGGCCAACCGTTCGTATTCTGTGTCTGGTATATGTTTTCCGTCTCGAAAACGCGTTCCTACTAATTCTACTGTGAAAACAAGAGTAGCCCCGTCAATTACTTCATTCCTATGGTAAGTACTGGACCTTGGAGGAAAAGATTTTTCCAGCTTAAAAGCAATCTCACATTCCACGGCAGGCCTGTGCACTAGTAGTCTCGAAGGCAATTCCGTATCCCCGAAAAAACAATGGGATTTAAAAATCCGCCCGACCATTGGACCCGGAGAACCACCGACTTTCCAACCTACCACCTGTTCACCAATCAATTTAGCTAACTCTGTTTGAATAATGGCGGCCTCCGCTAAATCATCTGGATATAAATTAGTGGGCATTTCATCTATCACTGTGTAACTACACCAAGCGTCAGACAGAAGTTTTGCCGCCATTGTGACTTTATTTTCGTTGTCCGACATTACTAGTCCAATCTCCTGAGATTCAAAAACCATTCGGTTACGCCGATGAATAATTATTATTAGATTTGGAAACTTTAATCTGCCATGTTTGCAGAACCTGAACCGCTATAATAGACCTTACGTTGCACCTTATCAGCGGCAGTGTGAAACGCTACAGCTGCTGGATCAAAATCATATCCTGGCTCTGGTTCAAGCTGAAAATTCCCGAACCGATCCGATCCACGGACAAGTGAGGCTGAGTCAGTATTAGTCAAAACCTGACGAGCCGATGGCGATATATAGCGAATGCCAATGCCAATTCTTCTGTCATCACTTTTATTTGGATTAGATGCATGTGCGAGCCGGTAGTCAAAAAGGGCAACTTCCCCTGGCTGCAATTCGAGACTTACCGCTTGACTTTCGTCTATATCACGAATTTCTTGACCCCGCGTTAGCATATTATCTTTTGCCCATGTATCCACATGAGCCATTGGCTTTATCAAATGAGAGCCCGGGAGCACGCGCAGACACCCGCTTTTTTGGGTAGATGAAGAAAGGGCTAGCCATACGGAAACAAAATTCTCAGACTCTACGCCCCAATAGTTGCTATCTTGATGCCATGATACGTATTGGTTGGAATTAGCTTCCTTAATAAACCAATGAGTGGTCCAGCAAAGGATATCAGGCCCTATCAAATCTTCTACGATATTTAATATATTTGGATTCCGAACGACATCCGATAGCCATTTAAACAAAAGATGACTTTTAAAGCGATACGAGCCTTTAATAGGATCCCCGGATTTGGCCCTATTTTCGGTAAAAACTGGACCTCGCTCACCTTCCACCGCTTCAAGTGCAGCTCTTAAACTCCGTGCTTCATCGGGGTCAAAAATTGTGAATGGAGAGTACGACCCTTTGCTTTGATATTCGGAAATTATAGCGTCATTCAGTACCTTCCCCATTTGCACCTCCTGTTGCTAAATGTTTTTTAACTGTAAACTTCCATCAGTTCTCTATGCAAGAGACGCTTTGCTAATCTCAGTTAATCTATTTGTTTTATTACCATGACGTTTTTCTTTAACTTACATATACGAGTGTCGCAAATAAAAAGCAGCGCAAAGCCCGTCTATCGGAAAAACTGAATGAAAAACTTCCCTATTCTACTATCCACACGCCTGCCTTTTTTTTACGGGTGGGTGGTCTTAGGATGTGCCAGTTGTGCGAGCTTTGCCCGCCAAGGCTCCGCCGTCGCAACACTTTCAATTTTTGTAGACCCCATGGTTCAGGAGTTTGCATGGTCAAGAACCGCGATCTCTGGAGCAGTTTCGATTGGGGGATTATTAGCCGCAGTAACCTCGCCATTTCTTGGACCGCTTGTTGATAGACACGGCGCACGTGTGATTCTCTGTGCCGCTGCATTAATGACCGGTGTCGCTGCTTTAGGACTTTCTTTAACAACTTCATTAATTATGTTTTACGGTTTATTTTGTATAGCGCGCATGAATTTCGCCGGACCCTTTGATCTTGGCATATACGGCGCCGTCAATAATTGGTTCGTAAAACTTCGACCGCAGGCGATTTCTACTGTCACGATGACCCATATGATCGGCCTTACAGCAATGCCGTTAATCGCGCATACAGCAATGGTGAATGACGGTTGGCGAAGCGGTTGGGTAGCCATCGGTATAACAGTATTGATAATCGGTTTCCTTCCCAGCTTTTTGTTTATGGCGAGAAGACCTGAAGATCTCGGTTTGCATCCAGACGGGATACCTCTATCCAATGATAACGAAAATCATTCCCCTGCCGGCGTACAAATTAGAGATATAGAGTTTTCTAGGTCAGAAGCTACGCGCACACCTGTCTTTTGGCTCCTGTTAGCTTTCACCTTTATGGTCTTTCCTGTACAAGCAGGAGTTAGCCTTCACCAAGCTCCTCACCTTTTGGAACGTGGATTGGAGCCTACAGCTGCAGCAATGGTAGTAAGCACTTTTTCATTATTCTCAGGTTTGTCCGCAGTAGTGTTTGGAATGGTCGCGCGCCGATTTAGTATTCATTTTAATTTAGTCGCAACCGGCCTATTCCTTTCACTAGGCTGCATCCTAATGATAGAGATCGCTACTATTTGGGAAGCTATATTTGCAGCCACTCTTTTCGGCATAGGAATTGGGGGCATATTATGTATCCTACCAATAGCATGGGCGGACTACTTTGGTCGAAGTAACTTCGGATCTATACGGGGCATGGTGCTAACGATACAAGTTTCTGCGCAAGCAGCTGGCCCCTTAGTGTCAGGAATGTTGCGAGATTGGCATGGGGATTACGTCATTTCCCTCAAATTATTTTTTGTAATGTCGTTAGCCAGCGCATTAATAGCTTTTTTTTCTCGACCGCCGCGGCATTTGACACCTTAATATCTGGATCTTTAGTCACGTTTCAGACACCATGGGAAATATTCTTTATTAGATTACGGAAGCTTTAGTTTTTAAATCTCAACATTTTACCTCTTACAGCCGTTTTTGCTGCCGAAATGCCAGGAGTGAGGCTTAGCGATCATCTTGGTAAACTCGTTTTAAAAAACTTCGCGGTGCACTAGATCATTACAATTTGTTAATTTTTCGTAATCAACCTATGAGCGATAAGCAACAAATTGCATTCAGCACGCTTTTTGGCTCGCTGGAAAATACTACAGGCGCAAATCCTGAAAAGGGCAATCCCTTCGCTCGACAATTTCAATCTCAGTTGCCCAGAAAAAGTGACACCTCGCAACCTCATATGTCGGACTTAAATTATTTTTTGTTCTCTTAAAGAAACTATATCACCATTGTTATATCCGAGATTTGTTAGAATCTCTTCATTATGCTCACCAAGTTTTGGTGCTCTGCCAATTCGCGCCGGCGTTTCGGAAAACTGCCACGGCGA
>CAZADS010000012.1:0-12863 GCA_964483985.1 uncultured Thalassobaculaceae bacterium
ATTGAAAGAATAACTGGTCGTCTACGGCAAGCACCATTAGAGGCTACAGCCGCATGTAAAGCTTGTGAATTTGCCATTAAAAATTCTCCCTAAGCCAAGAGCCAACTTTTCCAAGCATCCCAGTTGGCTCGTTTTTGTCGACGCGCCCACGTATAGGCACATCGAAACCCCATAAATGCCCCTAAAACAATTCAGAACGGAATGCTATTCAACAGTCACCTATAATTTAGCAGCGCCAGCAAATGTTATTAAGCGCAAACAAAAAAGGGACTGCCATAGTCGTAACTACGACAACTGTGCCAAGAAACTTAATAAACAATTCGATTTTGGAATCGTCATCCTGCATGTTGAGCAAACAAAGAAAGTAGACGTCGAGATTTTGATTTCTTATCCGATACATGTTTATTTGGTACTAACTTCCCAAACGCAGATAAAAATGCTTCGGCCCTTAGTTTTTTTGCGCGGCTGTGAGCTATCTCAATTTCGGAAACGGTTAATTCGACACTTGGATATAGAGGATCATTTTTATAACTATACACTAGTTTTACTCCTTTCATATATTGGTTGATAGGATTGAAATAGTCCCCCACTCCATTGATTACCAACGCTTTATTGGTATTTCCGTTATGAAAAAAACGCATGACTCAATTAATGAATTTTAAACATCCGGTTTGATCATGACTAGGCGTATACCTTTATTAAGCCACACTGTTATTCACAAATCGCGGTTCCTAAAACCCGTGGCCTGCTGCAGAAAATTTGCGCGCTGGTGGCTCGTTTTTGTCACACTTTCAGAACAAAAAACTAACCGACAGCACGCTTATTCTTCCTCATTGCAATTAAGGCTCGGCAGTGAACAAGATTTACCTAATTTGTGTAAACGCAAAAATCATCAATACGGTATTTTACCAAATGTCGACCGTTTCGGATCAAACTAATGAATAAATAAATTTTCCGACTGTACAAACGTCATCCAATAACGTGATACAAAAATAGAAGTTCGTCATGCCAAGGATATCTTTGAAACAGGCTTGTCATATTGGGCATATTCCCAATATTTCCATCTGTCTGAAATGCCACCGTTGCAAATAAAGATCAAAATTAAAATAGGGGATGAAATAACAAGACCGACAGCAAAAACGTAGAAAAAAAGTAACCGGCATTACACTTTCTTTTGGGATTTACTATAACGTTGTTCTACAATGACGTAACTATGATAGCTTAGTCACCCAAAAAAATGATGGCGTTATGGATCCAAAGCAATGAGTCCGATAAAGAAAGCTACGCCTTTGGCTTTGCCCATCAGTATTTCATATGTCACATTTAGAGTACCATAAATAATTTCCAAAAATTTAAGCTAACTGAAATTGGAACAGGAAACATGATCACCGAAGCTGATTTACCCCTACATGGTGGGTGCGCTTGCGGAAAGGTTCGTTACCAATTAACTGAAACACCTCTGTTTACGCACGCATGTCATTGCATAGATTGTCAACGTTCAACCGGTAGTGCCTTCGTTATTCATACACTCACGACCGAAGAAGGATTTGTTATCACCGGTGATACCAAATCAACCACTCTCCCAACCGGAAGTGGTGCTGGTTATGATCCGCATTTTTGTGTAACCTGCGGGACATTTGTTTGGTGCCAATATCATCGTGCTGTTAAGGGATTTATTGTAGTTAGAACGGGAACCCTAGATCAGGCATATAAAATTGCGCCTCAAGCCCATGTTTTTACAAAACAAAAACTGTCTTGGTTGGCGCTCCCATCAAACATTCCTTGTTTTGATGAATTTTATGACGCAAAACAAACGTGGCCAACGTTTAGTAACGAAAAACTGGCGAATTTAGTCCAAAAATATTCTGCGTGATCAAATCGTACTCGACTTTCCTCAACCCATAATACTGCGACATGAGTTTGCAAATTGAATTCAAAAATGGTGTTAACTGTCTCCCTCTGCCTTTAATTCTTTAAATACACGGGCCGCGACAAACATAGCTCCGCGGACTGGTGGCATGCCTACGTATCCAGAAAGATGCAACATAGTTTCGATTAATTCACCCTCAGTCCAACCTTGGTTTATAGCAAAACGCAAATGAACCGCCAGCTCTTCTTCTCTCCCGGTAGCAACGTCAGAAACCACCGTTATCAAAGCGCGCGTTTTAGTATCTAACCCTGACCGTGCCCAAAGTGCACCAAATACGGTCTCTGTTCCCAAATCTAAAAATTTTCGCATGATAGGATCACTATAGACGGTCGCGTTTGCGCGCTCATATGCCGCCTCCCCAAGCATCCTTTTGCGAATAGTGTCTCCCTTTTGATAAAGTTCACTCTTTGTCATATTGAAATCTCCCTAATAAGGGCGTGACCAGGCTAAACTAGACCGCCCGATACATCAATTGTTCGCCCCGTTACATAGTCCACATCAATAGAAGCGAAGAAGCAAATGGCCCAAGCTTGGTCAACCTTTTGCGCCAATTGAGCTTGGGCTATATATTATTAGCTGGCGGGCGTTAGTCTGACGACCCATATTTCCTGTAGAAATCCCGCAATTGGTATTTTCTCTAAACAGTTCTCGATGGGTTTCAAAAGTTATAGCCACTACCCGAGACCAGGTCACTGGAAGTTCATAGCATGGGACAGATTTCCTATGATGGGTACTAACAATAGTTTTTGGCAACACGACTAATGCCTATCGTGAAATTTGACAGTTGCGTCAACTAAAAATTCCGTTCTATTACCCTATCCTTGAAGCCTAAAAGCAGCATCAAAAAGAAGGAAAAACGAGTATCAGGAATTTACGCAAAGTAATCGGATTGGCTAAGATGAACTTACCCGATTGGTCTTGAGGGGGTATTCTACAATCTCAATCGCCAATGATCAGAGTAATATCAAACGAACAAATCTCAAAACAATTTTTAAGGCCAGAAACTTTCAGATATGAACGCGATTCCAAATTACAATTAGGACGACTTGATCAATATGAATAACTTGGAAATAGTAGCCTAATTGCACTTCGAGAACAGTTACAAGCACTGTCGGGGACCCAATCGTTTCCCCGTAAATATTTTGGGCTTCAAATTTCTTAATCCATTACGACACCGCCCCCAATATTCAATACCGCACCAGTAATTTCAGATGCCTCCCGAGAAGTAAGGAAGACGAAACCATTAGCTATATCAGACGCTGACTGGAGCCGGTTAAGCGGGATTTCATTAGCGGCTAAATCTGAACTGAAATCTTCAACTGACTGATCGTCGCGTTTACGCTTAGCAAACGTCGCCCAAGCCATGCCTTCATTCTTAATGTGTCCCGGGGCTATAGAGTTTACTCGAATAGAGGGCGCTAACTCCACCGCCATAGCTCGGCTAAACCCGATCACAGCCGCCTTCGCTGCACAATAGACGGCGGTCTGTGCCCAACCTCTTTTCCCTGCTTGTGAGGCCGTATTGGTAATCGAGGCGTTTTCTACACCATCTAGATAGTGTATTGCCGCTTTAGTGCAGATGATCACCCCTTTTGTATTCACGGCGATAACTCGATCGATATCTTCGGAAGATAGATCGATGAGGTAACCGGGAACATTGGTTCCAGCATTGTTAATCAATGTGGTGATCCCGTCCATGGCTTCCTGAGCCTGCGCCATCATAGCAGTAACATCATCAGCCGAAGTCACGTCTGCCGGAGAACCGAACGCCCGATCCGATTCAGCTTTTAATACCTCCAACGCGGTCCCCAATGCCGCATCGTTATAATCAGTGACAAATACCAAAGCCCCCTCTGCCATGAAAGCTCGTGCTGTCGCCATCCCAATAGCTCCCGCTCCTCCCGTAATCACGGCCTTAATTCCATTTAGCCTACCAGTCATTCGCAACTCCTTTCGCCAATTTTTCTCTTCGTCTATTGTCTTGTTCGCCGGCGTCCTTAAACCAAACCATAGACTAGCTCACCTTATTGTTCTTATGACATTTTTTAATGCCTGATGTTTAATAACTTGGGAAAATCCATACATCCCTCGAAATGGGAATTTCAAAACCAAGCGCTCAACCTCTGATATCATTGATTGATTGATTGATTGGTGAGCTAAGGCCACAAATCAATCCTAAATCGGGGGTTCCGCCTCTTTTATATGTTCTGTCGGCTGGGGGGTAGTAGTCATCAAGGTTACGCCTTTTGGGGACTCAAATTGATGCCATGTATTTTGAGGTACTACGGCTATCATTCCCTCCTTCAATTGGACAACCTCTGTAGATTGTTCCGTCTTGAGCGTTAAAGTCACATAACCTTTTAGAATTTGGACAATCTCATCACCATTGGGATGCCGTTCCCATTGACTAGTGCCAGAAAATCCACCCATGAAGATAGCACCATCCCTGTAATCCACAATCCGCGCAAAGGTTCCCTTGGTATCTGAGAATCGGGTGCGGTCTTCCAAAAACGTCACAGTACTGAGCACCTGTTCCAGATCATATACCTGCGCCATGCTCTTTCCTCCTCTTCCACAATGATTTTTACAGCTCACTTGTACGAAGTTTAACTCGAATCGTTTCCTATCAATCTGATTAGATTTACGCTAAAAGATATCGAAAAATATTCATATAATTTCTGACCTTATCAATTTAACTTATGAATTGAGCATTTATGCCTAAGGCTATCATCATTCGTGAATACGGTACTTCTAACGTTCTGCTCCATGAAGATATCAGTGTAGGAGTTCCAAGCGATGGGCAACTTCAGATTCGGCAGACTGCCATTGGGGTAAACTATCATGATGTCTATGTGCGCTCAGGTCTATACAAAACCTTAACCCTACCCGGAATACCCGGTTGCGAGGCTTCAGGCATTGTAGAAACCATAGGTCCTGGGGCAACCGAATTCCAACCGGGAGATCGGATTGCTTATATCACTAACGGTTACGGAGCATACGCCAGCCATCGCCTCCTAGACAAAGCACTGGCTTTAAAATTACCCCATTCTATATCTGACGAATTGGCGGCAACCAATCTCTTAAGGGGCATGACAGTTCAAATGTTAATTGAACATGTTGTACGTCTTACTTCTGATCATACTATTATAGTTACCGCTGCTGCCGGAGGTGTTGGCAGGTTAATTTGTCAGTGGGCTAATTCATTAGGTACTCGCGTAATAGGAATCGTAAGCACCCCGAAAAAAGCAAAATTAGCGAACTCCTACGGCTGCAAACATTCAATTGTTTACGATCAGAAAAATTTAATTGCCGAAGTAATGGCCCTTACCAATGGAAACGGAGTCGATATTGTTTATGATTCAGTTGGTGCCGATACTTTCAAAAATTCTTTAGAGATGTTAGCACCGTGCGGACACTTGGTAAATTTTGGCCAATCTTCTGGGGCCGTTGATCCATTGCTTATGTCAACATTAGCAAAAAAATCCCTTACCGTTTCAAGACCTATTTTGTTTCATTACATTAGTAATAGCCAGGTATATGAAAGCATGGCTAATACCGTCTTCAATACTCTCCAGCGTAACGCCTTAATACTACCTGATCCAGAACCTTACAGTTTGGAGAACGCATCGATAGCTCATAATATCTTAGAATCGCGCCGTGGGGGAGGAAGTTTATATCTAATCCCCTGATGGATTGAATTAACTTAAATTTCCTTATTAAAATAACTGATTGATAATGATACTCAAATATCAAAAATAGGGTGGTGTTAACAAATGACGACTGATGTTCAGTGGAGGTATCCAAAGGCATTTGTTGAATGCGATTGGCTAAATAATCATATTGGCAGTCAGAGTGTACGAATATACGATTGTACAACATATCTCCATTATACTGACGATCATCCTGCCAAACCATACGACGTTGAAAGCGGGCTCAAAGATTATAAGGAAGCTCACATACCAACGGCAGCATTTTTAGACCTACAAAATGACCTTTCAGAGCTTAATAGCCCGTACAGCTTTACGTTACCTAAATTTAATGATCTCGCAGAAAGGTTCGGAAAGAATGGAATTGGAAAACCGTTTCACATTATTTTATATGCACGAAATGGTATGCAGTGGGCTACCAGAATCTGGTGGATGCTGCACGTATTGGGCTACCAAAATGTAAGTATATTAAATGGGGGAATTATAGAGTGGGAGCGATTGGGATTACCTACTGAACAAAAAGCTAATGCATACAATTATGCTAAACTAGAGGTTAACATTAAGCCAGATGTATTTGTTGGAAAAGAAAGAGTGCTTGAAGCTATTAATGACCAAACATTTTTGCTGCTTAATGCATTAACTAGCGACATACATTCTGGAGAAAATCCACGTTATGGAAGACCAGGGAGAATTCCTAATAGTCTAAATATCCCATTTCACGATTTAATAGAACCTACCACTGGCAAATTCAAACCACCACAGGAAGTAATGCAAATATTCACAAATAATGGCATTACTTCCAATCTGAAAATTTTAAATTATTGTGGAGGAGGAATAGCTGCTACGTTAAATGCTTTCGTTCTTCGCCAATTAGGTTTTCAATTGCTCCAAATTTATGACAATTCTTTGAGTGAATGGGCTATGGATCAAACTCTTCCTTTAGAAAAAGATGAGTGAAACTCAAGGTTTTA
Organism: uncultured Thalassobaculaceae bacterium; assembly: GCA_964483985.1. GTDB lineage: Bacteria > Pseudomonadota > Alphaproteobacteria > Thalassobaculales > Thalassobaculaceae > CAZADS01. The sequence continues at coordinate 6,609 of CAZADS010000012.1, forward strand.
ATCCCACATTTTCTGAAGCCGGATTAAGCCCCTTCCCGGAAAGGTTTTTAGGGAACCAACGCGTATCGGAATGGAAACATCAATATTAAAATTAACGGCACTCGTGTCATACTGGTATGACGGTTTTCGTTTTAGTCACGAGGGTCTTTTCGATATCTTAAAACCGTTCCAAAATCAACGATTGAAAGCAAAAGCAACTCCAAACTTCTATTGTCCCGCGGCCCTGTAGGCAGATACAAGTTCGCCAGCCCTTTTCATACAATCCATAAACTCCTCAGAATCCAACACCTCTATAACCTCCGATGCAAGGTCAAACGACCCAGAAGCCATAATCATCATTACCAAAGCGTCTTTGGCCTCAGATGGTCCTTCTGCGATAAGCACTACTTTCGCGCCAGCCGGTGAAAACAAACAATCTTTCATAGACATTCCGGCTGCCGACAACAAATCCCCTATTGCAGCCTTTCGGTCTTGAGGAGCCGCAACCATCCCTTTAATCGCCTCCACACTATAGTTCGCTATAAAAACATATTTAGGCATCTTCTACTCTCCATCAAAAGCCGTATTTCTCTTTGGACTAATTCAAGACAACCAGTTTATACGGTTAAATTTTAAGGGTAAAAATATTCCAACCACTAATAACTGATAAATTTGGAGTACGTCTATCCAAATTTGGATTCGTTTAAATAAATGAAATTGCGTGGTAGAATGCATTTAGCTCAAAAAAGCCATTTCTTTTAAATTGTCGATTAAATTAAAAACAGCAAACCCGTGGTTTTAGAAATCGAAGTTCCCATCTCAAGGGAAAGAGGCAAACTGTAAGATGACATCAAATTGAATTAACTTTTTCCATTATTCCTTCGCTACGTTGATTACCACCAAGGGTATGCGATTTGGACCTTACAATTAATCACCGAGTTTTCGCCTATAATTAGTTATAAAAAATTTTGCTTTGGCGGCTGATAAATGAAGGAGAAAAAAATGAGATTCCTAATACTTGGCGCTGGTGCTCTTGGTGGTTATTACGGTGGGTTACTGTTAAAGGGAGGAGCTGACGTTACGTTTTTAGTTCGACCCAAAACAAGAGCACGGTTATCAAAAACGGGCCTCAAAATGAATTTAGAGGATGAGACCTTTCATGCTGCCGTTGAAACAATTCAGGCGGGTCAAATTCAAGGTGCCTATGATGTTATTATCCTAACCTGTAAATCTTATGATCTGGAAGCAGCTATTGAGGCAATATCACCAGCTATGGGTCCTAAAAGCGCTGTATTACCTATTTTGAATGGAGTTAATCATATTGATATTTTGAGTGAGAAATTTGGACCAGAACGCACTTTAGGGGGCGTAACACAATTTTTAGTCAACCAGTCGAAAGACGGAACAATATCACCAACTTTCCACGGGTCCGGCGGCCAAAAAACCTTATTTGGTGAATTAAATGGCAAAATTTCAGAGCGATGTGTGGCTATTCTACACCACATGAAAAAGACTATGCCCGATGCAACAATCACCGAAGATATTATGGGAGAATTATGGAAAAAACTTAGCGGCGCGGGCCCATCTTTTGCAGTCGCCAGTCTGCTGCAGGTTAGGGCGGGTAGGGTTGCAACTACCGATAGCGGCCGCAGTGTTGTAGCCGGTATATTTAACGAATGCGCTGCTATTTGCACGTCAGAAGGTTATCCACCTCCCGATGGTGTAAGAGACGTTTTGGTTCACGATCTATGGGGGCAAGTGAATTCTAATTATGGACCGTCATTGCTGGCAGATATTGAAAACATGAGACCTACTGAAGGAGAGCATGTCGTAGGGGATCTTGTGCGGCGGGGGAAAAAATACGGTATACATACCCCGTTGATGGAGGCTGCACTTTGCAGATTACAAATTTATGATAGCCTTTTGCCGGAGAGAGAATAAGACCTTATTGGACTTTTCCATCGCTATTAAGTAATTGTTTCAAGATTTAATACTGTAAAAAAGTCGATGGACTATCCGTCTTTATTAAAACCTCGGAAAAAATCAGTTAGGAATTTTAGCAGCGAGAGAAGGGACACGATATGCGCGTAGTGACATTAAAGGAAATACCAGAAATCGATTTGGGTGAAGCGGTGCCAATCGATGGATGGCCTGGTGGCGGAGTTCGTCGCACTCGTCAAACCATCATAGAGCCGGGTGAATCCGAAAATTATAACTGTAGTGTGGTCAATTTCACCAAAGGATCGACGACCGGCTGGCATACTCATGATTGCGATCAAATCTTAATTGTGGTCCATGGTTCGGGTATCGTCGCAACGGAAACGGACCAGCGCGAAATCAACATAGGCGATGTGGTTCATATAAAAGCAGGCGAAAACCATTGGCATGGAGCCAAAGTGGAGACCACAATGGGGCACATCACAGTGACATTGCACGGAAGCAAGGCCGTATTTGCATAAAATTAACCCTATTATAATACTAAGAATTTACGGCCTAATTTTAGTATGCTTTCGACGAAACAGCCTCATAAAACATTCTATTAAATCCATATCATTTATTGATTTTCTGAGTAATGTGACCTGAGAACCCAAGAGTTGTTGGATGCCTACAGTGATAGGTGAAGATTCATAATTCATTCTCTATGAATTGCATAACCTCCTGGTGCCATTCCAATAGGAGTAACTTGTAGCGTATTTATATTGACGTGGACCGGGAGCATCGTTGTATAAAATATGATGTCTGCAAGATTTTCGCCAGACAATGGTTTAAGCCCTTCATAATGGGTTTTGGCTTTTTTCAAATCGCCACGATGACGACCCTCTTCGAAACGAGTTTCAGTTCGGCCCGGCTCTATACTCGACACACGTATTGGTGTGCCAAGAAGATCACATCGTAGATTGAGAGAAAACTGTCTAACAAACGCCTTACTACCACCGTACACATTGCCTCCCTTGTAATTATTTGTAGCAGCCGTCGATGAAATATTGACTATATGACCGCGACCTCGGTCGATCATCCCCGGTAAAATTGATCGAGTACAATAAACAACCCCATTTATATTTGTATCTATAATCGCTTTCCAATCTTCAAGAACAGCTTCATGGGCAGGCTCTAAACCGGGACCTACTCCAGCATTGTTAACTAATATGGTTATATTTTTAAAACGTGCTGGCAGGTCTTCAACAGCTGCGAAAACTTCATTGGAATTACGCATGTCGAGTTCTAAACTTAACATACTGTCTTCAAAGCCATCTCGAATATCAACGAGGCGGTCTTTTTGCAAATCTGCCGCTACTACCAATGCGCCCTCTCTTGCAAAACGCCTCGCCGTAGCGGCACCTATCCCAGATCCAGCGCCCGTGACAAATATTGTATGGTCTGATGAAACTGACATAACTATCCCCCTAATCCTAAATGCTTAAAATATAGTTTATTATTTTCCGTTATTTAATGGGACTATTGCCTGAGGGCCATCATCAAATACCTAAATTTAAATCAAAATGTTTTGAAGAACGAGTTAAGGTGACTTTACATAAACGAGGAATTAACTAATTTAGATCTATTTGGAAAGTTTGTAATGACAAACATGGTCTAAAATCCCTATTTATCAGGACCCTTAATTTTAATGAAAAGTGCCATATTACCCTCACAAGAAGGACATTTTATGCGAGCTATAGGGCTAAATATTCACGGGGATCCAGATGTTCTAAAGGTCATAGACATTCCCGAAGTGCATGCCAACACTGGGCAGTTGCGACTCCGTGTCCACGCCGCAGCCGTAAACCCCACCGACATCTTGGCCCGTAATGGTTCGCGGGCTGAGCAACAAAGGGTCGACCCACCACCCTATGTCCCTGGCATGGACGTAGCGGGCATTGTGGATCAAATAGGCGATGAGACAGAGACCAAAGTCCAAATTGGTGATTCTGTAATGGCTATGGTTGTGCCAAAAGGAACTCACGGAGGTTATCGCGAACAAATTATCTTAGATGAGAAAGCCGTGGTCCCTATTCCAAATGGTGTCTCTTATGTGGAAGCATGCACATTACCGATGAACGGGCTTACAGCTCGACTTTCACTAGATTTATTAGATTTAGCCCCCGGACAAACAATAGCCGTTACCGGAGCCGCTGGAATATATGGTGGTTATGTTGTGCAACTTGCCAAGGCCGAAGGCCTAACAGTTATTGCAGACGCTTCCGCGTCAGATGAAAACCTTGTTAAATCTCTAGGAGCCGACATTATTGTAGAGAGAGGCAATGACGTTGCTCGTAAAATTAGAACACATTTTCCAAATGGAGTTGATGGGCTAGCGGATGGCGCTGTTTTAAACCAGCTTGCTATCCTGGCCGTACGCGATGCAGGATCTTTTACTGCTGTCAGAGGTTTTGATGGAGAATCCGAAAGAAATATCCATTTTACCCAAACTTGGGTGCGTAATTATGACTGTGAATTCGAAAAATTAAACGAACTCCGAGGACTAGTTGAGGCTGGGGCCCTGACATTGCGTGTAGCTCAGTCCTATAAACCGGAGGAAGCGGCCGACGCTCATCGTCGGCTTGAACGAGGCGGGACTAGAGGAAGACTAGTGATAGAGTTTTAAAACCGCACAGATCATCCGTCAGAAGGAGACCATTTATAAATTCGCTCCAGGTTTTTACCCATAAAGTCAGCTCGTTCATCCTCGGATAGACGGGTCGTAAGTCGAAAAGGCTCCACGCCCTGAGCATAAGACAACAAATCGACTGCTCTGGTCCAATCAGTACCCCACATACAACGGCGAATGCCATAAGCGTTGAAAATTTGATACAATGGATCCCACAGATCATTGTAAGGATAAGGTTCTCGAGAAAGAGTACATGCCCCAGTAATCTTTATTGTTATATTATCGAATTCAGAGAGTTTTATAACTTGGTCCAAACCTTTAAATGGTTCCGAGGGCGGCGGCGGCGAAAATGGTTGTTTTAAGCCTAAATGATCAATCACTAGCATTGTATTGGGGTTTTCCGCAGCTAATTGGGTCGCTTGATCTAACTTGCCCCAGCACAGGAGGTTAATAGGCAGTCCATGATCGGATGCCGCATCCATAGCTTGTTTTATACCTGCATCATTTGGGTCGATTGCCCCTCCATGGGCCATCATAATACGTATAGCTACTGAACCTTCTATAGAAGCCCAATCAGAAATAATATCCTTTACGGCCGGATCAGATGGGTCTATCGGCTTTATTAGACCAAATCTTCCCGGATGTGCCGCATATACCTCGATTGCATAGCTAGCATCGTAGCGATACATGCTGTATGGGGACACTAATAATGCTCCATCTACACCAACGCTGTCCATGGCATTTACCATGTCATCACCCGTGCATTGCTCCGGGCCCGCCAGACTACCTATCCAAGGACGGCCAGAATGGTTTTTTTCATACGCATGAACCTGTGCATCGATCGTCAACATAGATATGACCCTACCTAAATTTTTTTTATTGTTGTCATGCTCAAAAATTTCTTGTGCCATTGTATTAAGTGTTCTTTGGCGGCCCCGGCAGGACTCGAACCTGCAACTCCCTGCTCCTACGGCTGGTACTCTATCCAATTGAGCTACGGGGCCGTTATTTCCGGATCATAACTAAATTTTTTATTAAATGGCATAAAAGTTCCGCGATATTATAAATATCTCGCTCTGACATCTAAGATAAAATCACAACGGGCTGAGTAAAAAGGAGAAATGAGATGAAATTCGGTGTGATGATGTTCCCGACCGACTACTCGATGTCACCACACGAGCTAGCCATTGCGGTGGAGGAACGAGGGTTTGAATCTCTATGGTTTCCAGAGCATTCACATATTCCGCTACCTCGGGTATCGCCGTGGCCGGGAGGAGGTGAGTTACCAAAGATGTATTACGATGTTATGGACCCTTTTGTTTCTCTTGGTGCAGCTGCATCAGTAACGAATACTATCAAATTAGGAACAGGGATTTGCCTAGTTGTCCAACGTGACCCGATACAACTTGCCAAAGAAGTAGCTACGATTGACCGGCTTTCCAAGGGCCGTTTTTTATTTGGGATTGGTGCCGGTTGGAATGCGGAAGAGATGGCAGACCATGGAACAACAGATTTCAAGGGGCGTTTCAAGTTGATGAACGAACGCGTCGCCGCACTTCGTACAATTTGGACTGAAAACAAGCCGGAATATCACGGTGATCATGTTGATTTTGGTCCGATGATGACCTGGCCAAAGCCAGTTCAGAAACCCCATCCACCAATTATAGTTG
>CAZADS010000013.1:0-30177 GCA_964483985.1 uncultured Thalassobaculaceae bacterium
AATGATGCTGGGCGTTGATGATTTAAACGCTGCTGGACTTATCAAGCTGTCTTCGGGGAAAAAACGTCATATTATTATCCGAATCCAATAGCAGTTTATTAATTTGTCTTAACGCTTGGATTTCGATCTTTTGGTAGCAGATACAAGGGCGCGTAAAAAACCCGGTGTGAATGCCGTTAGTGGATTGACGGTGACTGTGGGTTTTTCAAGACTACCTCGGACGAAATATTCTGCTGCTAATAATCCTTCTTTTTCACCGCCGGTTAGAATACGCCCAAGGAACGGTATTTGGTCAATTAGTCTGCTCAGACCATATGCGGGTACAATCATTCCGCTAATATTAACTTCTTGGTTTAGGCGATTAATTAGGCCTTGGGCGGATACTCCTAGCGATGGACCAAAGGCAAAAGCGTCGATAATTTTGATCTCAGAATCGTCGATTCTCATTTGAGCGTTCAATTTTTCAAACTGAATACCTCTTCCACGGAGAGTACTGACAAGGCCTACCAAAGATGCAGCGTTTAGAACTCTAGCTAGGATTGGCGCATTCACTAATCCGAAATCTTTTATAGAAAGATCAAGAATATTACTATCCGTTTCAATCTGCCCTAAAACATTAAGGGTTCCCTCCTTAACAGAATTCGTAATATCGAATCCAGCTAACACTTGGCCGGCTTGTTGGGCTTCCAGAGCAAACCGCGGAATATTGTTTTGAACAGCATAGGTTATTTGCACAGGTTCTTGATTTACAAGGCCCTTAACTCGGACGTTATTTAATTCAACGCCATCGTGCCTTAAAACCACTTGAGTTTGCTTTATTGGAGGCAAATCACCAATCTGAATTTCATCAAAGCGACCTTCAATTGTGAAGGGTGGGCTCGTGGTCTCACTCCCGTGAAACCCTTCTCCAAGGAAATGTTTAGTATCCAAGTGAGTTCCATAGAGAGTCCCATGATAGTGGCCGTTGTTTAATAAATCGACTCGCCCATTGATTTCGCTATTGGACAGCACCATTCGGTCAATTTGAATAAATCGCGGTTTCCACTCTACACCATCAAACTCCGCCGTAAGATCAACTCCCAGATTTCCGGCAATTAAGCTTGCCGATGTAAGGCGACGTGGCATATCATTTTGCAATTCAAGAGAAAAGCGAATTCGACCGGCCGCGCCAGCTGGTTTTATCCAATTGATCGGCTTGATTTTTAATTTAGCATCCCGAAGATCGATTAAGGCAGAGATTTCTGATTGATCGCTAATATTTTCGGAGAATTGGGCATCAATCGCAATGGATCCCTCTATCTCAATTGCTTTCGGGAGATAAATTTGATGAAGCGATAGGTCATCAATGATGGTTTTCAGGCGTTTTCGCCTTCGAAGATTGGAATTTCCTGAAAACGATTCTTCTTGAATTACAGCCGCTGGCTGGCCATCGATCAGTCCGTCACCCTCAATTTTTATACCATCGCGATTTAAATCGATGGTTAATTTGCCTTTGTTAAACGATCGCCCGTTAATCAAATCAGGTAGCACTACCTGTTTTAAATTCGCTAATCCGCTAAAGTGCACTTGGTCTAGTGTGAGTGAATTGGTTAGCGGGAAAGCGAACTGAATATGTGTATCAAATTGTCCCTGTGCTTCGAGAGCCTTGAGGTTCGCATGTTTAGCCATTTTTAGGGCTTTATCTTGCAGAATTTTAAGAGCTGTTTGAACTGAACCTCGCGCTACCACGTTGATTTCCGCTTTTTCATTGTTTGTATCTAGATTTAGGAATTGTATATTTGAACCGCTAATCTCTAGGTCTTCTATATGTCCTTCGGAAATATTTATTTCAAATTTTGCATTGTCAAAAATGGCCCGACCGCCTGCTAAACGGGCTGGTATGAGGGGCTTAAAGTAATGAGCTGTGATACCATTAAAATCTATCGAACCATGTACATCTGTTAATTTTAAATTGGAAAAGGTGTTGGGGTCGACAGTGCCACTAATATGAACCTCAGCCCGTTCGACAATACCATCGTTGAGATTATTGAGCACCCAGTCTCTCGCACTGATTCCTAATGACGGAGGCCAAAATAAATTAAGTTTTTTAACCGGTAAATTTTCGACCGATGCTTTTAAGTTTAGATTGGCTATTTTGGAAATATTTTGTAACTGTGCATTGCCAGATATTGAAACATTTTTGTCTATCAGGTTGATGTTTTCTACGGAAATTAGATCTGCCAGCGCATCATATCTGGCTTCCATAACTAGGGAATCGTAGAAAACCTGAGATGGGAAAATACCGGGAATAGATAGAGATCCGTCGGGTAGTGTTATAGTTCCACTTAATAACGAAAATTCGAATAATGGCGTTAATTCGAAGAAAATTTTTCCATCGATTGCAGAAGTTGTAGATATTTTGTTTGCAAATTTCGGAAGCCAATAATTGACTAATTGCATTGATAATTGGTTAAAAGCGTATGATCCATCAAGTTTGTTTAATTCATGTTGGTGTTGTAATGAGAGGGCCATTGTTGTCGAATGTTTCTTGTATTTGACAATGGCTTTGGCGTTTAGATGGGTAACATTATTTTCAATGGACAGGTTGGCATTTAGGTTTTGGAACGTTAAATTTGATGAAGGATTAAGATGATGACCAATTAGCGTTCCATTTCGAATCTCCAAGGTTTTAAAATACGCCATTCTTTGATCCAAAGCCGAAGGATCAGAGATTCGTTTTAGGAATGTAGATAGCGCAACAGAAGTTTTCGATTTTTTATTATCAGCTCCCAATGAGCCTTCGGAAAAGTGAATTTTGGGGTGGTTTAATGTAATGCGTACAGGTGCTGCCAATCCGTACATGAGAGCGCTGATTGAGAGCCTGACTAGTATTGTTGGGGCTGTAGCAATAGACTTGCTATTTTGATCTGTTAGTTCGACGTTTTCGACGGTTATATCGAAAACTCTGTCCCATCCCTTCCAAGTTAAAGTAGGTTTCCCTATTTTCATATGGTAGGAGCTACCGGGCGGGGAAAGCGACTCTTGGATTATTTCTTGGGCGAAATCCAAGGGAATTGGACCGTTTGTTAGCCTCCAGGCTATAGCTATGATAGCAATTAAAAGTCCCGCGAATAATACACCGGAGATTTCCAACAAAAGTTTAAAGGCTTTACCTAGCACGCTTGACTTCCTTTTAAAGCAAGCAAATATATTTCGAGGAAGAAATCGATTCGCTTACTCATCGTAAAAGAACTTAACACAATCGAGACATAATCCCTATCCAACAGGAGAAAAAAATGACTCTAATTATCGGCGATAAAGCCCCTGATTTTAAAATGGCAACTGACGGGGGTGGTGAAGTCTCATTGGAAGACCTTATCGGTCGCAATGTAATACTTTATTTCTACCCTAAGGACGACACTCCTGGGTGTACTAAAGAAGCTTGTGGTTTCAGAGATGCCTTTCCAAAGTTTTTGGACATTGACGCAGAAATTATTGGTGTATCTAAAGATGGAGTCGTAAAGCACGATAAATTTAAAACGAAATATAATCTTCCTTTTCAGCTTGGTGCTGATGTAGATGGTTCCGTTTGTGAGGCCTATGGAACGTGGGTCGAAAAGTCAATGTATGGTCGGAAATATATGGGTATAGAACGAGCCACGTTTCTCATAGATAGCTGTGGTATCTTGAGAGGAATTTGGCGAAAAGTTAAGGTAAAGGGTCATGTCGAAGAAGTTTTAACAGCAACCCAAAACATCTAAAAGGTAAAGAATGGCTTTAAAAGAATAGAGGTCAGTAAAACTAATAGTCCCAATATATAACAAACCAAACTAGGCAAAGATTTAAAAATTAGAGTAAAAGTGGTCAAGGTTTTCTATAAATTTGGGTAGGGATAAATTTTTTTATTTTTTCAATAAATTTAAGGGTTAGAAAACCAGTCTGCTGTGCCCGTTCGACGGGAACAGAACGGTAAAAACAGGATTGGTATCCAACATGACAAGCAGCTCCTTTTTGGTCGACAATTAACCATATAGCGTCTTGATCACAGTCGATTCTTAGATCAATGACCTTTTGAGTGTGTCCACTTTCTTCTCCTTTTCGCCATAATTTACCTCGAGAGCGACTCCAATAGTGTGCCTGTCGGGTTTGAATGGTAAGGGCTAATGCTTCGGCATTCATATATGCCAGCATCAAAAGAAGTCCTGTTTTTTGATCCGATACCACGCAGGGAACAAGCCCATTTGAATCAAATGCTGGTGCTAGAGCCGTACCTTCTTCTATTTCGGTGATACTCCCGCGGGATTTGAAAAGGGATTCTGGTTTGACTAAAACATTTTTCACCTGTTGCCTCCAGCATTGGTGTCCCTAATAATTCCCAAATTAAGGTAGTTCAATAGAAACATAGTCAAATAATTAAATTACTTCTTGATTAATTTCGATAAAATTCATTGAAGGATCATATGTGTACACTTGATGCATGCCTGCCATAGCATAAGTGCCGGCATTAGAGTACAAATGTCCAATGGACTCCATTTTACGCATTACCAAGGAGATATCTGGCACCGTGATGGCTACGTGTCCGCCAAAAGTAGGGTTGTGAATCAATTGGTTGTCGATATGAAATGTTGGCATTCCACGAACAAGATGTAGGCCGCGATTATCGGGTCCAAAAACCGCTAGGGAATCAACTGACCTATCGAAATTGCCAACTTTGTCCGTTCCTGGAATTTTAAAGACATCTCGTGCCATACCAATAAGGTTTTCATAGAAAGCTGCAGTTTCTGAAACATTGTGAACTTGTCTATTAACATGATGGATATACCAGCCGCCTGGCTCTTTACGAATGGGATGAACCGCATCATCCTTGGGTGTTGCGCCACCGGTGTTATCAACGACTTGATTAATTTCAACAATGTTCATTGAAGGATCATAACAATATAACTGGTGCATCCCCGCCATAGCGTAGACGCCTGCATCTGACACAACAACACCGGTTTCTTCCAAGTTTTGTTTAACTTTTTGAATATTTCTTACGCATATAGCAAAATGTCCCCCAATGGTTGGATTGTGGACAAGTTTGTTGTCCTGGGCAAATGAAGTAATTGCTCGAACGATATGTAGCCCTCTGTTTTCGGTTCCGAAATAAGCGAGTGTTTCTGGTGTGTGTCCGATTTTCCCTTTTATGTCCGGATATGACCATTCACCTTCTTCAAGTCCTATGATATCCCGAAAAAAATCGGCCGTTTTTTTGACGTCGTGGGCTTGTAAATTTACGTGATGGATAAACCAACTCATAGTTAACTCCAAAATAAAATTGTGTTTTGGCTGTAAGTATCCAATCTGGATGCTGTTGGAACCTATCTAATAATGGTAGGGGTTTATGTTCAAGTCGCTACGCTGTTTGGATTGCATTATTTCTTGTTCATTAAAGTAGAAAATATTTATCAGAATAGCATATTCCTCTGCATAGAATTGTGAAACATTTCTGGGTCATCTGCATTCAATCATGTTTTGATACCTCGGTCGAAAAACCGGCGAAAGAAATGATCTTTAAACCGAAGATTGGGTTTAGCAGCCACGTTGGAATTTTTTGTGGTCAAATTTCGCTTATTAAATTGTTGAAAAGTTTGCTTATTTATTGAACAGGTTTAAAATTTCTAAACCTCAACCACAACATAATCATCTTCAATTTCTACTTTGAATTTTTCGACTTGATAGAAGCCATCAGCTATCATTGTACCTTTTTTAATTTCTATGCCATATTGGGTTGCTTGAATTTTTTCTGGGTTACATGTTGATTTCCCAGACCTGATATCAAACTCCCAGCCATGCCATGGACAGCGGATAATTTCGTTTGGGCGAGAGAATTTATAAATGCCAGGTTCGTTCGCTTCCACTAAGCCAACGAGTTGCCCCCTGCATAGGCTACCACCTTGGTGTGGGCAGCGATCTAACAAACAAAAAAACTCACCTTGAAGGTTAAAAATAACTATGTTACGCCCGCGAATTTCAATTAATTTACGGGTTCCGGCTGGGATATCTTTAACGGGCGCTATAACGTACTTCGGCATTAAAAAAGTTTCATAAATTCCTGTTTAACCCATAGACGTGAAGAGCATTATCGAGAAAAAAGGCATCTTTCTTATCTTTTTCAATCCGAATTGGAAGTGCTCTAGACGGTTCATCATAATCCCAGTGAGGATAATCTGTGGCGAAAAGCAAATTTTCCCAACCAATCCATTTCATGGTGTCTAACAAATGTTGCCTTGGTTCTGGTTCTTCCATTGGTTGCGTTGTTAGCCAAACGTGTTTTCTAATTAGCTCTGACGGAGGTTGTTTGACATGTGGAATCTCATCTCTCATGCGCCTCCAAAGCTTATCAAGCCGCCAAGATAGAGCGGGTAACCAAGCAAAACCTGCTTCTACTAAGATAATTTTTAAAGTTGGAAAACGCCCAAAAACACCTTCGACTACCAGACTAGTCAAGAGAGATTGCGTATTTTGCGCATGCCCGACCATTTCTTCAATATAATAAGATGGCCATCCTCCTCCAGTTACAGGTGTTCCTCCGTAACCGAACGCGTGTATTGCAACGGGCAGGTTTGCGCGACATGCGGCTTCGTAGATAGGCCAATATTTACGCTGGCCGAGGGGTTCAGCAGTCCTGCTCAGCAGCAATATTTGTGCGAAGTGGTAATTTCCCGTCCAATATTCGATCTCGCTTATGGATGTTATGGCATCTTCATAAGGTACCATCAATGAAGCTTTTAAGCGGGGTTCTTTAGATGTCCATTCTTCAATTTGCCAATGGTTCACTGCCCTACAATAGGCTGCTGCAAAATCTTGATTTTGAAGTCCTTGACCACTTCGAAGCGGATTCAAAATTCCTAGTTGAACATTATTAGGGTCTAGATGTTGTTTACGCATAAAATCAAGATCACTACCAGGTCTACCGCCATCAGAAGGATATGAGTCGCGGCGAGCTGCATCGGGTTGCCCTTTTGGAAATGCTGGTCCGGTAGGAAACCCTTGTCGGTAAATAAAACCAAAACTCTCTAGGTGCTTTTGCCACCTTTTCGAGAGGAACGGATAGATTTCTATCGGTAGGGATTTTGGACTCGGGTGAATATCGCAATCGGCTATTGCTAACTGTGGCTTAAGATTTGTAACACCTGAAAATCGGTCTATGACCTGGATATTCATTGCCACCCTCCTGTTTCGCATTTCTATTTTAGTCGAGAATAAGCGTTTTTTGGGTTTTCCACCATAATTTTGTATGCGAGGTCGTTGTTAAGTCCTGACGGTAAAGCATTCATTCCATCAAATTGCCAGTGAGGATAGTCTGTGGAAAAGACGATCATCTCATCCGACCCCATATGCTCTATGACACGTTCAAATTCCTCTGTTGTTGGGGGAGCGTCAACAGGTTGTAGGGTAAGCCGAATATGATCTCTCGCTATTTCTGTGGGAGTTCGATCAATCCAAGGTATTTCCGCTCTCAGTCCCCTCCAAAATTTGGTTAATCTCCACAAATGGGCGGGGAACCAAGTAATACCAGATTCTGCTAATACCACCTTCAATTTTGGATATTTGGAAAACACCCCTTCGCAGATAAGGCTCGATACCATATTATGGAATGCAGGCGCTTGGGCAGCATAGTCTTCTGTATAGTAGGAGGGCCAGCCTACAGATGTTACCGGGTGTTTATAAGCGCTACCCGCATGGATACAAATACTAAGATTATGACGCTCGGCGGCAGCGTAAATTGGCCAATATATTCGTCTCCCAAGAGGATTCTCATCCATAACAAGCATTAGAACAGAGACAAAACGAGAGTCATGAGCTAAACGATTAATTTCTTCGACAGCTAAATCGGCGTTTTGGGTAGGTATCACAATTGATGCTCGTAGTCGCTTATCTTGCGCTAGAAACTCAGATACCATCCAATCATTTACTGCGCGCGCAAACGCTGCGGATAGATCCTCACTCATTAAAAGTTGGACGCCATAAAGGCAGTTGCAGATGGCAATGCTTGATCCAAAGGGATCCAATACGTGTTTCCGCAGGGTTTGAACGTCGGTGGCTGGCATTCCACGAATTGGTCGCCAATCTGGTCTGGCAGTGAGTGGTGCATTTTTTGGGTATGAAATGCTCTCCAGTTCGTGCATGCCTCGCTGGATCAAAGTATCTTGCCAGTGTTCTGGCATATAGGGCAATAGAGCTTCCAGGTTAGGCACTGATGGATGAATATCACAATCAATTGCGCCAGAAGTGATGGGAATGGAGGCAGACATTTTTTTTAAACCGGTTTATCGCCTTTTACCACAACTCGGTGGACGGCTCGTTTTTCTTTATCTGCGTCATAGGGTTCAACACAATGCATAGTACAGCGGTTATCCCACATCAGAACATCATTTATCCGCCATTTATGGCGGTATACAAAATGCTGTTGCGTCGCATGCATTTCTAATTCTGCTAATAGAGCTTCGCCTTCTGGGCGTGGCATACCTAAAACATGGCTCGAGTGATTTCCTATATATAAGGCCCTCTTTCCTGTTTCTGGGTGAGTTCGAACGACTGGGTGATCGACAGGTGGTGCTGCGGTAATTTCATCCTTTGTAGCGGGCCGTTCATCAGATTTTTCGCGACTACGTTTCCAATCATGAATAGCTCTTAGGGTTTGTATTTTTGATTTCGTATTTTCAGGTAATTCATCGAAGGCACGTGCCATGTCAGCAAATAATGTATCCCCTCCTTTGTTAGCAATGGCAGGAGAGCGTAAAATTGTTGTAAGCGAGGGAGTGGCAGTATAAGACTTATCAGTATGCCAAACTAGTGTGCCCTTTTCAGGATGAATGCCGGTCGTACTTCCGTCTTTATTTACATTTGAGAATACCTGGACTTTAGGTAAGGCTTTGTGTCGGGTTTGTTTATTTATGTGCCCGTCGAGATCTCCAAAAAGGGAGGCAAAAGCTTGATGGGTTTCATCCTCTATTGCTTGTTCGCGGAAAACCAGAACTTTGTGTTGGAGAAAAGCAGAATGGACGATTTTGAAATCGTCTTCACTTATATCGGAATTAAGGTTTATACCTGTTATTTCTGCACCGAAATTATTTACATGAGGTGTGATTTTGATCCTATTCACAGATTCCGAATTCGCTTCAATTACGTTAGCCATTTCCCCCCTCCTTAGTAGCCCCGAAAACCAACTTAACAAGTGTTAATTTAGAAGCAGGTTAAGGTATTTCAATTTCCATAAAAGCATCAACAACCTGATTTGTTGCAGTGGCTTTTGAATTCATTAGATCGCGTTGACATTTTTCTAAGGATAAACGTTGAATTCGATGTAATTGTCAACGGTTAGTAAAATAATTTAGGATCTAAATTACTTAATGGGTCTTTTTTAATGTGCAATCCAAGAATGGAACACGTGAAATGCTTGATCAAAGCTATGTTCATGGAGCCAGCAAAAAACAATTGCTTGGTGAAACATTGGGAGCAAATTTCGATGCAGCTATAGAGAAATGGGGTGATCGTGAAGCTCTCGTGGTAGGTCATCAAAATATCCGTTGGACCTATCGAGATCTAGCTCGTGAGGTGGATGACTTTGCGGCTGGTTTATTGGCCTTGGGTCTAGAGACGGGGGATCGAATAGGAATTTGGTCTCCTAACAACAGTGAATGGGTGGTAGCTCAGTATGCAACGGCAAAAATAGGTTTGATATTGGTGAATATAAATCCTGCTTATAGGGTCTCTGAGGTTGAGTACGCACTCAACAAAGTAGAATGCAAAGCCCTCATACTGGCAAGTGTGTTTAAATCTAGCGACTATCCGGCAATGATTCGGGAATTAGCGCCCGAAATCGAAAGATGCGAGATCGGCAAGTTGAGGGCAGAGCGGCTGCCATTTCTTAACATTCTAATTCAAATCGGTGAAGATGTCGGAAAGGGATTCTATACATTTTGCGAAATTTCACGACTTTCTGCTCTAAATACCCGTCGTAAAGTAAAAGCCTTAGCAAAAACACAGCAATTTGATTGGCCAATCAATATCCAATTCACCAGCGGAACCACTGGATCTCCTAAAGGGGCAACTTTGACCCATTTTAATATTTTAAATAATGGGTATTTTACTGGTGAAGGAATGAATTTTTCGCCTGAAGATAGGTTGTGTGTACCAGTGCCTTTATACCATTGTTTTGGCATGGTTTTGAGTAATATAGCTGCTTTAACCCATGGTGCTACCTTAGTGTATCCGGGGGAATCTTTCGAACCACTATCCGTTCTGGAGGCATTGCAGAAAGAACGCTGCACGGCCTTGCACGGAGTCCCAACCATGTTTATTGCAGAACTGGGCCATCCTAGGTTTGATGATTTCAATCTTTCGAGTCTTCGGACCGGAATTATGGCAGGTTCGCCATGCCCAATTGAAGTAATGAAGCAGGTTGTTGAAAAAATGCATTGCTCTGAAATGATAATAGGGTACGGCATGACAGAGACTAGTCCGGCAATTTTCTTAACCGATACTGATGATCCAATTGAGCGACAAGTTTCAACCGTTGGGAGAATAATGCCACATTCTGAAGCCAAAGTGATTGATGAAAATGGCCATATAGTAAATCCTGGGGAAAAAGGCGAACTTTTGGCCAGAGGATATAATGTAATGCAAGGGTACTGGAATGACCCAGAGCGAACTGCGGAAAGCATTGACTCGGCTGGTTGGATGCATACTGGCGATCTTGCTACAATCGACAATGAAGGTTACTGCAACATCGTTGGCCGCGTTAAGGACATGGTGATCCGTGGAGGCGAGAATATTTATCCAAGAGAAATAGAGGAATATTTGTATAAACATCCAAAAATTAGTGACGTTCAAGTATTTGGTGTTCCGGATAAAAGGTTCGGCGAAGAATTGTGTGCTTGGATAGCGCTAAATGTTAACGAGAGTGCAGATGAAAATGAAATTCGAGAATTTTGCCAAGGGCAAATTGCGCACTACAAAATTCCTCGCTACATTCGATTTGTGGAAAATTATCCAATGACGGTGACAGGAAAAATTCAAAAATTTGTTATGCGAGAAAAAATGATTGAGGAACTTGGGCTTGAAATCGTTTCTACGGCTTAATTCAATTGGGTTAGTCCTGTGAGTCATAGGTTTTTGTGAAAGGATAAATTTTTTGGTAAAAGGATATAGGATAGCCAGCGTTGAGGTAAATGATCTAAAGGTTTTCGAAAAGTGCGTGGTGGCAACCGCTGGACCAATTGCACCATATGGTGAAATATGTTTAGCACGAGGTGGAAATCATAAAGCCCCTAAAGATAAACTTCGAAATTGGAATGTAGTACTTGAGTTGTCGAGTTCCGAACGAGCGTTGGATTGTTATGATTGTGTTGAAACTCAGTATAATAAGTCAATTAGAGATTCGGTGATTATAAAATAGAAGGTTATGGTGCTTAGCAGCTGAGTAATTGATTTAAGAAAACACTAATGCATCCGTTTTAGTTGTGCTTAAGGTGCGGATGGTAAGGGTTATACAAGGAGTCTTGGTTCTTTATTGTTTTGCAGGATGGTGAATTAAGGATTTAGTATGCATCTCGAACCACGTTTGTGGGAGTTCACGGAGGGATTCCGTTCCCGCATTTTTTTTTCAATGCTGATTGGATTACTGGCTGCGGGATTTGGGGTAGCTAGACTGGCTTTATTAGGGTGGTTAATTGGTCGAATTTTTAATGGTGATCCACTATCGGATTTGATTTATACAATACTTTTTATTGCTATCGTTATGGTGTTGCGCGGGTGTTTGGAACACTGGCGTACGATGACTGCCCATCGCACAGCGGCCGCAGTTCAAAAACGTCTTCGGCGGGTCCTATTCGATCGTATTGCGGCTTTGGGCCCGTCTTACGCAGGTCGCAAACGTTCTGGTGCCTTAACTCTATCTTTGGTAGATGGCGTGGAACAACTGGAAACCTATTTTGGCCAGTATCTGCCGCAGCTT
This sequence comes from uncultured Thalassobaculaceae bacterium, assembly GCA_964483985.1. Lineage (GTDB taxonomy): Bacteria > Pseudomonadota > Alphaproteobacteria > Thalassobaculales > Thalassobaculaceae > CAZADS01. The sequence goes on from CAZADS010000013.1 coordinate 11,978, forward strand.
TTAATATCAATTCTAACCCCAATATTTATATTTGCTTTTGTGGTGTGGATAGATTTTCCAGTAGCTATTGTTTTGGTTATATTTGCTCTTGTCGCATTATTTTTACCTGCCTCTTGGCATAGTATTGATGTCACTAATTCGAAGGGGAGACAAACAGCGTACGCAGGATTCGCTGCAGAATTTTTAGATTCTATTCAGGGTTTAGCTACTTTAAAAGCTTTTGGGCAAAGTAGCCCCAGAGCTGTATCATTAGAAAAGCGGGCGCGAGACTTGTCGCGTAGGACAATGTGGGTCCTTGGGACAAACGTATTATCGCGTGGAATAACAGATTGTGCCATTACCATAGGTGCTGCGGCCGCTTTAGTTTATGGAGCTCATCGTGTTGTTCAAGGTGATTTACATCTGACAGGTTTGCTTATCATCTTAATGATGGGTGTGGAAATTTTTCGACCCATGCGTGATCTTCGGAGTGTACTACATCAGGGCATGGTCGGAATGTCAGCAGCTCAAGGAATTTATGATATTCTTGATGGTCAACCCGATGTAACGAGTGGAAAATTAAATCCTGAAGCTGTAAAACTGGTGCCATCTATAGCATTTGAGAGTGTGGAATTTCTATATCCCGGCTCTCAACGGATTGTGCATCATGGGTTGGATTTTAGAGTTGATCCCGGGGAAAGAATTGGTGTGGTAGGCCCCAGCGGATGTGGAAAATCATCTATAGTTCGATTGCTGTTGAGATTTTTTGATCCGAATGCCGGCTGCATAAAATTGGGTGGTGTAGACTTAAGAGAGATGAGCTTCTCACAAATACGCTGCAATATTTCAGTAGTAAATCAAGATACATTTCTTTTTCATGGAACAGTAGGTGAAAATATTCTTATGGGTCACCCCAATGCTGCCATGGATGACGTTATCGCGGCGGCAAAAGCAGCTAATATACATCAGTTTATCGAGACACTTCCTCTAGGATATGACTCAGTGATTGGAGAAAAGGGTATAAAACTATCCGGTGGACAGCGTCAACGAGTAGCCATTGCGCGAGCCATATTGCGCGATGCCCCTATTCTAATTCTAGACGAAGCCCTTTCTGCCGTTGATGCTGAAAATGAATTTGTAATTCAGGAGGCGTTGGATCGACTAATGGCAGATCGAACGACACTCATTCTTGCACACCGGCTATCTAGTGTGATCAATTGTGATCGGATTCTCGTTTTAGACGAAGGAAGCATTGTTGAAACCGGATCCCATGAGGAATTAATGGAGAGAAAAGGAGGTTATTTCGATTTAATGCAAGAGCAGGCCTATCAATCAGAATTTTTATCATTAGAAGCTGCAGAAATAATTCCAAAAGCGCCAAAAAATGGTGAGACCGTCGACGCAACTCCCGGGGGTGCTAAGCAAATTCCTACAGAAGGTGTCATAAAGGCTGAAGGATTAAATTGGTTTCAGGTGGTGATTGCTTTGATGCGGGTCATTCTGCCGTGGAAAGGAAGGCTCGGTTTAACATTCTTATTCGGCGTTGTGCGTGTTTTAGCTTTTATTGGTGTTGGAGTGGCCAGTGCACTCATTGTGTATAGTCTCAAAAATAATCTCCCTTATGAACATTATATCGTATGGTTATGGATTTTAGCCCCCACAGCAGGAATAGTGCATTGGCTTGAATCTTGGGTGGCCCATGATATGGCATTTCGGTTGCTTGCAGAAATGAGGGTAGACGCGTTTCGCAAACTCGATTCATTGGCCCCGGCTTATTTAGTTAGACGTCGAACGGGTGATTTGATGTCATTGGCTACCCACGACATAGAGTTGATAGAATATTTTTTCGCGCATACAGTCGCTCCGGCTTTTGTAGCAATTTTGGTGCCCGCTATTGTTCTATTTGTGCTCGGGTTTCAAAGTGTATGGATTGCCATCTCCCTTTTCCCATTTTTATTTGCAGTTGGAATGAGTCCTTTTCTTATGCGTCAAAAAGTAGATGTCTTGGGCTCTAAGTCACGTGAAGCTGCTGGCGAACTTGGAGCTTATGCTGTTGACTCTGTGCAAGGCCTTAACGAAATCGTTTCATTTCAAGACGAAATCAGGAGAGCTGAAGGGCTAGATCGATTGGGAGAAAACCATATCAATTTGCGGCTCCCTTTTTTTGGTGAGTTAACTAAACAACAAAGTTTACTAGAAATATTTACGGGGCTGGGCGGCCTGTCTGTGGTCGTTGTTGGAGCTTTATCAGTACAAAATGGTATTGTTGATGCTGCTATACTGCCTCTTTTAGCGCTCCTAGCGATGTCCGCTTTTCTTCCGGTCTCTGAAATTGCTCAGATTGGCCGACAGTTAGCCGATACTTTAGGGTCAACTCGTAGATATTATGCTCTGGAGAATGAACCTGTTCCCGTTCAAGATGGTCCAGATGTTTTCGACAAAAAATCTGCTGACGCAGCGCTCGCTTTAGAAGGTGTTGGGTTTTCGTATCCCGGTCAGAGCCGAAAAGCTCTTAGTGATGTTACGTTCGAAATCCCGTCAGGTCAGACAGTTGCATTAGTTGGAACTTCGGGTGCTGGCAAGACTACGACTGCTCAACTCTTGATGCGGTTTTGGGATCCGGATCAAGGATGCATTAAGTTAAATGGGATCGATTTACGAGACTATACTTTAGACGATCTTCGAGGTTGTATCGCCTTAGTTGCTCAGGATACATATTTATTTAACGATTCTTTGCGAGCTAACGTCATGATAGCTCGCCCAGAAGCATCCGATGCCGAACTTGCAAAGGCTCTTAAGCAATCAGCTCTCGATTCGTTGATAGCGACATTACCTGGTGGGTTAGATACCGTCGTTGGTGAGAGAGGGACTAGCTTATCAGGAGGACAACGACAGCGAGTCGCTTTAGCACGAGCATTTCTTAAGGATGCACCGATTCTAATCCTTGATGAGGCGACTAGTCACCTTGATGCTATCAATGAGACCATAGTCCGTCAGGGGCTAGACGCTTTAAAAATGGAGAGAACAACGATCGTTATAGCTCATCGTCTTTCTACTATAAGAGACGCTGATAAAATAGTTGTTCTGGAAGAAGGCTGGGTGGTCGAATCAGGCAAGCATGATGAACTAGTAAGAAAAGGGGGCATTTATGCAAAATTAGTTGCACGCCAATTGGCCAGCGCTGCAACTGGAAGACTGAATTAGAGCCAATAGTTTAAGGACTATTCAATCTTTTTTCCATCCTATAGCGCAATGAACTGGGTTCGCCTGAAATAATAAGCCATCGGTTTTGGCATCACCGATGGCTTGATCCCAAACTGCTTTTTCATTTTTGTCCAAAAGACTTATTGCATGGGAAACCCTATAATTCCATATAGGGTTAGAAGGTTTGTCAAATGTAACCAAAAATGGATACCCCTGAACGCCTTTGAAACCAGCGTTGATCATCTTGCTATAGATACTTCGGTCGGCTACAGCATTAGCTGATATCGATTGTGGTTGTCTGTTCACTTTGGTGGCTATAGACAAAGGAAGATTAATATTCCACCATTGAGGCATATCAATGGCTCGAACAACGACTCCTACGGGACTGCCTTTTCGAACTGTTCGGGCCATTTCCCTAAGTGCTTTCTCAGCATTGCATTCTTCTAGCACTGTAATTGAAAATATAGCGTCAAAACTGTTGTCATCAAAAGGTAGCGAAGTGGCGTTACCTTTCATAAGGCAAAGTGTGCCAATTTCTTCTGGGCTGGCTTGACGTGACCGATCGCGCAACCGAACCCCATCGGATTTTGCTAATTTTACGCCTTCACGTAGAAGGTAATTGTTATTATCTATTCCTGTCACAATAAGATCTGACCGTGATTTAAGTATATGGCGGCATAGAGCTCCTGAGCCACAACCGATTTCTAATAAATTTGCATTTATTGAAATCTGCATTCGGCTAGTTAATATACTGAACATATCTTTGTAGCTATTTAATTTCGCTCTGTCTTCTAGCATTGCTACCCCGCCGATATAAGCTCCGCCGAGTACTATCAGCGTGAAATGTTTAGAGAGGTTTTCAAGGACGGGGTCCCATTGCGACTCAGCTAGGAAAAATGGAGGTAGGAGAAGAGGAGGGCCTGATCCCATAATTTCAAAAGAAATGCCGCCGACCGAACCACTTTTAGTTCTTTTAACAACACCCTTAGACCTAGTGGGGAGACTGCTAAAAAAAGAAATTAAATGTTGGCAGAGTTCTTCCGGCCTTTCGACCCCGATATCGGACCAGGCAGTGGTATGGTAATTTTGTAGGCATACTTGGCGGGCTTGTGGCAATTCAAACATAGCTTTTTGGGCTGTATCCGCTGGAATACCTGATTCTCCATTTAAAATTATGACTTTTTCTTCTAAAGCCTTTAGAGCCTCTGGGTTGATGCGGCTGGGAATAACTAAAGCAAGACCAGCGATTCGATCGATTTTTGTGGTGCAAAACTCTGTCAGGTCGCCAGGCATTTGTGTGGCAATAAAAGTATCTTTTATTCCTAGGTAGTCTAAAAGGTTGTTTAGGCGCTCAGAAAGAATCATTGACAACCGCCGCTCAAAAATAATTCGGTATGATTTAACCGTTGGTGTGATATTTTAATCGAATGGGTCTAAGGGATGAATAGGCCGTTGTATATTTTTATATCGTACTTCGCGAATATTTATACGCGCTGCGCCAGGGGTATCAGCGGTGAGTATAAGATCTGCAAATGAGCTAAAAGTTGCTCGGAAGTGCGAGGGAGATTTGACAAAAATAAGGCTCGCTTTTTGAAGGTCTAAACCGACCGATGTAAATTGACCAACATCCCATTCAAGACCGGCGGTGGAACGCACTGCTATGCGTAAGGAACCAATTACAAGAACAGCTGTTAGGCCAAAATGAGTTTCAGCTCCTTCCAACCCTGCACCCATAGTAAAGACACCATCGGTGATAGCCCTAACGGTCACGTTGACTTTTAAGGATTTTCCGTCATCCACTGACAATGAGTGCCCTAGTCTTATGTTGATAGTGGCCCCAACGCCCGCCTGTGCAGCTTTTAATGCTGCGGGTGCGTCCACCAATGTGAGGTATGTCAAGTCACTTATTTTGTCCACACCCATTTCAAGAAGGGTGCTGAGAACCGTCACGTTGTCTCCGGCCGCTCCTCCGCTGGTAGCGTCACCGCAATCTGCTATTACAGTTGTACCACCGTTGTTTAAACCTAAATGGATTGTTTCTTTGAGGCTAGTTATAGGCGGCAGGAGTTCGTCGCGTATCGCCCATGTAAGATCAGCTAATTTCTCTGCTGCCTTCTTCCCTGCATCTTCATCATCATCTGTACAAACAAGCGCAGCAAATCCCAAATCTTGAAAGTCCAACCAAGGTTGAACCATAAAGTATGATACAGCTAAAACTCTGGGTGCCTCTTCCATTGAGCGTGCTTCTGCTACTATTGAAGTCATTGGTCCCTCAGTAGTACGACTATTAACTGGACTTATAATCATTGGTCGTTTTGCAAGGGCCATAATTGGCTTCGTTTTGCCGCGTAGGTGGTTAATTAAAATAGTGGCAGTTTTGACACCGGTCTCAAACATATCCACATGGGGATAAGCAGCATAACCAACGAAAAAAACATTTGGTTGCAACATGCGTGGTGTTACGTGGGCGTGCAAATCTAAGGACACGCCAATAGGTATTGGGTTTGTTAGCTCTTGTCGAAGGCGTTCCAAAATTTTACTTTCGCAATCATTTTCCCCTTCGGCGGCCATACTTCCATGCAACGCTAGAAGAACACCGTCTAAATGGCCGGCTATCTTTGTTTGGTGAATCAATTCATCTAGGAGACTATCGAAACACTGCCCAGTTAGCGGTCCCCCGCATGACCCGTGAGTGGCTAGCAGAGGCACAGGTTCTGCACCTGCCAATTCAAGGACAGACAACATTCCTGTGAGTTCAATCTTTGCATCTCCTAGGTGTTCAAAAACGGAATTTCCTTTTCGTATATATTGCGACGCAAAGTGATCTCTTGTGGTTTTAGTAGGAGCAAATGAATTAGATTCCTGAATGATTTGAGCAAGCGCAATACGCATTAGGCCTCCTTTGGAAATTAAATTGTTAAAAAAACGCTAAGGCCCTCATCTCTATACTTTCTCTCGGTTTTGCGTTTGACGGGCTATTGGGGTCGTTTATTGCCGAATGAGCTGTAAAACGAACGTTTACATCGGGGTCGCTGTCGTAAACTTTGAATATCAATGCTTCGGATCGCTGCATAAATGGAAAATAGTACCACCGGTGTGCTGCATTATATGCTATGTGATAGGTTTCGGCCGTTCGATCCCGATAACGACGTTGATTACGTATAAAGCCGATTTCAGGTATAGTTCTTCCATCGCAAAGAGCTAGCGGCTCAGATTCGATTTTAGGTCCGATTGAGCGCCAAGTTTGAATTATAGCAAACCGACGTTTCATGAGTTTATCTGCCGCTTCGGGGAAAAAATCTTTAACTCTTTGGGGAGCAGAAGTCTCGGTGTAATCATTATGTACGTATCTTACTGGTGATCGAATCCAGCCGTCTTTGTGCTTGGTGTCGGTGGGCGTCCTGATAGTGTGATCAAACACATACACTTGTCTGGCGCCGCTCTGATCTAGAATTATTTGTTTTGTCTCTGGGTAGTAGACTCGTTTAATCTCTTCCTCGTTGTAGAAATCAATTACTTTTGTGCCACGTTGCACAAGATTAAATCCATGACTGTCTAGGCTGAAAGGTTCCTTGGCGATGCGGCCGTTGTAGATAGTTGTCGCCTTTTGTTCGTATGGAAGTATATGCTCGTTGTGCGCTTCTTCGGGCCAATCGATATATCGGATCGATAATTTTCCGTCGCTAACGATGTAATTTAAATCACTGGTTATGTAATCAATTCCACTAGAGACATCGTCTATATTCGACATAAGACTCTCCGATTATTAGTGGGCGAAACGGGTTTCTGTTTTGGTGCGGGTCCAAAATCGTATTATAACATTTCATACGGACATGCCACTTATTAATAACAGCGATGATTTTTCAATTTTCCTATTGGCCGAGAGAGAACAGATGCATATGAGGGAAAAATATAACTCCGGAGATGAAAAAGAATTGTATTATCAAATGCAATTACTGAGGCGGTTTGAAGAGGCTGCCTTCGATTTAGTAAGAGGCGGGGAAATTGCTAGCGCCGTTCATGAATACACGGGTCAAGAAGCGATTGCAGTTGGAATTTGTTCTGCGTTAGCGTCGGACGACATTATTACTAGTACGCATCGAGGTCACGGTCACATTTTGGCCAAAGGCGGTGACCCAGCTCGAATGATGGCCGAACTTTTAGGTAAGGAAACAGGATACAATAAAGGTAGGGGCGGGTCGATGCATATAGCGGACCTGGACTTGGGAATATATGGAGCCAATGGGATAGTTGGGGCTGGTGCTCCAATGGCTTGCGGAGCTGCTCATATGTTTCGCATACGGGGAGAGCGGCGGGTGGCAGTTCCATTCTTCGGTGATGGCGCAGTTAATCAAGGGGTTTTATTAGAATCTCTAAACCTTTCCGTAATGCTTCAATTACCAATGATATTCGTATGTGAGAACAATGGTTATGCTGTAACCACCCCGATACATGAGGTTTTAAGAGGAGATATTCATGCAAGAGCCACTGGATTTGGGCTAACTTCTGAAGTAGTAGATGGTATGGATGTACGCTCTGTTCGTGAGGCGGCTTTACTAGCAGTTGAACGCGCCCGAGGTGGAGGCGGTCCTTCTTTTCTGGAATGTTTTACTTGCCGTTATTCTGTTCATAATGTGTCGGCAAATTCCTCTCTCGTTGATGAGCGATCGGATGACGAATTAAAAGCCGATAGAGGCCGTGATGCTATTGAAAGGTTAGCAGACCAATTAATTTTCGAGGGAAGATGGACGTTGGAGGAAAGAAATAAATTGGACAGCAGGATTGAAGAGGAAATTCAAAGTGCAATCAGCTTTGCTCGAAATAGTCCAAAACCTCATCCCTCAACGGCTACGCATTTTATGTATTCTCGAAATTATCCAAACCTACCCGCGATGGGTGCGGAAAAACAATGAATCGAAAACTGAATTATATCGAAGCACTCCGTGAGGCTTTATTTCAGGCGATGGAAAGTGACTCATCTATTTTGATTATAGGCGAGAATATACGGGGGAATACTCGACCGGAAACAGCAGGCCTATTCGAACGATTTGGAGGTGATCGTGTAATTGACATGCCTATTTCTGAGGCCGCGTTCACTGGATTTGCCACAGGTGCCGCTTTGGCGGGGGGGCGGGTAATCGTTGAGTTTCAAGTGTCTTCACTAATATACCCAGCGTTTGACCAATTAGTTAATCAGGCAGCGAAATTACCTTTGATGCTCGGCGGCCAACGTTTCTTACCAGTAACCTATTTAATAATGGGAGCTGGTGCAGCTGGTGGTAGGGCTGGTCAGCATTCCGACAATCCGTATCCATATCTATTGCATGCGGGTATAAAAACCGTCTGTCCTACTACTCCTGCCGACGCTAAATCTCTTACATTAGGAGCGATTTTAGAAGATGACCCAGTCGCAATATTCGCACCCGTTGGAGTTTATTCAACTGTAGGATTTGTTTCTGAAAGTCCTTTGCCCAGACCATTTGGGAAAGCAGAGGTAAGACGTGTTGGTCAAGATGTGACGGTAGTAGCTAGCGGCCAATTAGCTTTAGAAGCTGTTGAGTTAGCCAAGAAACTTGCAAAAGAAGGTATCGATATTGAAGTTTGGGATCCCCTATCACTCCTTCCCTTGGATAAGGAGTCTTTAGGGCAATCAATTAAAAAGACTGGCAGGTTGATCGTCTTCGATGATTCTAACCGAACTTGCGGTTTTGCGGCAGAAATAGCTAGTTTTGCTGCGGAGCAGTTCTTCGATTTTTTAAAGGCACCGATCAAAAGAATTACGCGCGCAGACGTCACTGTTCCCTATAGTGATATTATTGAATTAGAAATTCTGCCAACGCAGAAAAAATTAGAAAAAGCAGTACAAACGTTAATGCAAAAAGCTTAGAGTCTTTGTCTAATTATCTGCTAATAATCTTTTTAATAAGCTCATCATACTTGGGTTTTCGTTTTCTGAACTATGTTGATTGTTTGATGATATGACGTTTTTTGTTTATTTCATCGATAATATAACAAGCAACTCATAAGTCCTAATATCATGGCATTATCTTCAACAAAACGTGTTGTGCTCAAGTGGTTATCGCTACTTTCTGTAATAATTACTTTTGCTTTAGGAAGTTATGAACTGTTTCACTGGTTCACGCACGTTTATGAGTTTGATGCTCGTATTCGCTCCGACCTCACTCGGATATCTAGTCGGGTCAATGGCACAATAGAAACCATCGCTGTTCGAGAGGGTGACAAAGTAAAGATTGGTGATCTTTTGGTGATCATGAAAACTGGCGCTGTAACTCAGCGCATAGAGGCTATAAAGGCCGATCTTGCCGGTGCAATCGCAAAGCAAGCTAAATTGAGAGCAGAAAAGTACGCACTTGAAGTTGATTTAGGAGCTCGTATTGCGACTAAACGTGAGATTTTAAAAGCACTTAAGGTCGAACGGCAGGCCTTGGCTGATCGTCACATCTTGGCATTGAAAAAGTTAAAGCGAACACGCTATCTGGTTCAAAGGAACCTTGCTTCTCAAAACGTTTTGGACAGTGATCAAGATAAAGTACTGGATTTATCGGGCAAGATTAAAGTTGCCGAGGCAAAGGTGAATGTTGCCGCCGCAGAGATCGGAGAAATTGACGCTAAAAGTACAGATATTAAAGTATTTGATAAAGATATAGAAATTCTAGCTATCGAGGCACTTCGGTTAAAAGCAAAACTGCGGGAACTAGAAGTTGATCTCGCGGAGCGCGTTATCAAAAGTCCGATAGACGGTGTGATAGATAGGGTCTTCAAAAACCCAGGGGAATATGTTGAGGATGCGGAAGAATTGATAATTCTTCATGATCCCAAAAATATTTGGATTGAGGCGAATATAGATGAGGACCAAATTAGACACTTGAAAGTTGGCCAACCCGTGAAAGTGGATCTGGATGCTTACCCGTTTGATACGTTTAAAGGGGAAGTGATAGGCATAGGGATGGTCACTGTGCAAGATCTATCGTTAGCAAAAAAGAGTGATGTAAATGTCAAGGCACGCAAAATAACCCAGCGAATCCCTGTTAAAATAAATTTATTAAATCCACCGGATTTAGCTGCCCCTGGTATGTTGGTCGAGGTAAATATACAAATTAGGGATAAGGCTAATCTACCATGAATCTTTCGCGTTTTGATTGGCGTGTGATTCTATTCCTGGCTACGTCCTCCATGCTTATCCAACAAGCATTTTCTTATGTCTGCCAGATTGTGCTTCCATTTCTTGCCGATCGCGTTGCCGAAGAATTTGGTATTTCGAGAGCATGGTTGGGCCTCTATTTATTTGTGCAAAACGTTGCATCGATTGCAGCTGCTATGGGCTGTGGTGCACTAATCATTCGAATGGGGGCACTAAGGATTAGCCAATGGTGTTTAATTTTTATGGGTTCCAGTTTAATTGTTATAGCGACAGGGGTTCTTTGGTTATACCCGGTGGGTGCAATACTGTTGGGGGCGGCTTCGGTCTCTACTCCGGCAAGTTCACATATACTCGCTAAAGTTTGCCCACCGAAGCTGGCCCCGTTAGTTTTTTCGATCAAACAGACGGGTGTGCCGGTAGGTAGCTTAATAGCGGGACTTCTTATTCCAGCCCTACTGGGGCTAGGAATTTATAGTGGGACGTTAGGTCTAGCTATTCATTTAGACGCATTTGGAACATCTTTTGTTTGTGCCCTTATCGTTTATGGAATTGCAGTTTTACTAGAGCCTTTACGTGATCATTTCGATTCCGATCGTAAGCCAGATGTGCAATTTTCTTTTTCGGGAGCAGCTCAAACGATGCGAGTTGTAATTTCTGATCCAAACCTTCGAGACCTAGCGCTTTGTGCTTTCTCTTTGGGCGGATTACAGGCAATTTTCGCGGGATTTTTCATTCTGTTTATGATTGATGGGATGAACTATAGCGAAATAGAAGCTGGGGCCGCATTTGCTGTTGCCAGTTTCACAGCTATTGGTGCCAGAATCCTCTGGGGATGGCTTGGTAGTGCCTTAGAGGCTCCTCGGTGGGTTATGAGCGGCATCTGCTTCTTTGGCGGTGTAGGCGGGGTATTGACCGGACTGTATGATAGCAGTTGGAGTTACAACGCTATTATAGCCGTCGCCATTCTTTTTAATATTACCTCACTGAGTTGGCATGGTATTCTTTTGGCCGAGACGGCTAGGTTATCCCCTCACGGTAACGTGGGAGGTATAACTGGCGGCGTTCTGGCTTTTACCTCGATAGCTATGATGATTTATCCGGCGATCTATGGAGGTATTTTGGCGGTGACTGATTCGTATGGTCTGGGGTTCACGTTAGCCTCGATACCTGCTTTCTTTTGCGCGTTTGTTTTTTATCGTCCAGCTCTCGAAGGTTCTTGGATAGGTGAAATTCTTAGAAGTATGGTTTGGTTGTTGGAGCCAAAGCTTATAGCATTTCTCCTGTTAGCATCAATAATCACGGCAGCGGGTGCTGCGGCGATAGTTTACAATAGTCTCGTTTGAGAGGAATTTGGTCATCGGATTTGATTCGCTATAGTGAGCTTTGGGTAACCTATATTTAATTAACATTGTATCCACGGGAACCTGAACTGCGAAGGCAAATATTATTGATATTTAGGAGGGTGTTTTGCGAAAAGGAGTGTTGATAGTGACGGGGGGAAGCCGCGGCATTGGCGCGGCCACCGCAATTCGGGCGGCACAGGATGGCTGGGACGTAGCTGTAAATTACGCAAATGACATTGGAGCCGCGAAAAATGTGTCTGAAAAAGTGAGGCAAACTGGTTCAAAATCTTTAATAATTCAGGCTGATATGCGGCATGAGGCAGATATTTTCAAAATGTTTGAAACTGCGGAAGATGAGCTTGGGCCAATCAAAGGTCTGGTTACTAGCGCCGGGACGACCGGACGAACGGCGCGTGTTGAAGAGATGACGGTTGAAGCTATTAGAGGTGTTATCGATCTAAATGTCATTGGCCTCATGGTATGTTGCCGAGAAGCTGTTAAGCGGATGTCAACCAAGTCCGGTGGATCTGGGGGTCGAATTGTGAATTTAGGCTCTGCCGCCTCTCGTTTAGGAGGCCCAAACGAATTTGTCCATTATGCCGCGTCAAAAGGTGCGGTGGATTCCTTCACTATCGGTTTATCACGTGAAGTCGCACAGGAAGGAATTTTGGTTAACGCTGTTTCACCAGGTATGATTGATACTGAGATTCATGCAGCTGCTGGGCTACCTGATCGGGCGGTTCAGGCTGTTCCTGGTATCCCAATGCGTAGAGTCGGGGAGCCAGAAGAAGTAGCGGAAGCTATTGTGTGGTTATTGGGCGATGGTGCCAGTTATTGTTCCGGTACTACAATTCAGGTTACTGGTGGGCGATAGGAAAGTTAATTAATAATGACGTTTAAATCTGGTCCAGAAAGCAGTTATAAAAGACTGATTTCTGACGGCCAAATCGTTTTGGATAAGGCACAAGAAGACGCTATGTTTCGGCTGCAAGAAATTTTTGAAAATCTTGACGGCTATCGTCTTAAGATACCAGCCCAAAATTGGTGGGATCGGTTTCGATTTCTAAAGAAAATGGATATGCAAACTCCCCGGGGGTTGTATATTTTTGGTGGCGTTGGACGCGGAAAATCTATGCTTATGGATTTGTTTTTTGATGAGGTTGATATCGAACGTAAACGCCGAATTCATTTTCATGAGTTTATGCAAGAAGCCCACGAATTAATTCATGAGTGGAGGCAAGGTAATAAAAATTCCAAAATGTTAGAACCGATAGGGCCTACAGCCGCTCGTCTAGCAGAGAAAAATTGGCTCCTTTGTTTTGACGAGTTTGAGGTTAGAGATATCGCCGATGCAATGATCTTATCAAGATTATTTGGAGCTATGTTCGACCTCGGTGTAGTAGTAATAGCCACATCAAATAGACATCCAGATGATCTGTATAAGTATGGTTTGCAAAGAGACCTGTTTTTACCTTTTATATCGATCATAAAAGAACGCCTTGAGATATTCCATTTGACAGACGGGATTGATTATCGTTTAGACAGATTGAAGGAGATGGCAGCTTACCTCGAACCATGTAATTCTGGAACCACCTCTTCTTTAGAACGTATTTTCGATGAATTGACGGATGGTAGATTAGGAAAACCCGAGAAAATCGAATTTAAGGGGCGCAGGATATTTGTACCAAGAGCGGATGGTTTAATAGCCTTTTTTGGTTTTTCAGACCTTTGTGAGAAACCATTGGGTGCTGGTGATTTTCTGGCCATTGCTAATCGATATCGATCTGTAATCATCTCAGATGTTCCAATTATGACTGATACCAGTCGAGATGCTATTCGAAGATTCATTATAATGATCGATTGCTTTTACGATAATCGAATCCACTTAATAGTATCAGCGGCTGCAGCCCCAATGAAACTTTATTCAGGTGAGGATTGGCGATTTGAGTTTGGTAGGACGATTTCTCGTCTAATGGAAATGCAATCTATAGAATATATAGAAAGAGCCAGACGGGAGGGAAGCTTGGACGTCGAATCTTCTGAAAAGTGATTTTTGGTCTTTCTCGTTTGTTTTAAGTTTCAGTAGTCGGTTAAATCTTGGAGGGTTGTTGAGAGTTTCAGCAATAGCCTTGCCGTTATATAGGAATCACGTTAAACCGCGCTAAAAGAAGGATCAGTTCGGTGATACAAAAATTAGGAGGAAGCGATAATGGCTCGCAATAAAATAGCACTAGTCGGCGCAGGCAATATAGGTGGAACTCTGGCTCTGTTAGCCGGTCTGAAAGGTCTGGGTGACGTAGTTTTATTTGATATTGTCGAAGGCATCCCTCAAGGTAAAGCATTAGATCTGGCAGAGGCTTCACCCGTTGAAGGGTTCGATGCAAATATTGCTGGGGCCAATGATTATAGTTCAATTGCTGGCGCCGATGTCGTGATAGTCACGGCCGGTATCGCAAGGAAACCCGGTATGAGTCGGGATGATTTAATAGGTACCAATACTAAAGTCATGCATTCTGTGGGTACCGGTATTAAAGAAAATTGTCCCAAGGCATTCGTTATTTGTATCACTAATCCGCTGGACGTAATGGTAGGCGTTTTGCAAAAAGCATGTGGCTTACCGACTAATAAAGTTGTCGGGATGGCTGGAGTTTTGGACAGTGCAAGGTTTCGTTACTTCTTAGCTGAAGAATTTGGGGTTTCTGTTCAAGATGTGACCGCATTTGTATTGGGAGGGCATGGAGACACGATGGTTCCTTTGGAGCGGTACTCAACAGTTGCTGGGATTCCTGTTCCGGATTTAATTCAAATGGGGTGGAGCACGCAAGACCGATTAAATGAAATTGTCCAAAGGACTCGTGATGGTGGGGCTGAAATAGTGAAGTTTTTGAAAACTGGTTCAGCTTTTTATGCACCGGCTTCCTCGGCAATTGAGATGGCAGAAGCATTTTTGTTGGATAAGAAACGAGTTCTTCCGTGTGCTGCCTATTGCAATGGGCCTTACGAGTTAGATGGGATTTATGTTGGAGTTCCCGTTGTAATTGGAGCTGGAGGGGTTGAAAAGATTGTTGAAATTAAAATGAATGCGGATGAACGTGCTATGTTCGAGCATTCTATTTCGGCAGTCAAAGAACTGAATCAAGTGGCGGTGAATATAAATAGTTGATGCCTTAAGATTCGTTAAGAGTCGATCTGTTGCAGTTTCTTTTAACTGAGAATAGAATAAAAGGATTGGATGATGTTTTGAGCCCAGTCATATACGGCATAATGACCGGAACCCTTTATGAGCCGCAAAGCCACATCTATGTTTGTCGTTTATTCCCGATTGAAAATAGATCCCCATGAACATTCACGAATATCAAGCTAAGGAGCTTTTGGCAAAGTTTGGTGTAGCTATTCCCAAAGGGGAGATTGCTCGTACTTCTGCTGATGCAGAAGCCGTTGCTAAAAGGCTGGGGGGCCCAGTTTATGTTGTAAAGGCTCAAATTCACGCGGGCGGTCGTGGGGCAGGTTATTTTAAGGGCAAGGAAAAGGAAAAAGGTGGTGTTCGTGTAGTTATGTCACCGGCAGAAGTTAGAGAAAATGCTCATCATATGCTTGGACAAGTTCTTGTAACAAATCAAACAGGTCCTGATGGAAAAAAAGTGAAACAACTTTACATTGAAAACGGCTGTTCGATTAGACGTGAAATATATTTATCTTGTCTAGTTGATAGAAAATTAGGCTGTATTGTTTTTGTTGTGTCATCCGAAGGTGGAACCAATATAGAAGAGGTTGCGGCAGTTTCACCGGAAAAAATTACCACTACTTCCATCGATTTAGTAACAGGGGTCGAAGCTCGCCATGGAATGCATATTGGCTCAAGTCTGGGCTTGGATGAAAAGCAGCACGCTGAAATGACGACCCTATTGAAAGCTGTTTACAATGCTTTTCTTGAGCTTGATGCATCTATGATCGAAATTAACCCGTTAGTGGTGACTAGCGATAATGAATTGATGGCACTTGATGCCAAAATGAATTTCGACGAAAACGCTTTATTCAGGCATCCAGATATAGAAGCTTTGAGGGATGAAGATGAGGAAGATCCTGCAGAATTTGAAGCGGCAAAACATGATCTAAACTATGTAAAATTGGGTGGCTCAATAGGCTGTATGGTTAATGGTGCTGGCTTGGCTATGGCAACCATGGATATCATTAAGTTATATGGTGCTCTACCAGCTAATTTCCTCGATGTTGGCGGTGGAGCAACGAAAGATCGAGTGGCTGCCGCATTTAGAATTATTCTTTCTGATTCTAATGTAAAAGGCATCTTAGTGAATATTTTTGGAGGAATTATGAGATGCGATGTGATCGCTGAAGGTGTAGTGGCAGCGGCGCGGGAAATTAAAGTTGAGATGCCATTGGTGGTCAGACTAGAAGGAACAAATGTAGAGTCAGGAAAGAAAATAATGCGTGATAGCGGTTTACCGATCATATCTGCAGATAGTTTGGGTGACGCTGCGGAGAAAATAGTTTCTGCTGTCAAAAAGGTCAGATAATGGCGATCTTGGTTAACAAGGAAACTAGATTAATTTGTCAGGGTTTTACTGGAAATCAGGGGACATTTCACTCTAAACAGGCAATTTCGTATGGTACTACCATGGTCGGGGGGGTTACGCCTAATAAAGGCGGGCAATCTCATCTTGGATTGCCAGTTTTTGATACAGTGAGGGAGGCCTTGATTTCGACGAGCGCAAATGCCTCGGTTATTTACGTGCCTCCTCGGTTTGCGGCAGATTCGATATTAGAAGCTATCGAAGCTGAAATACCGCTAGTAATATGTATAACGGAAGGTATTCCGGTTTTGGATATGGTGCATGTAAAGCAAAGGTTGCTAAAATCCAAAACACGCCTCATCGGACCAAATTGCCCTGGTGTGATTACCCCGGATGAATGTAAAATTGGAATAATGCCCGGCCAAATACACAAACGAGGATCAATAGGCATTGTTTCTAGATCTGGTACTTTAACATATGAAGCGGTTGCTCAAACCACGGCAGTTGGCTTGGGGCAATCAACCTGTGTTGGCATTGGAGGAGACCCATTAAACGGGACTAATTTTGTTGAATGTCTCGAGATGTTTTTGGCTGACGATGAAACTAAATCTATCATTTTAATCGGGGAAATAGGCGGATCAGCTGAGGAGGATGCGACTGAATTTCTCAAACTCAGTAAAGTGAAAAAACCTGTGGTAGGTTTTATTGCCGGAGTCACCGCTCCACCCGGGCGAAGAATGGGGCATGCAGGGGCTATTATTTCTGGAAATCAGGGAAGCGCCGAAGAAAAAATAGAATCAATGCGGTCGGCCGGCATAAATGTAGCGCCTTCGCCAGCGGCTATAGGTTTAACTATGTTGGAAGTTCTTCGGTCGTAAAACTCATTTATTTATAAACAAATAATTGAATCTTTGAGGAATTCAACTCGGCTTTAGTAGTCTCTGTCCCGTGGATGATGGTTTTGGTGTACTGAGATAAGATGGGCCGAATTAACGTTGGTATAGCGTTGAGTCGTTGAAAGAGAAGAATGACCTAATAATTCTTGAATAGCGCGAATATCACTTCCGTTTTCAAGCAAATGTGTCGCGAAATCGGCGTGCCGCTGAAGGTTTTTAGATTGAAACGTCGCTTCTTTATCCCAGTCGAGACCAAGCCACGATAGACCATCAAAAATAGAACATACAGCTTCTTGCGTAGAACGCCTCCGGTCCGTGTCCTCAATTCGAAGAAAAAATTGACCACGATGATGACGCGCAAATAACCAATTAAACAAAGCGGTACGCGCGCTTCCGATATGGAGGGCACCTGTCGGGGAAGGAGGAAAGCGGGTAACAATTCTCATCTAAACTCAATACGCTCCTTGGCAGATTTACCGGCCATTTAACACGACCGTGTAAAAACGCCAATGGTATATTACGTCAATTCAGCCAAGTTCAAATTCAATGGCTCTTTGAATATACACTTAAATAAAATTAGGAATTTAGATGCTTAACATTGAAAAATATATTTTATAAAAAATCACGCATCTCGTAATTTACTTACATCTTAATATTTTCGAAGAAGCCCTACCAATCGACCTTGAACCCGGACACGGTCAGGACCGAATATACGGGTTTCGTAATTCGTATTGGCTGGCTCTAACGCGATTGTATCCCGTTTACGGCGTAACCGCTTTAGAGTGACTTCCTCATGGTCAACTAAGGCGACGATAATTGCGCCGTTCTCAGCGTCCGAGCAACGTTGAATGATAACGTGATCACCGTCGTGTATACACGCGTCAACCATAGAATCTACTTCTACCTCAAGCGCATAATGTTCACCTGAGCCGACAAAACCTTGCGGAGCTTCTATAGTATTGGTTTCATCTCGCAACGCCTCGATTGGCGTGCCAGCGGCAATACGGCCATATAGCGGAATATTAACGGTTTCAGCAATCGTCGCAGCGGCTGGGGAATTGGTAAGTGCTGGTCCTTCAGTTCT
>CAZADS010000014.1:0-20185 GCA_964483985.1 uncultured Thalassobaculaceae bacterium
TTTTTTTGTCATTTTGTAATCGGCGCCATATCCTATCGACATCCTCGGAGAAACGTTTCTAACCTGCAAAACACGACCCAGAAGTTTAATCGTTTGCAGCATTGGATTTACGCCGTCTTTTTTCGGATTCCCACCGTACAAAGCTATTCCTGGGCGAACCATATCGAAATGAAAGCGTGAACCAAGAAATATTCCACTAGAGTTGGCTAGGCTAGCAGGAATAGTCGGCAGTCGTGACAAAGAATGTTCAAATTGACAAAGTTGTTCAAAATTCATTGGGTGTGCCGATTGGTCGGCACAGGCTAAATGTGACATTACGTATAGCCAGGTTGTCCCGCAGAGTAGTTCAGGATTTTTAACTAAAAAACTGTATTCGTCTGGATGAAATCCCAAACGACTCATCCCAGTGTCTAAATGCAAAATTGCTTCTAATGGGTAGTTCTCGTTTTCCGAGGCGTTTTTCCATAGGGTAAGTTGCTGGATATCATTTATAACGGGGACTAATTTATGATCTATAAACAAATGTTCACTTCCTTTTAAAACCCCATTTAATACTGCTATTGTAATATTTCCTGCTGGAAGAGCAGATCGCAGTGATAGACCCTCGTCGACTGAGGAGACAAAAAATAATTTACATCCTCTCTGGTGCAAAATGTTGGCAATCTGCAGTGCTCCTAATCCATAGGCATCGGATTTTAAGGTTGCTGCACAAGTTACGTTTCCGACTTTTTGTTGCAACAGACTATAGTTTGAGGCAATAGCATCCAGGTCTATTACTAAAATTGATTTGGATGTTTTCGTTTGCGATTCCTTAATGACCAAACCGATCACCGACGTTCCGGTAAACGTTCTTCCGGGACAAAATCAGTAAAACGAGTTGTTGCTCCCTCGAAATGCAGGGTAACAGTCCCGGTTGGGCCATGGCGTTGTTTACCAACAATAATTTCGGCCTTTCCGTGCGCTTTATTCCGGAGGTCCATCCATTTGTCGTGGCGATCGTGATATTTTTCGTCTCCTTCTTCGGCTCTCTGTACGGGCTCAGCTTTGTCGAGATAGTAATCTTCTCGAAATACAAACATAACAACGTCTGAGTCTTGTTCTATTGAACCAGATTCCCTTAAATCGGCTAGAATTGGGCGTTTGTCTTCACGCTGTTCAACCGCTCGTGATAATTGAGATAGAGCTAAAATTGGAACATTTAGTTCTTTAGCTATAGCTTTCAACCCTTGCGTTATCATAGATATTTCTAACACTCTATTATCAGCTTTTTGCCCAATAGGAGGCCGCATTAATTGCAAATAGTCCACAATAATTAGTTTAAGGCCATGTTGTCGCATTAGTCTTCTCGCTCTAGTGCGAAGAGCAGAAATCGTAATTGCTGGTGTATCATCAATATAAAGGGGTGCGGTTTCTAGTTCTTGACTTGATCTAACTAATTTTTGAAAATCTGTGCTAGCTAAATCCCCTCTTCTGATACGTTCAGAGGGAATTTCCGTATTTTCCGCTAATACTCGCGTGGCCAACTGTTCGGCAGACATTTCCAGAGAGAAAAATGCAACTACTGAGGGGGCCTGGCCTTGTATTCGATGGGAAGCTGTTGCTACATGGAACGCTATGTTTGTAGCAAGTGCGGTTTTTCCCATGGCGGGTCTGCCTGCAAGTACTAATAAATCCGATGGATGAAGTCCTCCGAGGAGCTTGTCTAGGTCATTGAACCCAGTCGCCACACCAGACAATCCACCATCTTTTTTAAATGCGGCTTCAGCCATTTTTATAGACTGTGTTAACGAAACTCCAAAGTCTTGAAATCCGCCCTCGGACGTCCCAGTTTCGGCTAATGAAAATAGTTGACTCTCTGCGATTTCAATTTGTTCTGTGGCTGAAAGCTCTAGGTCATGCTTGAAAGCCTCGTTTACCATTGTTTCGCCGAGGTTGATCAGCTCTCGCCTTAAGAATGCTTCTTGTATAGTTCGGCCATAGTCTTCCGCATTTATTACAGTCACCACTGAGGACGCTAATTGAACCAAATATTGGGCGCCACCTGAATTAGCTAATGTTTCATCTTGGTCAAATAAGGATTTTAGTGTTACGGGGTTCGCTATTTGGCCTCGTTCAATTAGGAGACTACATGCTTCGAAAATTCTCCCGTGCACAGGGTCAGCGAAATAATTAGGTAAAAGATAATCTGAAACCCGATCCATTGCCCTATTATTTACTAGTATTGCTCCAAGCAAACCTTGTTCTGCTTCTAAATTATGCGGCGGTTCCCGCATTTGTACTTGGCCGATTTCTCGGGGTGCTAGAGAAGTAATATTTAAATTATTATCTAAAGTTGACATACAACATAAGATAACAGAGTTGCGCGCTTTCATCACCGAAAAAGGATTAACAGGTTATTATTAAACTAAGATAAATCAATACGTTACAGGTTGTTAAATCTGTTAATAGCGGGGATGAATTGATGTAATAGATTTTTTGCGAATCGTGATAACTTTAGATTTTAATTTTCAGGTATCTACAACCGGTATCTTTTAATAAAATTTTATTCGGACGGTTCAGGTGCCTCCAGCTTGTTTTCCGTTCGGTTTTCCGAAATCTCCGCATCTTTTGAATCTCTAGTGAAATTATTTCCCTCTGTTTGTGTTTCTATTCTATTTTGTTCTTCGTCATTTGTACCGACAGCGCGTCCAAGAACAAGTTGCTGATCTGCTTCCTCTGGGTTCCTCGCAATGTTGACGGTGATTTCCACTGAAATTTCTGGATGCAAACTGATAATAATTGGTTCAAGGCCTAAAGATTTAAGAGCTCGGTTAAGCCTTACTTGTTGTTTTTGAATTGTGAAACCAGAATTTGTTACAGCTTTGGCAATATCGCGCCCAGTAACCGAACCGTACAATTGTCCACTTTCACCCGCTGCTCGGATGATCGGCACCTTTAGGCCTAAAATTTTTTCCCCGAGGTTTTCAGCCTCTTTTCGGCGCTCAAGGTTATCAGCTTGTAGTTGTGATTTTTGAGATTCAAATTGTTCTAAATTCTCCTTGTTTTTTCGTAGGGCTTTTTTTTGGGGCAGCAAATAGTTACGTGCATAGCCAGCTTTAACTTCAACCACGTCACCCATTTGACCTAGTCTTTCAATGCGTTCAAGTAATATAACTTCCATAACTTTAGCTCCTAAAGACAAATATAACTTGTAAACTACCGAGCATGACTTGAATGTTCACTCTGTGAATGCCTTAAACTCTTGTTGAGTTTCCGCGTACCCGAGACTTGATGTATGCAAAATGATCTATCAAGCCTAATACTACCATTGCAAACGACCCCCATCGGGTCACTGTAATAATGGTATATAGGACGATGAGGATTCCAAAACGAAATTTTGTTTTCTCCGCTATTACGTGAGAAACTCCCAGTCCCGATAGGAATAAAGGGAATGCTAGGATACCGCATAGATTTGTTCCTAAATATGCTAATGGGCCATCGATAGTTATACTGAATACCAAACTTGCTATGAAAGCTATGATCAACCAGCGTGATAATTGAATGTCGCCCAGTTCCGGCGTTGGGCGCAAATTCTTCCCAAACCGGCCTAGTAAAAATTGCGCTAATACTCCATTCATTAAAGTAAAAAAAATCCAAAATATTGCTAATAACGCCGGCGCTACTTTGCTGAGAAGTTCTTGAGCAATATTTAATTGATTGGATCCTGGGACGACACTGCTTGTTTGGTTTTGAATTAAAATAGAACGATAAAGTCCTATTACATTTTCTACTTGTTCTGTTACTGAGGCCTCCAGCCCGTCGTGGTAGATTTGGAAATAACAAAACATAGCCATTATTGTGATTGTCGGAGTCGCGATCAACCACATGCAAAGAGGCCCGGGTGGATACCATTCGATAGAGGGGTGCCCTGAAACGCCGCTTATTTTTCGAGACTGGGTTGCTTTTTCGCAAAGAATGGAAACGGGTAGGGCGCAAGCTAATAAGTAAATTAGAGCGTTTGTCGGATTGCTGGCGAGTGCTATTGTCATGGAAGCAATTGCGCCCGATGCGCCTACCGCGGATCCTCCTTTGGCAAGACCGAGGATAAACAATGGAAGAGGGGCTATATACGTCAGCATTAGGGCTCCGATTGAACCCAGCGACATAGCTAGAAAAGTGCCTGCGCTGAATAGGGCAGACGCCCCAATCAGGAGCCATAAAATTCTCATTCGATATCACCGTCTGTCTAACTCTAGCTTTAGTTCATTGTATACGGTAATAAAGCTAGAAATCGTGCTCTTTTAATAGCTTGTGATAAATGACGCTGTTTTTTTGCGGAGACAGCTGTAATCCGACTGGGAACAATTTTGCCTCGCTCCGAAATAAATCTCTGTAATAATTTTACATCCTTGTAGTCTATTTTGGGAGCGGTTTTTCCAGAAAACGGACAGGATTTCCGTCGTCTAGTAAATGGACGTCTAACAGCGGGTCGAGAAATTGAAAGGGTGCTCATAGAGACTTTCCTTCGTTAGTTACCAACGGGTTCCGTCGTCGTTTCGTTAAGTGGTAGCTTTCGAGTTTGATTATCTCGTTCGTTAAACCCATGAGGTCCGGAACGGTCGTCATATCGCTCCCCACGGCGACCTCTATCATTTCGATCATTTTTGGTTTGCATCATAATGGAAGGACCTTCAGGTAATTCATCTAACCGTATAGTGAGATGGCGAAGTATATCCTCGTTAAGGCCCATATTTCGTTCCATTTCTAAAACCGCGGCCGAAGGCGCATCCACATGGAACATAGTAAAATGCCCTTTTCGATTTTTTCTTATTCGATATGCAAGGTTTTTTAACCCCCAATACTCTCGCCCTTTAACTTGACCACCATTATCTGAAATAATTTGTGCCATTTGGTCAGCTAATTGATCCGCTTGTGTGGAAGTCAAATCTTGACGTGAGATAAAAACGCACTCGTAATATGCCATTACAGCTCCCCATGGATAATCGGTAATCGACGAAGCGATCCCAAGCCGGCTTGTGCGGCAAGGAGTTATGTTAAAACGATTGATTAGATGTAATATTTCAAAACGAATTTAACTAATCAAATTTAGGTTGGAATATACATGGATACTTGTCGCACGCAAGCTTCGACTAGGATTATTTTAAATTGCAGTAATTCATCAAAGTATTGGTAATATTAAGTGCCTTTCTTTTTATAAATGAATAACCGAGGGAGTGATAATGAAATTAGGTAATACAAATCGTGCTGTTGTCTTCCCTGGACAGGGGTCGCAGGCTGTAGGGATGGGCAAGAATCTAGCAGAAACGTTTCCTGTCGCGCGCCAGACATTTGATGAAATAAACGATGCTCTTAATGAACCTTTATCTAGATTAATGTTTGATGGACCAGAAAATACACTTACTTTGACGCGAAATGCGCAACCAGCATTGATGGCAGTGAGTATTGCTGTCTTGCGGGTGGTGGAACAAGAGACCGGACAATCTATAGAGAATCTTGCAGATTGTGTTGCTGGTCATTCTTTGGGGGAATATTCGGCACTTACGGCTACTGGGGCATTAAATTTGGCTGATTCCGCTCGATTACTGCGCTTGCGTGGCGAATCAATGCAGTTAGCCGTGCCAGAGGGCAACGGCGCTATGGCGGCGTTTTTGGGTGCTGAAATGGAATTTATAAAAAATATAGCCGAAGTTTCGTCAAAAAAGGGTGCTTGCGAGCTTGCTAATGACAATGGCCCAGGTCAAATAGTCCTCAGCGGTGCTAAGGACGCAGTAGAGCACTCAATCAAATTGGCGTATGAAAATGGTATACGTAAGGCAATTATGTTGCCTGTCAGTGCACCCTTTCATTGTAACTTAATGGAACCAGCTGCCTTGAAAATGGAGAATGCCTTAGCAGAGATTTCAATATGTGCGCCCTCTTTACCTTTGATAACGAATGTACATGCTAATCCAATATCGTCTGTACCAGACGAAATAAGAAAATGCCTTGTGGATCAAGTAACTAAAATGGTCAGGTGGCGAGAATCGATCATGTGGATGGCTGCTAATGGCATCCAGACTATTGTGGAAATGGGGGCTGGAAAAATATTGACTGGATTACATAAACGCATCGATCGTAAATTGATGGTATATGCTGTTTCCCAACCGGAGGACATCGACCAATTTATTAAAACACTATGATTTAATGGA
Source organism: uncultured Thalassobaculaceae bacterium (assembly GCA_964483985.1). Classification (GTDB taxonomy): domain Bacteria; phylum Pseudomonadota; class Alphaproteobacteria; order Thalassobaculales; family Thalassobaculaceae; genus CAZADS01. The sequence goes on from CAZADS010000014.1 coordinate 6,189, forward strand.
GAAAAATTTGTTCGATTTAAGTGGTAAATGCGCATTGGTTACAGGTGCTAGCGGCGGAATCGGAAGTGCGATAGCACGAGGACTTCATGCGCAGGGTGCTGAATTGGTGCTATCTGGGACCCGTCAAAGAGCTTTGGAAAAAATGGTGTCCGAGCTAAAAGATCGTGTGAGAATTCTGAAAGCGGATTTGAATGACTTAGACTCCATTCACGCACTGACAAAGTCTATAGAGAACGATGTGGAAGGTGGTATTGACATCTTGGTCAATAATGCAGGTATTACGCGGGATAGCTTATTATTAAGAATGAAAGATGATGATTGGCAACAAGTTTTGTCAATTAATCTCACGGCGACATTCCACCTGACGCGTATTCTTTTGCGCGGCATGATAAAGCGCCGCTGGGGTCGTGTTATAGGAATTTCATCGATTGTCGGAGCAACGGGTAACGCTGGTCAGACAAATTATGCGGCAGCTAAGGCTGGTATGGTTGGTTTCTCTAAGGCTCTAGCCTACGAAGTAGCGAATAGGGGTATCACCGTTAATGTTGTGGCTCCGGGACTGGTAGAAACAGGGATGTTAGATTCTCTATCCAAAGAACATAGTTCTAAGCTACTGAGTAATATTCCTGCAGGACGATTTGGATCGCCTGACGAAATAGCAGCTGCTGTAATTTATCTGGCATCCCGTGAAGCAGCTTATGTTAATGGGGCAACGTTGCATGTAAATGGGGGTATGGCAATGATATGATTTTTCTGTGTGCGGGATTTTTTACAAGAAGTGATCTAAAGATAGCGCGTAGTGCTGGCAAATAAGATTAAAGTGTGTTATTCGCCGGTTACTTCTTATTCACGGCTAATCCGATCAGGTTGAAGCTCTATGACATATTTATTTAGTGCTAATACTGTTTGTTCGGAAAGCAGTGGAGTTTTCGATTAACTATTTAGCAATTTGCGAAGCCAGGGAATACCGAAATGAGTGAGGTTGCCGAAAAGGTCAAAGGTATAGTTGTTGAGCATCTCGGAGTTGAAGCTTCTAAAGTTACTGAGACGGCGAGCTTCATAGATGATCTCGGGGCGGATAGCCTCGACAATGTTGAATTAGTCATGGCTTTTGAGGAAGAGTTTGGTATCGAAATACCCGACGATGCGGCCGAGAAAATAGTGACGGTTAAGGATGCGATCTCTTTTATAGAGAGTGCTTCCTAGCGTATTTGCTTGTGGGTTGATCGCTATTAGTCATCTTTTGCAAGCATAACTTTGGTACTTTGAATGAGACGTGCTGTCATTACGGGAATGGGTCTTGTTACGCCGCTTGGTGTTGGTGTCGAGCGGTGCTGGGGGCGTCTTATTAATGCAGAGTCGGGGATTGTTAAAGTAGACAACTTTGACGTTTCGGATTTACCTTCTAAAATTGCGGGTATTGTTCCAGAGGGTCCTACAGAAGCAGGTATGCTTACTGAAAATGATTGGGTGGAGCAGAAGGAACGCCGAAAAATTGATCGTTTTATTATGTTGGGGATGGTGGCAGCATCTCAGGCTGTTGCTAATTCAGGATGGGTGGCTCGGACAGATGAACAGCGGTGCAGAACAGGAGTGATAATCGGTTCTGGTATTGGCGGTTTAAGCCAGATTTATGATAATGCTTTGAAATTGGATCAAGCTGGGCCAAGGAGAATTTCTCCTTTTTTCATTCCTGCTGCCTTAATTAATTTGGTGTCGGGCCATGTATCTATTCGATTTGGATTTAAAGGGCCCAACCATTCAGTCGTGACGGCTTGTTCAACAGGTGCTCATGCAATAGGTGACGCTGCTCGATTAATTATGCTCGATGATGCTGATGTTATGATTGCCGGAGGCGCTGAAGCGGCAGTAAACAGGTTGGGTTTTGCTGGGTTTGCTGCTGCTCGGGCCCTTTCTACTAATTTTAATAATTCTCCAAAAGAAGCATCAAGACCATGGGATGAAAATCGGGATGGGTTCGTGATGGGTGAAGGCGCGGGCGTTGTGGTGGTCGAGGAGTATGAGCACGCTAAAAGACGAGGGGCTAATATTTATGCAGAGATTATTGGATATGGTATGTCTGGTGACGCTCATCATATAACCGCTCCGTCTGATGATGGCGATGGGGCTTATCGATCAATGGCTAATGCAATAAAAAAATCAAAACTATCTGTTGGGCAAATAGATTATATTAATGCACATGGTACATCCACGCCCATAGGCGATATGATTGAACTAAACGCAGTACGGCGACTTTTTGATGAGAATATAGGTAAGTTATCCATGTCATCTACAAAATCAGCAATAGGACATTTATTGGGGGCGGCGGGCAGTGTGGAGGCAATATTTTCTATTTTAGCTATTCGTGATGGAATTGTACCACCAACCCTTAATCTTGATAAGCCTTCGGAAGGTTGCGACGTAATCGATTTAGTTAGACTCCGAGCTCGCAAAAGAGAAATTAGGGCCGTGCTTTCTAACTCGTTTGGTTTCGGAGGCACAAACGCTTCTCTAATTTTTTGTGCACCCGAATAGATCATAAATGGGGCGGTTGTTAATATCGTTAATTTATGCAACTTTCGCGTTATTTCTATTAGGTTTACTCGGTTTCGGGTGGGGTTATGCCGAATTTACTAGGCCGGGTCCGCTAAAGGTATCCAGAGTGGTTGTGATTCCTCAGGGTTTAAGGTTGGACAGGATTGCAAAAACGTTAGAGAATGTTGGTGTGATTCAATATCCCGTACTTTTCATTATGGCTGCGAAGATCACTGGGCAATCTCGCGATTTAAAAGCCGGGGAATATAGATTCCCAGCGGACGTAAGCCCTCGCACCGTTGTCTCAATATTGATACAAGGAAAAACCGTCGCGCGAAGACTCACTTTTATAGAGGGCCTTAGCGTTACTCAGATTGTAGAAAAGATAAACAAAAGCGATGGTTTGTTAGGTGATATCGAAATACTTCCAGATGAAGGAAGCCTTCTTCCAGAGACGTATTATTTTTCGTTCGGAGACCGTCGTAAAGATTTAGTAATGAGAATGGCTAAGGAAATGCAATTGTTTTTATCGAAAACATGGCAAAATCGGAGTTTAAATTTACCCTATAGTACGCCAAAAGAGGCTTTAATAATTGCGTCGATGATAGAAAAAGAAACAGGCATTAAAGGAGAACGAGCACTGATTTCCGGAGTGTTCGTTAATCGGTTACGAAAACGTATGCGGTTACAATCCGATCCCACTGTAGCTTATGGATTGAGGCATCAAAAGCTTGGGCGTGAGTTAACTAAACAGGACCTTTCACAATATACTCCCTACAACACTTATCTGATTTCGGGTCTCCCCCCGACCCCAATTTGTAATCCTGGTAAAGCATCGATTGTTGCTGCGCTTAATCCTAGACCAAGCAAGTTTTTTTATTTCGTTGCTAATGGATCTGGCGGACATGCGTTCGCTACAACATTGGAAGAACATAACCAAAATGTTGCAAGATGGCGCAGATTAAAGAATTCTATTGCGAACTAGGGTTAGTATGAGCGTCCACAGTTTTATATGGAAGATAACCTATTATGGATTCTGTTAATTGGGTAGGTAAAACGCCGAGTGTCCAGCTTAAAAGGCGCATTTGCCAAGGAAAGGAAATTCTGGATTTCTCCATCACAAGTCCTTTCTGGATGATTTTGGTGGCTTTTTTTACATCCATTAGGAATGGCATTGGAAAAGAGTTTTTGGCTGTCATGGGAGTGGCTACGAACCCTGGGCAGACCACTGAAATGCTTATGCCATATTGTTTAGCCCGAAGGTGAAAGCCTTCTCCTAGAACACGTATCGCTGCTTTGCTGGCGCAATAAGCTGGAGCGCCGGGCAGGCCTCGAAAACTAGCCATCGAGCTTACTATTGCAATTTGCCCGTGCATCCGAGCACTCATGGTTTCTAAAGCAGGTAACAAAGTATTCAAGACGCCATTTAAATTAACTGAAAATAATTGCTCAATCTGATCGTAGGGTTCGCAGATATTCTCAGCCATTGTCGCTATCGAAATTCCAGCGTTAGCTATAACGAGATCTAATGGCGATTTTTTATCTGCATCATGAACCCACTGCTTCATAGAAGGCTGGTCGGTGACATCGATAATTGCGATCTCTGTTTCCGAACCCATAGCAGTACATTTTTGTTTGCATTCGGACAATCGGCTTTTATTTCGCCCAGTTAAAAATAGTCTTACCCCTGGTGCTGCGTAAGAGACAGCTAATTCAAAACCTAATCCGCTAGATGCGCCGGTTATTAAAATTGATTTGGGGTGTTTCATTACATTCCTCATAAAGCTTGGCAATATGTAATTTTTATCTTTACTAGGTTGTTGGTTTGGTGCGGTCAATATATAGTGTATATGACACCTAAAGATACAATATAATGGCATCATATGACATTACAAAGCATGACTGGCTACGCCTACGTGGAAGGAAAGATAGATATTATTCCGAGTGGGAAAACTTTGGTTTGGAATTGGGAGTTGAAAAGCGTAAATGCTAGAGGTCTGGATCTCCGTTTTCGATTGCCTAATGGCTTTGAAGGTTTGGAGCAAAAATGCAGGCGTTTATTAACGGATTCCTTTTCTAGAGGAACGATAACAGTTCATTTGAATATGCCACATCAACAGGATGCTGTCGCGCCTATTATTAATACAAAATTGCTAGATGGTCTTTTAAATTTGCAAAATGAATTAGAGGCCAAGGGGTTGGTCTTTCCCTCGCCGCCACGTCTCGACGTGCTGCTTACAATACGCGGAATAGTGGAATTTAAGAATAATTTTGAACTAAATCAGTCGGAAAAGCAGGAAATTGATGAAACTCTAATTAGTAGTTTTCGCGAAAGTATACGCGAATTAACTGAAAACAGGGCGGATGAAGGTGGAAGAATTTATGTGGTGCTAAATGAAACCGTTTTGTTAATGGAGAAATTACGGGACAAAGCGATAGAATCTGCTGAAAGTCACCCAGATATTCGTCGCCAACGAATTAATAATCAAGTGGAAGAAATTCTGGCCGGAGACAGAAGGATAGACGAAGAGCGTTTGATTCAGGAGCTTGCGTTTATTTTGTCAAAGAGTGATGTCAAGGAGGAGATTGATCGATTGGAATCCCACCTAAAAGCTTGTCGTGCACTCTTGGAGTCGGGCAACAAGGTGGGACGGCGATTAGATTTCCTGTGCCAAGAACTGAATAGAGAGGCCAACACGGTTTGTGCTAAATCGTTGGATTTAGCCCTTACAAATATAGCTATAGAATTTAAATCCAAGATCGAACAGTTTAGGGAGCAAATACAGAATGTTGAATAGAGAATACTAGTGAACGCTATGCGAATAAAGAGACGTGGATTAATGCTTGTGCTTTCGTCTCCGTCAGGGGCAGGGAAAACTAGTATTTCTCGTAGACTACTTGCGCTGGACGGTAAGTTAGAAATGTCGGTATCTGCTACAACCCGCCCACGACGACCAGGTGAGGTACACGGTGTAGATTATCATTTTCTGGAAACTGTTGACTTTAGATCATTAATTGAACGTGATGAATTTCTCGAACACGCGAAGGTATTTGAATATTATTATGGGACTTTGCGTGCACCAGTAGAACAAGCATTAGCAAAAGGAAGAGATGTCTTATTCGATATTGATTGGCAGGGCACACAGCAATTGGCTGAACAGAGTGGGAACGATTTAGTTCGCGTTTTCATATTGCCACCATCAACTTCTGAATTACAGCGTCGATTACTTTCCCGGGCTCGAGATCCACAAACGGTGGTCGCCGCGCGCATGGCTAAAGCCATGGATGAAATTAGTCATTATCCCGAATATGATTATATAATCGTCAATCAAAGGCTAGACGAAAGCGTTGCGAAAGTGCAGTCAATTTTGACTTCGGAACGATTGAGACGAACGCGGCAAATTGGATTAACCAGTTTCGTCCGAAATTTGCGAGATTGGCAGTGATGGTATCTTTGTTTCAAGTGCTCGTGCAAGTCTGCAGAACTCTTCGATAGTTAATGATTGTGGTCTTCTCTGCGGTTCGATTTCAGCGGCTAAAAGCAGTGAGTCCCCTCCGAATTTTTTGAGACTACTTCGCAACATTTTTCGGCGTTGGTTAAAGGCTGTACTGGTCAGAATTTCCAGGACATTTCGGTTTACAGAAAATAAAGACTTTTTATAAGGTGTTAATTGAATTAGCGTTGAAGTTACTTTCGGTCGGGGAGTGAAGGCTGATGCGGGAACATCAAACAAAATGGCTGGTTGAGTTAGCAATTGTACAATTATGGATAATCGGCTGTAATCAAAGCGACCTGCAGGGGCACACATTCGCATAGCAACTTCTTTTTGAACCATGACAGTTATTTTATCGAAATCTTGAGGTTTGCGGAGACAATTTATTATTAACCGAGTAGCTATGTTGTAGGGTAAATTTGCTATTAGGTAGCGAGGTTTACTACCTAAATCTCCCATATTGACGTTTAACGCATTCCCTTGAATTAAAGTTAGGTAATCACCAGCAGTATTTTTTAACTGGGACAAAGCTGCGATGGCACGAGAATCCTGCTCTATAGCAATAATGTTTTTTGCTCCCTCTAGAATAAGAGCTCGGGTAAGTCCGCCTGGTCCTGGGCCGACTTCTATCGTCGTTCCAGCATCGGTTACTCCCGCCGAGCGAGCAATTCTTCGGGTTAAATTTAGGTCCAATAGAAAATTTTGTCCCAATCGTTTTCGAGCTGATAACTTGTTTGTTGCTATTACATCTCGTAGAGGTGGCAACGCTTCTACCCGTTTTGCGATAAAGTTAGTCAATTGATTCCGTTGCAAAGGTGAGAATTACGTTTCTTGGCTATGTCGGAAGCCAATCGAAGAGCTGTTGATAGACTTTGTGGGTTGGCCATTCCTGAACCTGCTATATCTAGGGCAGTTCCATGATCGGGGGATGTCCGTATAAAGGGCAAGCCTATGGTTACATTTACACTGCCCCAGAAATCAAGTGTTTTAATGGGAATTAGTGCTTGGTCATGATACATACAAATCGCCGCGTCAAATGTCTTCCTAGCTTCAGCGTGAAATATGCTATCGGCAGCAACTGGTCCAAAGATATTAATTCCTTGTTTATGAAAATCGCTGACGACAGGCTCAATTATATTAATTTCCTCTATCCCAATAGAGCCGCCTTCACCAGCATGTGGATTTAGTCCAGTTACTAAAACTCGAGGTTTTGGGATACCAAAATCTTTTCTAAGTGATTGGATTGTAGTTGAAACTGTTTTCGCTATAAGTTCTTTTGTCAGAAGTTTAGCTACTCGATTAATTGGTTCGTGTATGGTGACGGGAATTACGCGCAATGTTTTAGATGTTAGCATCATAACGGGGTAGCAATTCTCTCCGGCAAGGCTTGATAAAAATTCTGTATGGCCAGGGTATTTGAAACCGGATTGTTTCAAGGTTTGTTTATGCACGGGGTTGGTAACTAATCCACTCGCTTTGCCGTTATATATGAATTCAACAGCTTTACGGATGGAATCGATTACGGACTTTGCATTTTCCACAGCCGGTCTTCCCGGTGGACAAGGTATTGGAAATTGAAAGGGTAACACAGGTAAGCCGCGGTTAAAATTGGCAATTGTTTCGGTTGGATCTTTTATCGTAATGATAGGAATTTTGCTTCCACAGACGTCGGCCGTTTCACGAATTCTCTGGGGTTCATCCAACAAAAAAAACGGAGGAACGTTGCCATTTTCCCAAGCTTTAACAGCTACTTCGGCACCGATTCCGGCCGGTTCTCCTGGTGTTAAAACTATCGGTAGATTGCTGTCCGAATTCATCCGAATTTACTTCTTCATAAAGTTTGCCGATCAGATTCTTATTTCTATGAATGCTGAGCTTCGTAGGTCTTGTATGTAACGCCGAGCAAAGTTTTCTAACCTTTGACCTTGAAGCCGTTGTTTAATAAAAGTTCTAGAAGGTATATTGCTTGGTCCATTGGCTCGTTCACATACCATTATCACTACGAAACCTGATGCTAATTGTAATGGTTTACTGGGTGTGTTCAGTTCAAGCTTTAGAGCAATTTCTCTTAGGTGGGGTGAAAGTTCCTTCACTAGGAAGTTACCTAATTCGGCCCTCGCCGGAGATTTCCATTTTTTCGCTAATTGTTTCATTTGCCCACAATTTTTCGCTTGAGTAGAAACTTCGGTCGCCACTTCGCGTACCTTAGCAATTTCCTTTTGGGTTGCCGAATTAGGTATCGGTAGAACTACCTGATTCAACCGCACACGAGTTTTTAATGTATCAATAGGTTTAAGAACCCGAGTTTCTTCAAGCTTAATTATATGGTAACCGAATAGAGTTCGTATTGGCTTGCTTATTTCACCTGGATTTAATTGTTGTATTGAGGTGTCAAGTTCGTCGGCTAATTGCCCTGAAAAGATCCATCCTATCCGTCCCCCTTGTTTCGCGCTTACTGCGTTAGAGAATTCCTGGGCGACGGCTGAAAAATTAGCACCAGATATTATTTCACCGTGCAATCGTTCTGCAAATTTCGATATTTCTTTTTCCGTTGCCGGATCATCTACATTGAGTAAAATTTCAGATAAAAAATACTGTTTCTTGCCAAGATTTTTGTTGAATCTTTCTATTATTTCATCGACCTCTTCTTCGCTAATTTCGGAAATACTGGAAAATTGGCGCTGAACGAGCTTGGTCCAAGCTAGTGAGGCATAGATCTGACCTATAGCACTTAATTTGTTAATGCCATTTGTTTTTAAAAAATTTTCAAAGGTGCCCATGGGAATTCGAATTCTTTTTTCCATTATCTCCCGAGCGTTAGACATATCCGCATCGGAAACTGATATTCGGAGACGCTTTGCCTCCTGGACCTCAAGCTTTTCGTCAATTAGTTGTTTTAATATTTGTGATTTTAAACGGTTTTGAGTCTGTAATGTGTTTGGTAATTTGGATAGGGTTATTACCAAATGAATTCGATCGTTTAGGTCTCGCGAAGATATAATTTGATCGTTTACTATAGCAGCGATCCGTTGAACTTCTTCCGCTTGGACTAAGAATGAACCACAAAATTTCGAAACGCTCAAAAATAGTAGGATAACGAAAACGATAACAGTGCGGGGAATTGAGATTTTCATTTTTCAGTGTCGTAATTAGTTTTGAAGTGTAAGTGTTGATTTAATCTTTATATTAACGGGCTTTTTATACTACAACTGTAAGCAATCCACATTAGTCAAAAGTATTTCGATCAATTAAATTTAGAATGGTTAAATAGACCCTAAATGCTTAAAATTCAGCCGTAAGAAAATCTGATCCTCTGGTTTTATATCTGCGTCTTGCAGATCGCGACGTTCGTACTCTATTCCAATCGAGAAACACTCATCATTATAAATAAAAGCCAACCCAGCTATGCGGGTTCGATTAGAGGAATCTGACAAATCTTGAATCAAGTGGCCCTGACTAATCCACTGCTCATTTAAGCGAACATTTAATTGCAGGTCCAGTTGTTCCCTGTTTCCAAAATTCGCCGTGGAAAATTGCTCATCTAATAATATATAATCTGCGGAAAATTGGTAAGCTTTGTTTTTGACTTTTATTCCTAGTTCACTCCGACGCGGTTTTAAATCATCTTTATTTAGACGGAAGCGGTAAAGCATATCTAGCCAATCGGTTGGCGATAAATGGATTCTTCCAACATAATCGGAAAGTTCTTCTTCTAGGCCTGATCCTAGATCAAATGAGCTGTTCCCCCAAAATTGGAAACTTTGGCCGAAAAAAAGTTCAGAGGAGCCTAGTTTATCGTCTAAATGAGCAATCTTGAGTCCGTAGTCAATCCGAGCTCCGCTTGTAATACGATCTTCTCCCTCATTTCGGTTGAGCTCAAAAATATTAGTATCATCGTACTCAAATGCTTGACTATCTTCGTTTGGTATTTCCTCTGGGTTACCGCCATTTGGACCAGCGATGATATTAACTACTGGTTCGATTATGTGGCTAAACCCTCGCATAGAGCGAATCATAGGTAATTTCCAATTAAACCCCATTTGTGGGAAAAAACGGCCTGTGACGTCTTCTCCTTTTTGATTAATTGTTTGGTCTGAATAGGTGGCTCTGTAAAAATCGGTCTGTAAGTTTGCTGTAAACTTATACATTTCACCAATAGCACTGATATAAGGGATTGCCCATTGACCGATTAGAGACAACTTTTGAGCGTCAGTACCAATTTGCCGTGTAACTGACGAAACACTAGCATCTAAATTAAAAAGCGAACCTCTTGGGCCTATATTGCTCTCATAGCTATATTCTATAGAAGGTAAGACTATTGGCTGTCGACGCCGGTTGTCCGTAGATCTTAGACCTTGGAACTTTAGTGCATTTATTGAGGCATAATTTTTTGCTCTAAAACCTTCTAAATGAAGTCGGCTGGTCAAGACTTCCTCGTTCCCAAGACGAAATCGGCGATTATACGTCCTGCTGCTAGCCTGCTTGAAGTCAATTTCAGTTCGCCAAGTATCATCAAGGGAAAAATTAGCTTCTAAATCTGCACTGGCCTGCAGACTGGTTCTGTCACCAACATCCCGATCGCCAAGTATGCCAGTCGCTGTCTTAAAATCGATGGCACCATTTGGAAAAGCTTGCCGATATCGAGATTTGAGGATTAGACCTTCTCGGGTGTATACAATTGGTTCGATCTCTATATCTTTGGAAGGACCGAGGACGTAAAAGTATGGTTGGCCATAAATAAAGCCAACTTCGTCGGAATGGCCCAGTGTCGGGCTTAACAAACCGGATCGTCTTTTTACAGAGGGATCAGGGTGAACGAGATAAGGTGTATAAAGAGCAGGTATGCCGAATAATTCTAGTACAGCATCCTGATATTCCATATCTCTTCGGATTTCATTATGAATTATCTTGGATGCTCTTATTTGCCAAATAGGCGGTCGATTGGGCATTTCTGGGCATAACCTACAAGGCGAGAAAACGACCTTGTACATAATTTTTCGGTCCTCGTTGGTTCGTTCTGCGTGTGATGCCGCCAAGCGAGAACCGTCTTCTAGAAGCAGTCTCAGGTTTTTTAAAAAGCCGATTCGTAGTTCATTTTTTAGTTCAATATAATTGGCAAACAGTACTTCACCTGTCGGTTCTAAGAGGGATATGTTGCCGTTAGCAGTAACTATTCCTGATCGTTGATAATACGATGCCTGATCTGCTAATAGAATACGCTCTCCTTGAATGAGTTCTATATTACCTCTAGCTGTAACGACGCCATCTGTCTCATCGTAAATTATTTCGTCTGCGCGCATAAGGACAGGAGAATTTTTCGGTGTTAAATTTTTAGTGTTTGCTGAGGCCTCGATCGCAGGAAACGTTATCAGCAACAAAATTATAAAAATAAACCGAATAAAATTTATTTCGACGAAATTTAACATCCGTTAGCCATCCTCGAGATGAAGCAGGCTCGCGATACCTAATAATGTTGTAACAGTAGCTGGGGTCCAGGCAGCTAATACTTCTGGAATCCGAGATGATAGACCAAGTGCAAAAACTACATCTGACATAAAGTATATAATAAAACCAAAAAATAGTCCTGCGCCGCCCCATAGCATTGTGCCTCCCCGTCTGGTCAACCGCAATGAAAAAGTTGCTGCTATAAGAACCATGGCACATAAAAAAAGCGGTGATGCTAATAGTATGTGCCAATGCAAACGGTGTCGGACAGCAGCGAAACCGGCGTCTTCTAAAATAGAAATAAAACGTGGGAGTTCCCAAAATGACATTGTCGCAGGTGACGCAAAGCTATCTTGTATATTTGCAATCGTTAACTCGGTTGGAAGTTGATATGTAGGTTGTTTAGTTGGAACACCATCCTCGCTAATAAGGATTGGGTTCTTAAGTTGCCAATGACCAGGCTTTAGTTTAGCTGAATTGGCATCAATCCTAGAGTAAAATTCATCTTCCCCCGAAAACAGAAAAACTATGACATCCTTTAATGCCTTTCCATCACCCGAAATATTACGGGCATGTAAGACGGAATGTCCATTTGAAGATTTTTCCCGAATCCATAATCCCCCTGGGGACAACGCAAGCGCATTGCCTTGATTTTTAAGGATGCGATTTTCGAGTGCTTCGAATTTTGAAGTCATAACTGAGGCTATAGGATTAATGATGGTGACGGATAGTACGCCAAGACAAGTAGCAATTAACAACGCGGGTAATAAAAATTGCCATACTGATACTCCAGCAGATCTTGCTACAACTAGTTCATTTGATTTAGTCATTCTGGAAAAAGCCATCATGCCACCAAATAATATGGCAAAAGGGAAAATTTTTTGGCCGGCAAGGGGTGCTTTTAAAATTGCCATTTGGAGGATAACGTCGATTGAGGCGTCCATTTGATCGGTAGCCCTTCTTAGCAATTCAATTATATCAAGCAAAAATACTACCGCCATAATAGCAAAAAACATTCCCAAAACGCAGGCTAGGAATTGTCTTCCAAAATAAGTGGATAGTGTTATGGATAGCTTCATGTTTGGGCTCAAGAACTTGAATATATCATGACGATATATTCGACTGAGTATCTCTATACTCAGTCGAACGATAAAGCCGGTTTCGGGTCAACACTACAAACGCTGAAGCAATTGTTAATATTATAATGCCGTACATAGCAGGGATAATCCATGGATGTTTAGCTGCTAAAAATTTACTTCCTAACCCGAAGGCTTCGACCATTGCGGCCAAGATAATGGCGACCAATATACGACCGATTTGTCCTCTTCGAGAATACTCAGCTCTCAGCAAGGCGGCCAATCCTATTAGAGGAAGGGCGATACCTAGTAACGGAGAACTCAAGCGATAGTGACCTTCAGCGATATATGCATTGAAGTTTTGAGGGGATGTTTGTTGCTCCGTTGGGTTTAAAAGTTCCGATAAAAATAATTCATTTTGATCTCTCCAGGGACGCTGGACCATTGATTTTGTTCTTCCTAGATCTACAGTATATTGGTCGAAATATAATAAATTAATTTGGTTCGTTACGTTATTTCGGCTTTGTCTATTTCCGTTCTGCATTAAGACCCTAGGTCCGGTTTCAGTGATTAAAAGCGCTCCTTTTTCGGCGATAAGGGTTATTTTTTCGTCTGGGTCTCTATCGTCGTGAACGAGGATCCCGACTAATTCGCCTGTTTTGTGGCGGGCACGAATATAAACAGTGATATTTTTACCAATAGTATTAAATATGCCTTCTCTTAACAATACATCGGTATAGTTGTGTCTTATTTGGAATTGCAATTCCTTAAAAGCCCTGTAAGAGACGGGAACTAGATAGAGGGTCATAAGATAGCACAGTAACGTGACGGTAAAGGACACCAATATCGCGGGCCTCGATAAGCGTATTGGGCTTAACCCTGAAGCGGCCAACACGACTATTTCTCGGTCTCCGGCCATTCTATTATAGATATATAAAACTGCTGCAAATCCGGAAATCGGCAAAACTATTGATAGCCACGTAGGCAAAAGAAGAAGAGTTAGATAAAGGAATGTAGTTAACGGTAAACCACGATTTACAATCATATCGACGAAACGCAAAGATTGGCTTAACCAGACCACGCATGTTAGCGCTAACACGACTACAAAGACTGCGGTTAAAAGTTGTTTTGTAATATAGATATTGACGCTCAATTTTGTTTTCTTTTCCTGAGATTTAGACGATATTAGTATTAAAGTTATCATAAGCGCTACGGGCTATCACGCTAGGGGAAATTGATTTTTAGTAACTTAATCTCAATTGACACCTCTTTATTAGAGAACTAGAGATTTCCGAAGCTTTCTATAGTAGGAGACTTTAAATGAAGATAATGTTTGGCAAACCTGCACTGCCTAAAAAAGGCGCTCTAGTTTTAGGCATATCGTCAATCAGGAAGATGTTGCCTTTGGCTGAAGAAATGAACCGTATTTCTGGTGGTTTTCTAAAAT
>CAZADS010000015.1:0-10398 GCA_964483985.1 uncultured Thalassobaculaceae bacterium
ACCTCAACGCTGCGCGTCTACCAATTCCGCCACGACCGCTTTAATTTACTTTTAATTTACATTCAGTGTCCTATTAAGTATTAGCGGGATTAACAAATACGGAAAAGATAATCAAGCAACGGGGACCACTATTTTAAATATTTTGGCGTAAAAGAGAATTAAAATCTATAACATTACTGATAAATTAGGTGTTGTTTTGACATGGTGCAATGGCTGATTTCTAACGAATTAGTTGAATACGAGTTTGCCGTTAATAGGATGAATGAACGGGCCGACGCAGTGCGGGCCGGTACGGAGCCGGAATTGGTATGGTTACTAGAGCATCCTGCGTCCTATACAGGCGGAACGAGCGCGAGCGACGAAGATTTATTGGATCCAAAAAGGTTTCCAGTGTATCGGACTGGGCGCGGTGGGCAATTCACTTATCATGGGCCAGGGCAGAGGGTTGCCTACGTTATTTTGGATTTAAAACGGCGCCGGCAGGACGTCCGTTGTTTTGTATATACGCTTGAAGAATGGCTAATTAAAACGCTAGCCGAATTTAACATTAAAGGTGAACGTCGTCAGGGAAGAATTGGGATTTGGGTATCTCGAACTGACTTGGATAAACCTTTACGTGAGGATAAGGTCGGAGCACTCGGTATTCGAATAAAACGATGGGTTACGTTACATGGTGTTGCCTTGAATGTATCTCCAAATTTGGAGCATTTTTCCGGAATTGTGGCTTGTGGTTTAAAAGATTATGAAGTCACCAGTTTAGTGGACTTAGGAAAAAACCTTGAAATGCCTGCGGTAGACGCAGTATTACAAAAAACTTTTAGCCAAATATTTGGCTCTGGTTCCTTAATGGAAAAATCTATTTTTTAAAATCGATTTAGCAGGCTAGTAACTACTAGTTCCATCGCCCGCCGAGCATCATTTTCCAATCGATGGCTATCTTTAGTCATGTCATATGCGGTAACTGATGGACCGGACTCGGTTACGTGTAGAATGGCGTTTCTCCGGTTACGGAGCCACACATGTCCTCGTCCATATCTGATATCATTTAGTGTTAGGCTATTAAGAGCATCCTTTTCCATTAATTCTGCTTCTAATGTGGCCTGAGCAAGGATAATGGTGGAAAGCCAATTTCCAGCACAGAAAGCTTGGCATAGTTCCATCATTAATGCCTCTGTTTGCGGGAATAAATTTGTAATATCTAATTTTTCCGGATCTTGGTCGACTGCTTTTTCAATTAATCCAGTTATCCAAGTCTTTCTGGATTCATAAGTTTTCCTTTCAGGATATACAAGATTAATACGCATTAATTATTTAGTTTAGAAAAACCGGAACCAAGCCGCAGTTCCTCTTCCTTATATTTTTTAATGGTTGCTACACTTGCCATGGGGGGGCCTACATAACAGGCTTCTATCATTTCGCCTACTAAACGTGAACATCCTGAAAAAAGAGCTTCAACGTTGCCGTCGTTACAATTCCGCACCCAGCCGTCTAGCTTTCTTTTTTTAGCCTCGCTGACAGTCCAATTACGAAACCAAACTCCCTGTACTTTGCCAATGATGACCACACGAATTGCTGTTAAATGACTTTCTTGGAGCATGGAAAATTCCAAAATGAATGACGCTATTAGAATATTCATTTATAGCTGATATTTTAGAAACAAATAATCTACTTTAGGCGGAACAATGATCACTGTTCTTTCTGCGCTTGTGCCTATTTTTATTTTAATCTTAATAGGATACGGAATAAAGGCTCTTCGTTTCTTTCCTGATGTTATCTGGAAGAATATCGAAGATCTGGTTTATTGGATTTTGTTACCATCGTTGCTCCTACTAAAGCTTGGTAACACTGATTTATCTGATTTTGATGTAATTCCCATGGCTATTTCTATGTCTATGGCTACTATATTTGTCACTGTTTTTGTAGGAGTTTTAAGGTCATTGGGAAATATAAATGGACCAAAATATACATCAGTTTTGCAAGGTGCAATAAGGCAAAATTCCTATATTGGGTTAGCTGCAGCTTTGCCACTTTATGGTTCAAAAGGACAGGCTCTTGCCGCCGTAGGGATAGCGGCTGTAATTCCCCTTGTGAATGTAATTTCAATGTGGAGTTTAGCGCGGTTGGGAACAGGCAGACCTTTAGCCGTTTCTGATATTTTTATTCGGCTTATCAAAAGTCCTATTATATTAGCTTGCTGTTTTGGTATTTTTGTCAATCTTTCTGGTTTAGGAATACATCCTCTCGGATCAAATATACTTGATCTTATTGGGCGGGCAGCGCTTCCCTTGGGTTTATTAGCAGTAGGTGCGGGGTTAGATTTCTCTGTTGTTCGTCGCAGCCCGATTTTAATTTTAGTAAGTAATGGATTAAAACTAATAGTTATTCCTGCTCTCACTGCGTGGATTTGTTTTATTTTAGAAGTCGACCCTATTGCAACAGGCGTCGCTATTCTTTTTTCCGCGCTTCCATCCTCAGCTTCTTCGTATGTCATGTCTCGCCAGTTTGGTGGTGATTATGAGCTCATGGCAGCGATACTTACAACTCAGGTAATAATGGCGGCTATGACATTACCCCTGATGTTGGCAATATTTGGATAAACGATAGGCTGATTCGGGATGGTTTTTGCTAATATAGTTTCCTGATTGCATGAGTAAGTCATGATAAAACACTGAAAAAAAGAAAGTTTCGAGCATTATTTATATGAACCTTGTGTCTAACTAGTAAGGAGCTTTATAGTTCGGTTTTAATGATAGAAACTACTTTTTCTCAGGACTCTTCTGAGCCTCTATACAGATTTCGCCATTTGCTCGGAATAGAAGGTCTGTTACGCGTCGACATTGAGCGATTGCTCGACCTATCTGAAAGTTACGTTATTGCAAACCGACAGGGCAATAAGAAACATTCCTTGCTTCGCGGGCGGACACTTATTAATTTGTTTTTTGAAAATTCGACCCGTACTCGTACTTCATTTGAACTTGCTGGAAAACGGTTAGGGGCGGATGTGATTAATATGTCGGTGAGCACTAGTTCTATTAAAAAAGGGGAAACGTTAATCGACACGGCAATGACGTTAAATGCCATGCATCCGGATGTTTTGGTAGTAAGACACGCGGATTCTGGTTCAGTTCATCTTTTGGCAGAAAAAGTTAATTGTTCAGTGATTAACGCGGGGGATGGAAGTCATGAGCATCCGACGCAAGCACTACTGGATGCGTTAGCGATTCGCCGTCGATTAGGAAAGAATTTAGATGGACTTACAGTGGCTATCTGTGGAGACATCGCGCATAGTCGCGTTGCTCGATCAAATATACTATTAATGGGGATCATGGGTGCTAGAGTCCGTGCGGTGGCGCCTCCAACTCTTATTCCTATGGGCTTGGAAAAACTTGGTGTGGAAATCCACCATAGTATGCAGACTGGCCTAACTAACGCAGATATTATAATGATGCTTCGTCTGCAGACTGAACGTATGAAGGGTAGTTTTGTTCCCTCTATAAGGGAGTATTATCATCTCTATGGCTTGGATTACGATAAACTTAAACTGGCAAACCCCGATGCATTAATTATGCACCCAGGCCCAATGAATCGAGGTGTGGAAATTGACTCTGAAGTGGCTGATGATATAGATCGCAGTCTCATTAGAGAGCAAGTAGAAATGGGTGTCGCTGTCCGAATGGCATGTCTAGAGGCATTGGTTAGCAATCAAACTTTGCCCTGGGCTAAAAACCAATGAGGTAGGGAAAATATTTAAACCTGTCATGAAACGGACCATATTTAAGAATGCTCGTCTATTAGATCCTGATACCAGGTTAGATGCTTGGGGTTCGATTCTGGTTGACGACGGGCTTATAGTCGACGTTGGTCCGAATGTCTTTGTTGACGCAGTTCAGGAAGACATCGATGTAGTAGACTGCGGAGGTAAATGTCTATCTCCTGGTTTTATTGATATGCGGGTTACTACCGGAGAACCAGGAAACGAGCATCTGGAGACATTTGCAACCGCCTCTCAAGCGGCGGCTGCTGGCGGTATAACGAGCATAATTTGCACCCCAAATACAGATCCTATCGTAGATGATGTTGCTTTGTTGGAATTTGTAGAACGTCGAGCTGCTGAGGTCGGTTTGATTTCTGTTTATAGTTATGCGGCGGCTACAAAAAAAACATTGGGTGAGGAGATGTCGGAGGTCGGTCTACTTCATCAAGCGGGTGCACTCGGATTCACAGATGGCTACAAAACGATTTCCAATCCTATGGTAATGCGGCGACTGCTTTCATATTCGACGGTCTTTGGAACACTGGTACTTCAACATCCGGAAACCTCAGGGCTGGTAGGAGCGGGTGTAATGTCTGAGGGCGTGACAGCAACTCGTTTGGGACTTGTTGGCATTCCAATTGAAGCAGAAGTAATGATGATAGAAAGAGATTTGCGTTTAGTGGAGATGACAGGGGGACGTTACCATGCTTCAAGAGTCACAACTGAAAAGGCTATAAGGGCATTAGCTAGGGCGAAGGACAAGGGGCTTCCGGTTACTTGTGATACAGCTCCGCATTATTTTTCATTGAATGAAGGTGCCGTTTCGGAATATAGGACGTTCGCTAAGGTTTCGCCGCCGTTGCGGTCAGAAAACGATAGGAAAGCCGTGTTAAATGGTTTAGCGGATGGCACCATAGATGTTATAGCGACAGATCATATGCCCCGAGATCAAGACTCAAAACGTTTACCATTTAATCAGGCGGCCTATGGTGTTGTGGGTTTGGAGACATTGTTGACGGTTACTTTGGAAAGTGTTCATAATGGATCGCTGGAGCTACTAGATGCTTTAGGAGCATTTACGACTAAGCCGGCTAAAATTCTTGGATTGGAGACTGGCAGATTAAAAAAGGGTACTCCGGCCGACATAGTCATCTTTGACCTCGAAGTTGCTGGCCGAGTGGATGCTGCAAAATTTGTTAGCAAATGTAAAAATAGCCCGTTTGATGGAAGACCTATTCAAGGGCGTGTATTAAAAACATTTCGTAAGGGTCAATTGGTATTTGATTTAGTGCAGGCTGATTCAAAGAACCAAAACCATGTGGCAAATGCCTGATCCTTTAGGTTCGTTTGATTTCGTTTGGCCGTTCTACGTTGCGGTGTTACTCGGATATTTAATTGGCTCTATTCCATTCGGTCTTATCCTTACCCGTTTGTCGGGAGTTGGTGATATCAGAAAGATCGGGTCTGGTAATATTGGGGCAACCAATGTCCTGCGCACCGGTCGAAAAAGTTTGGCATTTTGGACGTTATTGCTTGATGTTGGAAAAGGGGCTCTGGTTATATTTTTAGCTAATATTTATGGTACCGATATGGCGGTTTTAGCAGGTGGTGGGGCGATTCTTGGTCATTGTTTTCCCGTTTGGCTTAAATTCAAAGGAGGAAAGGGTGTTGCCACCGGATTTGGGATCATGATTTGCCAAATACCGCTGGTGGGTCTTCTTTGTATTTCCATCTGGATGCTGGTGATTATATCCTTTAGATACTCATCGATAGCTGCTGTTGTAGCGTTTTCAGCCAGCCCGGTTTTAGCCTTTTATTTTATGGATCAGCAGCATGCTGAATTTGTGGGTTTTATGGCTATTTTGGTTATATTTCGTCATCACCAGAATATTCGTCGATTACTCAAAGGCGATGAAGAGAAGGTCTCGTTTTCACGCCAAAAACCTAACCCCTCAAAGTAGATATCATAATTTTAATTTAGGAGTTTAAAATGCCAAGCCATGTGAGCGAATCTGTTCTTTATGGAGCTTCATTTTCATCTTCGGAGTTCTTGGCCATTTTTAATGACGAAGAAAAGGTTCAAGCTTGGTTCGATGTGGAAGCTGCTTTGGCACAAGCTCAAGCTGAATTGGGAATGATTCCAACAGAGGCGGCTGCAGAAATTACCATGAAAGCTAAAATAGAAAACGTGGATCTGGAAGAAATAGGGCGTGGCATCAGCGCAACAGCTCATCCTATAGTTCCTGCGATTAGGGCTTTGGATGCGGTCTGTGAGTTCGGGGCCGGAGAATTTATCCATTATGGCGCGACGACCCAAGATATTATGGATACGGGGATGGTTTTACAGCTAAAAAAGGCGTGGCCATTGTTGATAAGAGATTTGGAGAAGAGTCGATCTATTCTCGCTAAATTGGCGTTTGCTCATCGATCAACAGCAATGGTGGGGCGCACCCATGGTCAACAAGCATTGCCAATAACGTTTGGATATAAATGTGCTGTTTGGGTTGATGAAATTAGTCGTCAGTTGGACCGAATTCGTGAAGCTCAGAACCGTATCTTTGTTGGTAATATTACTGGAGCCGTAGGTACTATGGCGTCTTTTGGTTCCCAAGGGTTTAAATTGCAAGAATTAGTTTTAACAAAGCTAGATTTAAATATTCCGAATATATGTTGGCATTCGTCTCGGGACAGAGTTTGTGAGGTTGGTAATCTTATGACCCAAGTTTCCGGAACTTTTGGTAAAATTGCTCGCGAAATTTATTCCATGCAACAAGTAGAATTTGGAGAAGTTGCGGAACCCCATCATCAAGGGAAAGTAGGCAGTAGCACGATGCCGCACAAAAGAAATCCGGCTACGGTCGAGTTGATAATAGCATTATCACGGTTGGTGCGTGCTCAGCAGATTGCAATTACAGATGCGGTTTACCAAGAGCACGAACGATATTCTGCAATGTTACGGATCGAACTTGCTGCCCTGCCCGAGATGATGATTTATGTTGGTTCTTTATTGGAGAAGATGAGAGGTGTGCTTGACGGGTTAACAATAGATAAAAATAGAATGTTAGCGAATTTAAACATGCTAGGGGGTTTGTTATTATCGGAAAATGTGATGTTGGCATTAGGCAAGGCTATTGGAAAGCAAAGTGCACATGAAATTGTTTATGAAATAGCAATGAATTCTCACGAAACAGGTAGACCATTTAAACAGGCGTTAATGTTCGATGATAGGGTTTCAGCCTACTTGAATGAAAATACAATTGAATCTCTGCTTGACCCAACTGGTTATATTGGTGAAGCTGAGAAAATCGTTGATCATGTTCTGTCACAGATAGTTGATTAATTTAAAAATATTACAAAATCATTGTTTTTGAGTGCGATTTTTCTTCTTACTCACTTATCATTACGGGCTAGTATTGTTTCTCTATGGGTCACATAAGCAGTAGACAAAAATATGATCAAGCCTCCGACGCAAGTCCATATTGTAGGGACTTCTTGAAATATAAAGTAACCCATTATGGCTATTAGCGGTAATCTTATGAATTCGATAGGCTGGATATAGGAAACTTCAGCCAGTTGGACAGCTTTGGTAAACATTAAGTGCCCTACAGTGCCGGCACCAGCAAGTCCAATCAACCAGAGAAAGGTTATTAGTTGGGGCCATTGCCAGAACCATAGGGCGGGTATCAAGGCTAAAGGCGTTTGAAGCAGAGCCATATAAGTGACTATCTTCGCCGGTCGTTCGGTATCGGTTAGTTTTTTCACGATCAAAACTGTAACGGCGAGAGTTATAGCATGAGTTAAAGCTAATAAGGCTCCCTGAGATGCTACGCCGGAACCGCCAGGCTGAAGAACAATTAACATGCCAATAAAACCAATGAACAGCGCTGTAATTCTCCGAACTCTTAACTTTTCCCCAAGCATTAGTGCGGCTCCTATTGTTGCAAATAACGGTGCCGTGAAACTCAATGCTGTGGCTTCGGCGAGGGGTATCAGTGTCAAGGCGGCAAAACCGGATGCCATTCCGACAAAATTGAAAGCAGAACGCGAAGCATACATACCTAACCGGTTGGTTTTCATAACGTTAAGTCCGTTGTATAGGACCCATGGCAACATCATAATTAAGGCAAGAAAATTCCGGAAAAAAACAATTTCTAGCGTGTGCAGTTGCTGTGCGGCCAGTTTGATAAATATGCTCATGGTAGAAAATAATATCATTGCTCCGGTCATGAACAATGCAGCAAGCAATGGTCCCCGTGCTTTCCGGAGATTTGTGAGCGCTTTTGCGAATGTAAAATGGTCGCCCATATTATATGTTAAATTCAAAAATTATAGTACTTCTTCAGCAAGAAATTGTAATGTCTCAGTGGAATCGGTTCGGGCTATTAAGGTATCTACATGTAGTTTTTGTGCAGCGGTCTTCCATTCAGCAAGTTTTTCAACAATTCGTTCTCTTGAGCCTACTAAAGCGACCTGATCAATTAGTGATTGGGGAACTGCAGCTGCCGCTTCTGCTCTTTTCCCATCTAGAAAAAGATTCTGGATTTTTGTCGCTTCCTTCTCAAACCCGATGCGTTTTGCGTAGTCGCAATAAAAATTTTTATTTCTTGCACCCATGCCACCGATATAGAACGATACATTCTCCCTGACAGGTTGGCTCGCGATTTCTATGTCATCATTTATATGTACATAGCACATAGGCAAAATTGCAAAATTTTTTAACGTTTTCGTTTTATTGGATTTTTTGAACCCCGCTTCTATGTGTTCACTGAAAGCATCAAACCTGGAGGGATCCATGTAAATTGGGATAAATCCGTCCACTAGTTCGGCTGCGGCTTGAACACCAGCTGGAGATATAGCGCCAGTGACTATTTGAAGATTTGGGTCGCCGTGGAGGATACTTTTTAATTCTATGCCTAATCCAGATGAGCCAGGTCCCCTATATGGAAGCTGGTAATGTTCGCCCTGATGACTCAGGGCTTGTTTTCTTTCAAGGATTTTACGAATAATGGAAACATATTCGCGTAACCGGGTAAGCGGTTTTCCATATGGTACTCCATGCCATCCTTCTACGACCTGTGGTCCAGACGGACCTAGTCCTAAAATAAACCGACCATGAGACAGTTGGGCCAACGTGATGGCGGTCATAGCAACCATTGTTGGTGATCTTGAAGTCATTTGAATGATACCTGTGCCCACCTTAATACGCGACGTTTGAGCTAAGGCCCAAGCAGCCGGCGTTACAGCATCATGACCCCAAGATTCTGACGTCCAGAGAGAATCAAAACCCAGGTTTTCCGCCTCTTTTATCAATTCCATATCGAGTGAGAAGTGTCCGCCACGTCCTCCAATACTTAATCCTAATTTCATTTTGGGTTCCTTCTGCTCAATATTGCTTTAAATTGTATAAAAAATTATTTCTAGGATCATAATACCTTGTTCATAAAAATACGACGATAGAAGAGACATTATACAGCAGCGAGCTATCTTGAAAGATCAGGAGAGATTTATCATGAAAATAGGACTCTATATGGCAACGCAGTGGCCTGTATGTGTCGATCTTCGACAAGAGATGTCCAATTTGTGTGAGCAAACAAGAGTGGCTAAAGAAAATGGATTTTCGTCGGTGATGGTAGGACAACATTTCCTATCCGAACCGCTACAAATGATTCAAGCAGAACCTTTGATTGCACGCTTGTCAGCAGAGGGCGAGGGTATGACATTTGGGATAGCAGTCGTCCTGCTAGCAATGCAAAATCCTGTAACGGTTGCAGAATATAGCGCTTCATTAGACTGGATTACGAATGGGAAATACATTTTGGGAGTGGGGATTGGATATAGGCGAGAGGAATTTGAAGCTTTAGGAGTGCCATTTGGCGAAAGGGCCGGTAGATTTGAAGAAGCTATTCCTCTAATTCGTCGTTTATGGACTGAAGAGTCTGTTGAACACAGAGGTAAATATTTCAGTGTGGGCGGTCTAAGAGCCAGTATCAAGCCGAAACAAGATGGTGGCCTCCCAATTTGGGTTGGTGGTGATGTTTTTGCATCTGTAAGGCGAGCAGCCAGGCTGGCTTGCCCGTGGGTAATACCGCCGACTATGAATTACGAAGAAATAAAAGCCAGGCTGGATGTCTACAAATATACGCAAAAAGAATTAGGTGCTAATCACCCGCACGGGCAACCGATTATTCGAGAAGTTGCAATCGGTGATAGCAGAGAGCAGGCAATGGCAGCGGCTGGACCGTATTTGTTAGCGAAATATGAAGCTTATGCAAATTGGGGTCAAACGGCCACGCAGGGAGAGGCTAGCTTAGCTGATAATTTTGATGAATTTGTAAAAAATCGTTTTATAATTGGGGATGAATTTCAGGTGGCCGATGAAATTTCTAGATATAGAGAGAACTTCGGAATCACACATTTTCTTGTTAGGATCCAATGGCCGGGGTTTGATCAAAGCGAGGTCCTTAGAGCATTGGAGCGTTTTGGTCGAATCTGTGCCAGGTGAAATAATTTAAATTGGGTTTAAACTTCTGCGGTTATCCATTACTGCTACTGGTAATACGAGGCGGCCTCATTTAATGAATTTTGTTCGGGCTATCTGGTTATAAATCTATGATTATCGAAATATTGTTTAATGTGGATAAAAT
>CAZADS010000016.1:0-5888 GCA_964483985.1 uncultured Thalassobaculaceae bacterium
ATCTCAACTGGCAAGCGAGCTAATTCCTCAAACCAGTATTTTGCCACCATTCCTGCATAAAAACTTGTTCCCGCAGCTATTATTGTCAGTTTCGGTAAGGTTATTGATTGAAAAGGGAATTTGGGAAATATCATTTTGCCATTGATTGGATCATGGTAATGGGCGAACGTATAGCCAATCACCTCAGGCTGCTCATGAATTTCTTTTTCCATAAAATGCCTGAAATTCCCTTTTCCAATTAATGCACCAGAAAGATCTGTCAACACGATAGGGCGTGTTATAGATTGCCTTTTTTCATCATAAATTTCTACGCCATCCGATCGAAGAACAGCACAATCTCCGTCTTCCAAATACGATATACGCCGGGTTAACGGGGCGAGAGCAAGAGCATCAGAACCGACAAAAATCTCACCTTCGCCATATCCAATAGCAAGGGGTGAAGAGCGTCGAGCAGCTAAAAGCAGATTGGGGTATTCAGCAATCATAACAACCAAAGCAAATGCCCCGGTCATCACCCGAGTCAGAGCTAACATAGCTTTTTCCGGAGTAAGGTCTTCTTTTAGAAAGTGCCGCAACAAGTGAGCCACAACCTCCGTGTCCGTATCCGATTCCAATACTGTACCGCTTTCCAAAAACCTCTCTCGTAGCTCCTGATAATTTTCAATAATACCATTATGAACAACGGCGACCCCCCCAGCTTTATGCGGATGGGCATTATTCAGCGTAGGTGGACCATGAGTAGCCCAGCGAGTATGGCCTATACCAATCTGACCAAACAGGGGATTTTGAGCCAATGTTGTTTCCAAATTAAATAGTTTACCCTCAACCCGTCGACGCGCTAGATCTCCGTCAACGATTGTTGAGACGCCAGCAGAATCATACCCCCTATATTCCAATCGCTTAAGAGCGTCGACTAATAGTGGAGCAACAGGCCGATTACCAATAATTCCTATTATCCCGCACATCACCTAATCTTTCTGTTTTTGGCTGTTGCGTTTTCTGCGAAATCTCCGGGCCCCGTCCGGCACCTGTTTCGCTTGACCTCTCTCAACCATAAGTCCGTCGGGCGGCACCGACGTTGTAACCGTGCTTCCGGCCCCAATTATTGCGCCATCACCAACCTCTATCGGTGCTATTAAAGCCGAATTAGAACCAATGAAAACTCGTGAACCTATTTCTGTACTGTGCTTATGAAAACCGTCGAAATTGCATGTGATAGTCCCTGCGCCGACATTGGTATCCTTTCCTACTTTGGCGTCGCCCACGTAAGAAAGATGATTGATTTTAGTTCCAGACCCAATCGTGGACTGTTTAATTTCAACGAAATTGCCAACTCGGGCACCTTCACCAATCTCTGCACCGGGTCTTAGTCTGGCATATGGTCCAATAACCGCCCGATTTTCAATAATGGCACCTTCTATGTGAGAGAAACTTTTTATTTCCACCCCATTCCCGATTCTGACGCCAGTGCCGAATGTTATATTTGGATGCAATACTGTATCTCTTCCTATGACAGTGTCATAGCTTAGAAATACGGTTTCCGGGGCGATCATAGAAACACCACTTTCAAGTGCTACTTTCCTAAGACGCTGCTGCATTAAAAATTCTGCCCTAGCCAAATCGGCACGGGAGTCAACACCTATCGTTTCACTTTCCGGAGCTTCGACTACCGCAATACGGCTGCCACTCTTTCTAGCTACTGCAATGATATCGGTTAAATAAAATTCACCCTTTGAATTTTTCGAACTCAAATTCTCGACCAGCCCTGGCAATTTTTCTCCGTCAATCGCCATGACACCGCCATTATAAAGGCGAACAGTTCGGTCAATCGTATTCACATCGGCTGCTTCAACAATGCGCTCCAGCAATCCCTCTTGGTCTTGCACGAGCCGGCCATATTGACCAGGACAGTCCGTTTCAAAGCCTAGCACAATAATATCCGGAGGATTGTTTTCACGCCTCAAATCTAGCATTCGGTGTAGAGTTGCCGAACTAATCAGTGGATCAGCGCCATAGGCTACAAAGATCGTACCCTTAAATCCCCTAAATTCACCGAGTGCCACTCTAACAGCGTCTCCTGTACCACGAGCTTCAGTTTGAATAACTATTTTCGCAGGCTTAACCAGACCTTCTATTTCGCCCTGATTTGGACCTAAAACAATTACGCATTGCTCCAACTCAAGGGGTTCAAGTGCCGCAATTACATAGGTGATCAAAGGCCGCCCTGCTACTTTGTGCAAGACTTTGGGCAGATCCGAATTCATACGCGTGCCTTTTCCTGCGGCAAGAACGATAGCGGAAACCGAATGGAGCATGGATATATTCGCCTATGGGTTATTTTATCCTAATTTATTGTTTAGGATGCCATATCGCACCAGTAATCTAAAATAAACATTTCTTACCAATAGTGACAAAAACAGGCGGGGACTACTCAGAGGCCAATGAACCAATGAGAAAAAACATCCACCCAATTTATGAACATTCTGGAAACCGGAGCGCGCCGAAATGAAAACCAATGCTCCATTAGCAATTGTTTTTGACCTGGATGGTACGCTCGTGGATACGCCACCAGATATGCACGCGTCAGCAAACCGAATGCTAACGAAAGCTAAGCGCGAGAAAATAACTCTGAAGGAGACGCATCAATTTATTGGAGACGGGATTGAGCGATTCGTGGAGCGGGCGCTTTCAGTTACGGATGCGCCATTTAATAATCATGATTTGGATACAGCAGTGTCTATATTCCTGAAAGACTATGAAAAAAATTCTTCGGTTCTTAGTCAACCATACGCTGGTGTTGCAGAAACTTTAGGAAAATTAAAAACAGCTGGGCATCGACTAGCCGTTTGTAGCAACAAGCCCCAGTTCGCAAGTGAACGACTGTTAGAGGATTTAAATCTATTACATTTCTTTGATATTGTTTGTGGCGGAGACCGTTACCCAATCCGTAAACCAAATCCTCTTCATTTGACCAATCTCCTTAACGAGATGCAAATATCACCCGAAAATGCTGCGATGGTCGGTGATAACGAAAATGATTCGGAAACAGCCTTAGGTGCAGGTGTTTTCTTTATATTATGCACTTATGGATATGCACGAAAACCGTTATACGAAATTACGGCAAACGAACGTATCAATTTCCTTCCAGATCTTTTGATGCTGAAATCCTTAAATACATAAATGCCAGAATAACTAATTTAGTTTATTTTTAACTTATTTTAATCATCCCGTTCCCTGAAAAACCTTAGGAAAGACCTCCTCGGCCATCAACTGCATACATTCTAAGGCAACCAACTTTTCCATGCCCGACCACTCCATTGATACAATAATGTGATTTACACCAAGCGTTTTATGTATATTTATCATTTGATCCGCCACTTCGTCTGGAGAACCTATCAAGAATCTATCACCAACTAGTTCTTCGAAACCCCCATCCAAGGACTCTCCCTTCGGCAGCTGATTACTTTGCCCAGTGGAATGATAGGATGCATATTTTTTTGCGATAAACGGCCCAGCACGTCGAAATGCCTCTTCCTTCGTTTGAGCTACAAAGGCTTCTCTTCTCATTGGCAGTTCTGAGGGAAACGGTTTACCAAATTTTTCTAAAGCCCGTTTGTAAACATCCATTTGGCGCACCAGTGTTTTTATAGTTGTATGGGGGTTAATGTACCAACAGTCACCATGTTCAGCCGCTCTAAGGAGAGCTATATCTGCATTGGCTCCTATCCAAACAGGTGGATTAGGTTTTTGGATTGGCTTGGGCCAGCAAACCGCTTCAATCAATTCAAAATGTGTTCCTCGCATCGTTACGCGATCTTCCTGCCATAATCTTTTAATAGCGATCAAATTTTCAGTGGTTCTCCGCCCACGTTCCCCTTGCGTGGTGCCAAAAGCTCGAGACTCCACCTCTCTATAACCAATACCAACACCGAAAATCAGTCGCCCATTAGAAAGAATATCTATCGTCGCTAATTGTTCAGCTATATCTAGCGGTTTATGAAGAGGCAACAAAATGATCCCAGCGTTAAGACGTGCCCGCTTTACTTCACCGGTCAATCTCGCCAAGATTGGTAGTTGCTGCAGCGCCTGATAGTCAGGGGTGGAATAGTGGGACCCCTTAGTGATCGAAGTGTATCCTAAACGATCTGCAAATTGCGCCTGTTCAACTAACTCGTCAGCCATGGCCACCATATCAACCCCAAAGGGATATTGCCCACGTAACATGACTCCAATTTCTAATGGCATAAAATCTCTCCCTTTCACAAAATACAACCGAATAACTTAAAGCAATTTGAATTAAGGTTCCTGACAATGGGACCGCCCACACCTATTTTAACTCATTGTTCCGATTTTTTCCGCGCGCCATCAAATATTTAATCCCTATCCATACGCTAAAACTTGACCCAGAAAGAGAACCCCCTCATTCTTCTAAAAATTATTCATCATATATACGGATGCTATTATGAGCGAGATGGCCGATTTTAAAGACTCCACTGCATTAATGGACGATGGTCCCGCATTAAAAAAGCGCTTAGACATTGACGGATACTTGTTCATAAGAAATCTACTGCCCGCCGAAGCAGTGATAAACGTACGCCAGCGCTTGTTGCAGAAAGCGGCTCAGGGCGAATGGTTAGATAGGTCTAAACCTATACAAAGCGGAGTAGCCAATTTAGGTGCCGCTTGCAAGGACCCAGAAGAGCAATACATGAAAGTTTTTCGCACACTTTGGCGGGACGAAGAACTCCATCGACTCCGGACACACCCAAATGTGCTATCCTTTTTTAAAAACCTTTTCAACGAAACTCCGGTCGCGCATCCAATGTTTGTACAGCGCAATATTTTCCCGCAACATAATGAATTTGATTTCACCACCGGTGCCCATCAGGATAAAGTGCATATCGGGGGCGCTACAAATTATGCCATGTGGGTTCCGATTGGAGATTGCCCCTTAGAGAAAGGCCCGCTAGCTGTTGCAACCAAGTCACACATAAAAGGAGTACTACAAACAAAAGTGGGTGCAGGAGCAGGCGGTATGGATATATCGGAACAAATTCCCGGATCATGGGTTACTGGTTCATTTCGATCAGGTGATGTTCTTATTTTTGGTGACACTACAGTCCACAAAGCATTGCCGAATCGAAGTGATGAGATACGCCAATCCTTCGATGCCCGCTATCAACCTTCGAGCCAGCCCTTAGCAGAACCAAATTTACTTCCTTACTCTGGAACCGGAAATTGGGAAGAAATTTACGCCACCTGGGAATCTACCGACTCTCAGTATTATTGGCGATCTTTAAATCTAAAAATCGTTCCCTTTGATAAAAGCTATTACGAAAAACGGGATCAAATGGCCTTTGATATGGCTGAACGGGGAGAAATGGCGGCTCGGGATGCACTGCTTCGAATCATACAACGTGATAGCAACCAGACCAAACGAACAAAAGCTCAGAAATTAGTCAAAATCTTGGATGGCGCCCAAGCTGCAGATTAATCATAAAACTGAAAAGCCTGGTAAGAAATAATTTATTATTAGGCCAAAGATCCGTTTTCTTTCGTCCTAGGGAGCCGACGTTCGACCAATCTTGACCAATAGCTTGCTCCAACGGCTAATAATTGGTCATTGAAATCGTATTGTGGATGATGAAGACCTTCAGAAGCGCCGTTCCCCGCCCAAATGTAGCAACCAGGTTTTTTCTCTAGCATATATGAAAAATCCTCGGCCCCCATAGACGGTACCGGTTGCTTATCCACTCCATCAGTTGAACCAGCAATCTCTGCCGCTACCTCCGCACACAACATCGTCTCCCGAGTGGCATTAATTGTAGCAGGATAACCCTCGTGGTAGGTCAAAGTGGCAGATGCGCCATAAGTGGCTGCTACTCGAT
>CAZADS010000017.1:0-7765 GCA_964483985.1 uncultured Thalassobaculaceae bacterium
TTAAGAGAAATTGCGGAGCAAACAATTCCAATAGATGAAATTAGAGAATCCTTGGTTCGTGGTTTGCAGCGGCATGTAGAGGTCGATGAACCGGAAGAGGATAGTGTAGAGGATATGATAGCAGAGGATACAACATTGGATTCCAATCCGATTGGAATAGCCCATAATACTTTCGCATCAAGATACGATGAAGATACGGCTAATCGGATGGGAATGAATATAAGGCAAAGTCTAGAGAGTAGTGAGGAAGGATTCGAAGATGTGGAACCGACCGTTCTTAATCATGAAAACTAATACTTCATTAGTATAAAATAAATGTGACCGAATCAATTTAAGGTTTTTTTAATATTGTAGCGTATTGGGGGAAGGGTTGAACGGTCAATTCGATATTGTCCAGCGCGTCCGAGAATACGACCCAACTGCTGATGAAAGCGCGCTAAAGCGCGCTTATATGTTTGCGATAAAAGCTCATGGCAGCCAGAGAAGAGCATCTGGAGATCCCTATATATCTCATCCAATTGAAGTGGCGCATATTTTAACAAACATGCGGCTTGATCATAATACCATAATTACGGCGTTACTTCATGATACTGTTGAGGATACAAAGGTTACGATAAACGATATACGTACCCTTTTCGGAGATGAGGTGGCCCGTTTAGTCGACGGTGTAACTAAACTTACTCGAATAGAACTTCAGTCCGATAGGACTCAGCAAGCAGAAAACTTTAGGAAACTTTTGATAGCAATGTCAGAGGATATAAGAGTTCTTCTGATTAAGCTTTCAGATAGATTACATAATATGAGAACCCTAAGCTTTATAGCAGACGAAGAAAAACGTAGGCGAATTGCAGCAGAAACTATGGATATTTATGCTCCATTAGCGGAACGGATTGGGATTCAGGACCTTAGAGACGAACTAGAATATTTGGCATTTAGGGAATTGAATACTGATGCTTGTGACTCAGTATTGGCCCGTCTGGATTATTTGGCTGCAGAGGGGGGAAACATAATTGAAGAAATAGAGTCGGAGTTGACAAAAACATGCGGTATTGGGGGTGTAGATGCGAAAATTTCTGGGCGTAGAAAATCCCCTTATTCTATTTGGCGTAAAATGCAAAATAAAAGTGTTACAATTGAACAGCTTTCGGATATTTTTGCTTTCCGACTAATAGTCCCTAGTGAAGGAGATTGTTATCAAGCGCTAGGTTTAATACACAGAGCTTATCCTGTTTTACCGGGGAGGTTTAAAGATTTTATAAGTACGCCTAAGCCCAACGGTTATAGATCTCTCCATACGGGCGTAATAGGACCCAAGAGCCAACGCGTAGAAATTCAAATACGCACAGGTATTATGCATGATGTTGCGGAACTCGGGGTGGCGGCTCATTGGACTTATAAGCAAGGTGAAGCAACAACCCGAGAGGGTAAACAATACCGATGGCTGCGTGAGCTATTGGACATTCTTGAGCAAGCCTCCGGTCCGGAAGAATTTTTGGAACATACTAAACTCGAAATGTATCAGGATCTGGTATTTTGTTTTAGTCCAAAAGGGGATTTGATTTCCTTGCCACGAGGGGCTACGTCCGTAGATTTTGCTTACGCTGTACATTCGGAGGTAGGGCACACCTGCGTAGGAGTTAAGATCAACGGTCGTCTGAGGCCGCTAATGACCCAACTGGAAAATGGAGATCAGGTGGAGATTACTACTTCTAATACGTCTACCCCGTCGCCCACTTGGGAACAGTTCGTTGTAACTGGAAAAGCCAAAGCCGCAATACGACGTTTTGTGAGATATCAAAAACACGAGCAATTTAGAGATTTAGGCAAGGCAATTTTGCAAAAGCGTCTGCGTCAAGAGGGAATCCGGTATTCCGTGAAACTAATGGTTCAATCTTTGGAGCCTCTTGGCTATGGACAAGTAGAGGATGTACTTGCTGCGATAGGTGAAGGCATACTCGACTCGCAAGATGTGTTGCGTGCCGCCGTGCCCGATCGACGAGGCAAGAGTGATGTGAATAGTGGTAATGTCGTTCCTTTAAGTAGGGGCCGAAAAAAAGATAATCAGATTCCGCTGACCGGACTAATTCCAGGTATGGCAGTTCATTATGCTCGGTGTTGTCATCCACTGCCAGGTGAGAGGATTGTAGGGATCGTAACCACCGGAAAAGGCGTAACGGTCCACACAATAGATTGTGAAACATTGGAGGGATTCCAAGCGATGCCAGAACGATGGCTGGATGTCGCTTGGGATATAGATCAATTATCATCTCATCATATAGGAAGATTGGGTGTCGTCTTGGAGAATGAGCCAGGTAGTTTAGGCAGCCTAACATCGATAATTGGTAAAAATGCGGGTAATATAATAAATTTAAAAATAATTAGTCGTTCGCCAGATTTTTTCGAAATGCAGATAGATGTTGAAGTCACGGATATCAAGCATCTTTCAAATATTATAGCAGCGCTTCGAACTACCCCAACAGTGACATCGGTCGAACGGGCTCGGGGATAATAAGGAATCTGGGATTTTTAAAACCATTTACTGCACACGTACTGATTTAGTGTTATTTAAAAGATAATCGCCTTCTTTTTAGATTCTGTAATAATGAAACTGGTTTGAGGGGGTTTGGAATTCGAAGTTTAAATCGTGAACGGATTTAGAATAAGGTCTGTGCTATGTCTTACCTTCGACTCGGCGTTAATATTGATCATGTAGCAACTGTTCGGAATGCTCGGGGAGGGAACCATCCTGATCCAATTAAAGCAGCTCAACTTGCCATGCGGGCGGGGGCTGACGGTATTACCGCCCACCTCCGAGAAGACCGCCGCCATATAAATGACGACGATATTGAGAGATTGGTCAATGATGTAAAATCGCCGCTTAACTTCGAAATGGCTGCGACAGACGAAATGTTAACCATAGCTTTAAGACATAAGCCTCACGCTGTTTGTATAGTGCCCGAAAAACGAGAGGAGGTTACTACAGAAGGTGGTTTAGATGTCGTTGGTCAGAAGTATCGATTGCAAGGGTACTGCGAGGAATTGATTAGTTCTGGTTCGCGTGTCTCCTTATTTATCGAAGGCGATCGTCGGCAGCTTGAAGAGGCAGCGTCATTGGGTGTTCCCGTCGTTGAAATCCACGCCGGCGCGTATGCTGAGGCTGATAATCACCAGCAAAGTTTTGAATTAGAAAAAATAATCACTGCGGCGCATATTGCGGACGAATTGGGTTTAGAATGTCACGTAGGCCACGGGTTGAATTTTGATAACGTTGGCCCGATTGCGAAAATACAAAATGTTGTCGAGTTGAACATAGGACATTTTTTGATTGGGGAAGGGATTTTCGGTGGGCTTTCAGAAAGTATTAAAAAAATGAGATTAATAATGGATAGGGCACGATTCGAAGTATCCTAATAGGGAAATAAAGCACTCAATACTGATTAAATGAATGGAGAAATCGAATGATCATCGGTATCGGTAATGATATCGTGGACATCGGGCGAATTGAAAAGGTTATTAATCGATTTGGCGACCGATTTATCGACCGAGTATTCACACTCGAAGAAAAATCACGGGCTGAAACCAGTCTCAATAGTTCGGCTGTATTGGCCAAACGTTTTGCCGCTAAGGAGGCTGTTTGGAAGGCGTTAGGAGATGGACAGCGCCCAGGTCTGAAATGGCGAGATTTAGTGGTAATCAATCAGAAGTCTGGAAAGCCAGTAATGGATTTAAGAGGAGCTGCCGCCATTCATTTATCCAAATTAATTCCTAATGGGATGGTAGCGAGAATTGATTTGACGATTTCCGATGAACCGCCTTGGGCGCAGGCGCATGTTATTATATCTGCTGAACCAAAAGAGTGGAATGATTTAAGAATAAGCAAGGATTTTAATTAAACTTAATTTAATGCAACCCAATGTTTTTAAATGATTTAGAGAAGTATGGATTATTTTTAGTGAAAGCTTAATTTGTCAGCGTTGGCTATCAGTTTGGTTAATAATCTAGTACTGAAAGTTTAAGATTTTTGTGTTAATTACAAATTTACTATTTTCAGTTTGCAAGTCTTGTCGTATAGGTGATTTTAATTAAAATTCGTAGTCTTCTATTATAGTAATTTTGCCGAAAAATAAAAATGCGAACATCTACTGCCAAGAGGACTGGGGGCGTCTGGGAATTTTTGAAAACAATCTTAATAGCTGTTTTAATAGCTATTGGCATAAGGACGTTTTTGTACGAACCGTTCAATATCCCATCCGCTTCTATGGTTCCCACGCTATTGGTGGGTGATTATTTATTCGTATCAAAAATGTCATACGGATTTAGTCGTCATTCACTACCATTTTCAATGCCATTGATCCCTAATCGTGTTTTATTTGATGAACCAAAACGCGGAGACGTGCTGGTTTTTAAAAAACCCACAAATACAGATATAGATTTTATAAAAAGGCTGATTGGCTTGCCGGGGGACAAGATCCAAATGCGGGGGGGAATTTTATATATTAATGGGAAACCTCTCGATCGCCAACGAATTGAAGATTATCTTGTTGTGGGTTCATCCGTTAGGCGTAAATCAGTTTCACAATTTATTGAAACTCTTCCAAATGGCCGAAAATATTTAATTTTAGAACAACGGCATAACATAGGCAGCGCTGATAACACTCGAATTTTTCAAGTGCCGCCGGACCATTATTTTATGATGGGTGATAATCGAGATAATTCGGTGGATAGTCGAGACCCTAGTATTGGTTTTGTCCCGAAGGTTAATTTAGTGGGGCGAGCGGAGATATTGTTTTGGGCCTGGGATAGCCGATGGGCCTGGTGGGAATTTTGGAATTGGCCACGTGCTATCCGTTTTTCTCGATTGTTGGCTTTGATAAAATGACCGAAGGGCTATTAGTTTGCGATGAGTTGCAAAAGCGCCTTGGATATAAGTTCTCAAATCTGCATCTGTTGCAACAATCTCTAACACACGCTAGCGCACGTCTTCAGAACTCTAATACTTATGAACGGTTAGAATTCCTTGGAGATAGAGTTCTAGGTCTTGTAATAGCCGAATATTTGTTAATACGCTTTCCTCTAGAACGAGAAGGTGACATCGCTCGGCGTCACACTCAATTAGTGCGGCGAGAAGCTCTTTTCCGAGTGGCATCGAGATTGAATTTAGGTGGGTACTTAATTATTTCTGCGTGAGAAGAAGATTCTGGTTTTCGAAATAACCCGGGGATTTTGTCTGATGTTTTGGAGGCAATAATAGCAGCTATTTACGTGGATGGGGGGTTTGAAAAAGCAAGGTCTTTTATTCTTGATAATTGGAAATGCCTTGCTGAGATGGATGACAAACCGCCGGTGGACCCAAAGACAGCCTTGCAGGAATTAGTTCAAAATAGACGTCTGCCTCTTCCAATTTATCGTATTGTATCGCAGGATGGGCCTCCTCACGCACCACAGTTTACCGTTAGTGTTACAGTAGCTGCTCACCCATCTCGGTTTGGTAAGGGTGGATCTAAAAGGAGGGCGGAACAATCTGCAGCAGAACTGATGCTTCAAGACATCAAATATATTTAACCGAAAATGTTTGAAACACCAGTACCTAAATGTGGGTTCGTGGCGGTGATTGGAGCTCCAAACGCTGGAAAATCTACTTTAGTCAACAAACTGGTAGGCTTTAAGGTGTCAATCGTTACTCATAAAGTCCAAACTACACGTACTCGAATTAGGGGCGTTTGTATGGCAGATTCAGCACAGATAATTTTTGTCGATACTCCTGGAATATTTAGTCCCAAGAGGCGTTTAGACCGAGCGATGATTAACGCTGCTTGGCGAGGCGTTGGGGATGCGGATGTTATTTTATTAGTCTATGACGTTACTCATTCACAAATCGATGGGGATACCCAAGGTATAATAAAAGCCCTTAAGGAGGCTTCGAAAAGCGTTATATTGGTGTTAAATAAGATAGACCAAATTGATCCGGCTCGTTTATTACCTGTTGCATCGATGTTTAAGCATTCGAGTGTCATTCAACAAACATTTATGGTTTCCGCTGAAAAAGGGAGTGGCTGTGACGACCTGCTGAATTTCTTAGCGACAAATATGCCGGATGGCACTTGGTTATATCCTGAAGACGAGGTCTCCGACTTGCCCGAACGTCTATTGGCGGCCGAGGGGACCAGAGAGCAGATATTTTTGCGTTTGCATCAAGAGTTGCCATATATGGCCACCGTTGAGACTGAAGAATGGACCGAACGTGAAGATGGAGCAGTTGTAATTAATCAAATTATCTATTTACAAAGAGAAAGTCATAAGAAGATTGCATTGGGAAAGGGAGGAGGAATGATAAAGGCCATTGGTACAGCCTCCCGAAAAGAGTTGAGAAAAATTTTTGACCGGCCTATTCACCTTTTTCTTTTTTTAAAAGTAAGAGAAAAGTGGATGGAAGATCCAGACCGCTATAAAGTGTGGGGATTGGATCCAAATGTTTGATGTAGTTAATGGAATGGACTGATAACGGAATAGTTTTGGCTGCTCGGCCTTACGGTGAATCAGCTGCTGTGACGGTGATTCTGACTCAAAACTATGGGCGTCATGCGGGACTCGTCCGAGGAGCTACTTCCCAGCGAATTAGGGGAATAATACAGCCAGGAAATAGAGTAGAAGTTACCTGGCGGGCTAGAATGAGAGAGCATTTGGGGACGTATAATATAGAGCTTTTGGAAAGCTGTGCGTCGGATTTATTTGATGATCCTCTGAGGTTAGCTGGTATCGCGTCTTCTTCTGCCGTCGCGAATAGATCGTTGCCCGAAAGGGAACCGCACCTAGGAGTGTATAGGGGATTATTGGTATTGATAAATGCGATAAAGTCTCAGGATGATGGAGAAGCTTGGGTCGCAGCCTATGTAGGTTGGGAATTGGGTCTTTTAGCCGATTTGGGTTTTGGTTTAGACTTGTCAAAATGTGCTGCCACGGGCACTCTAGATAATCTTACTTACGTTAGTCCTAAAACAGGTAGGGCAATATCCTCTTCGGTAGGAAAAGATTACCACGAAAAACTTTTGCGCTTACCTAATTTTCTTACGGATAAGGTGGGCGGGGATCGAATTGATCTTATCGATGGGCTTGCGCTAACAGGATA
Source organism: uncultured Thalassobaculaceae bacterium (assembly GCA_964483985.1). GTDB lineage: Bacteria > Pseudomonadota > Alphaproteobacteria > Thalassobaculales > Thalassobaculaceae > CAZADS01. Next base: position 7,127 of record CAZADS010000017.1, read on the forward strand.
TTTTTTAAATAGACATGTATTCGGGAGTTACAATGAGCAATCCCCACCAGCACGGGAACGATTCGTTCAGCGTTTGAAGGTTAGCAAATATTAATGGTCTAGGACTAGGCTCGGTAATAATCGAGAAATAAGTAGTAAAGTTGTTCTATCAGAGATTCAGGCCATTCCTTTTTGGTTCTTTTAATGTATTATTCTAAGACTGGAGAGACGTTAATTTTTCGGAGCTCCGGGAAAAGTTCTTTTGACATCATTTCCATGCTGTCTAATGATAATTTTGCCGGCATTCCAATCCAGTGTGTTCTAATAATAAGATGATTCATGCCAAATTCCTCCCAATAAGGTCGAAGTTCCTCATAGCATTCTTCGGGTGATCCTAAAATGAATCTACCTTTCACTAAATCCTCGAACTCTTGGTCAAAACTCTCGTTCTCTGGCATTACTTTATCTTGTCCCCATTTTGCGTAGTTTTGATATTTTCCAAATAGATACGGGCCGGCTAATTCCATCGCGGTCTTTTTATCCTTTGCGCAGAAAACTTCCTTTGCTATTGGCAACTCCTTTGGGGCTGATTTACCAGATTTTCGAAGCGCGCTTTTATAGATTTCCATATGTCTCCGGATCGTTTCCAGTTGAGAATGA
>CAZADS010000018.1:0-7683 GCA_964483985.1 uncultured Thalassobaculaceae bacterium
GATCATTATTATCAATCGTATTTTCAGCCATACATGTCAATTTTACAATATCATTATCATGACTACGACCATGAACATGACCACGACCATGAACATCCATCCAAATCTTTCGATGAAGAACTTAGTGAGGAAGATAAAAAAGAATACAGGGGGATTGCTGAGAGGCGAGTACGTCTGGGACTTATGTTGCAAGAAGTGGGACGGCTGAATAACATAGAGGTGACTGAGGAAGAACTTCGTCGTGCTATGCTGCAAGAAGCTTCCAGATACCCAGGGCAAGAACAACAAATAATGGAACTATATCAAAAAAACCCGCAGGCGATGGCAAGTATCAGGGCCCCGATTTTTGAGGATAAAATTGTTGACTTTATTACGGAAATGGCCTCGGTCACCGATAAAAAGGTAACAGCTGCAGAATTACTTTCTGGGCCAGATGGTGAAGAGGAGTCAGATAGTCAAAAAACAGACACCTAACTTTTTCTCTGTCAATCTTAAAACAGAAGCTAAATTTGAAATTTTTATGACGAGATCAGATGAAATGCCGGATCCATTAAAAATATATATGAATAGTTTGATCCCCATGGTTGTGGAACAAACTAATAGAGGGGAGCGTGCTTACGATATATTCTCGCGCCTACTAAAGGAGCGTATTATTTTCGTAATAGGTCCCATAAATGACGCTGTATCAAGCGTAGTTTGTGCTCAGTTACTATTTTTAGAGGCAGACAATCCTACTAAAGATATTGCTATGTATATAAATTCCCCCGGAGGAATAGTTACTTCGGGGTTAGCGATGTATGATACGATGGAATACATTCGACCTGATGTATCGACAGTTTGCATAGGGCAAGCGGCCTCAATGGGGTCTTTACTACTTGCTGCTGGCGCCAAAGGAAAGAGATTTGCGCTTCCTAATTCTAAAGTGATGATCCATCAACCATCTGGAGGTTTTCAAGGACAAGCCACGGATATTGAAATTCACGCCAAAGAAATTTTGGCTACTAGAGCCCGCTTGAATCAGGTTTATGTGAAACATACTGGACAAAAGATTTCAAAAATAGAAGGAGCAATGGATCGAGATAATTTTATGACTCCAGAAGAATCGTTGTCTTTTGGTCTAATTGATGAGGTGGTAGAAAAGCGCCCCATCGAAGTGGATGGTGACAAAAGTTTAGTTTAGGAAGACGTTATGCGGTTATAGTGTGTGTAAATAGTTTTACAAAACTACGCTTTCTAGGTTGCGATTTATTATTAAACGATCATATTTGACATTGTGTGACGTGGGTACCTAATAATAAGGTATACACTTCGGATAAAGATATGATTAGCAGATAGGAATTCCATGAGTAAATCGGGCGGTGGAAATGGCATGAGTGGCAGCGGGGATTCAAAGAATACTTTGTACTGTTCGTTTTGTGGCAAAAGCCAACATGAAGTGCGAAAGCTAATAGCGGGACCGACAGTATTTATTTGTGACGAATGTGTCGAGTTGTGTATGGATATTATAAGGGAGGAAAATAAAACCACCCTTATCAAAGCACCAGATGGCGTGCCGGCTCCATCGGATATCTGTGAAGTCCTAGATGACTATGTGATTGGTCAAAGCATGGCCAAAAGAATATTATCAGTGGCGGTCCATAATCACTACAAAAGGCTCGCTCATGAACAAAAAAGTGATGATGTAGAATTAGCCAAATCAAATATTTTACTAGTAGGCCCGACAGGTTGTGGAAAAACACTTTTAGCACAGACTCTTGCTCGTATCATTGATGTTCCATTTACCATGGCGGATGCGACGACGCTAACGGAGGCTGGATACGTAGGCGAAGACGTTGAAAATATCATCTTAAAATTGCTTCAGGCTGCAGATTACAATGTCGAGCGTGCTCAGCGTGGTATCGTTTACATAGATGAAGTTGATAAAATCAGCAGGAAATCTGATAACCCTTCAATAACCAGGGATGTATCTGGAGAAGGAGTGCAGCAAGCTCTGCTTAAAATTATGGAAGGCACCGTGGCGAGTGTGCCTCCGCAAGGTGGACGAAAACATCCGCAGCAAGAATTTTTGCAAGTAGACACAACAAATATATTGTTCATTTGTGGTGGGGCTTTTGCTGGATTGGATAGAATTATATCAAATAGAAGCCAAGGTTCTTCCATCGGATTTAACGCTGATGTAAGGTCTCCTGATGATCGGCGTACTGGGGAGATACTTCAGGGTGTTGAACCAGAGGATTTGTTGAAATTTGGTTTGATTCCGGAGTTTGTCGGGCGCCTACCTGTATTGGCGACTTTGGATGACTTGGATGAGGATGCTTTGGTAGATATTCTCAGTAAGCCTAAGAATGCTTTAATCAAACAATACCAACGGCTTTTTGAAATGGAAGATGTTAATCTTGAATTTCGCGCTGACGCACTCCGCTGTATTGCTCTGAAGGCAATAGAGCGTAAAACTGGGGCTCGTGGATTGCGGTCGATTCTGGAAAATATTTTGTTAGACTCAATGTTTGAACTTCCAAGTATGGTCGATGTAGAAGAAATTATTATTAGCGCTGATGTAGTAGAAAATGGAGCTCCTCCGATCAGCGTTCATGCGGACCGTCGGGAAGATTTAGGTTCTAGCGCATAACCCAAGGTAGAGCATTATTTAAAGAATTACTAAACGGCACTTGATTTTCTTTCAATTCACGGCCAGATAACTATCATGTTATTTTTAAACAGACGTTTACATCTTCAGTAGCAGTTGTTCGTAGAGAGGGCTTTTCGGATTATGACAGATTCACAAGCGACATATCCAGTATTGCCACTCAGAGATATAGTTGTTTTCCCTCATATGATTGTTCCACTGTTTGTGGGCAGAGACAAATCTATCAAGGCTCTCGAAGATGTGATGAAAGATGACAAACAGATTTTACTGGCAACGCAAAAAACCGCTACAGACGATAACCCGGCCAGGGAAGATGTTTATGCAGTTGGAACGGTCGGAACCATACTCCAATTACTCAAACTTCCAGATGGTACAGTGAAAGTTTTAGTTGAAGGGACAAATAGAGCTCGAATAACTGGCTTTACTGACAATGATGACTTTTTTGAAGCCTTAGCGGATACGATTCAAGAAGGCGAAGGGGAGGCACAGGAACAGGAAGCACTTTCTCGCGCAGTAGTATCTCAATTTGAACAATATATAAAACTTAATAAGAAAATTCCCCCCGAGGTGTTGGTTTCTGTTAATCAAATTGACGAAGCAGGAAAACTTGCTGATACAATAGCATCCCATCTAGCATTAAAAATCCCAGAGAAACAGGAACTGTTGGAAATTGAGCGCGTCATCGATCGGTTAGAAAAAGTTTTCAGCCATATGGAGGGCGAAATCGGCGTTCTGCAGGTAGAAAAGCGAATTCGCAACAGGGTTAAACGCCAAATGGAAAAAACCCAGCGAGAATACTATTTGAACGAACAAATGAAAGCGATCCAAAAAGAATTGGGTGAAGCGGAAGATTCTCGTGATGAGTTAGCGGAGCTAACGGAGCAGATAGGTAAAATCAAATTTTCCAAAGAAGCTCGGGAAAAAGCGAATGGAGAACTCAAAAAACTGCGTAATATGAGCCAAATGTCGGCGGAAGCTACTGTGGTTCGGAATTATCTTGATTGGTTGGTTGGTATTCCATGGAAAAAGCGTTCCAGGGTGAAAAAGGATCTTAATCTGGCTCAAACGGTTCTGGATCGCGATCATCATGGTTTGGAAAAGGTAAAAGAAAGAATCCTAGAGTATTTAGCTGTTCAATTACGGACTGGGAAGGTAAAAGGCCCAATTTTGTGTCTGGTAGGCCCTCCGGGAGTTGGTAAAACATCACTAGGTAAGTCGATTGCAGAGGCAACCGGAAGAAACTTTGTTAGGATGTCTCTAGGTGGAGTTAGGGACGAGGCTGAGATACGGGGTCATCGAAGAACGTATATAGGATCCTTACCGGGGAAAATAATTCAAGGAATGAAAAAAGCAAAGACTTCTAATCCTCTGTTTCTATTGGATGAAATTGACAAGCTAGGTAATGACTATAGAGGAGATCCCTCCTCGGCTTTATTAGAAGTTCTTGATCCGGAACAAAATAATACTTTCCAAGATCATTATCTCGAGGTGGATTATGATCTTTCAGACGTAATGTTTGTTACTACCGCCAATACTCTTCGCATGGCGCAACCGCTATTGGACAGGATGGAAATAATTCGGATTTCTGGCTATACCGAGGATGAAAAAGTAGAAATTGCCAAACGCCATTTAATCATTAAACAGGTAAAACAACATGGGTTGCGAGATGGCGAATGGCGTATTTCAGAAGACGCGTTGAGAGATTTAATTCGCTATTACACTCGAGAAGCAGGTGTTCGTAATTTGGAGCGTGAAATAGCAAACTTAGCGCGTAAATCGGTGAAAGAAATTTTGATGAAGGGCGTAACTAATGTAAGGATTACGCGAAAAAACTTGGAAAAATTAGCAGGTGTTAGACGCTATCGTTTCGGCGAGTTGGAAGAAAACGATTTAGTCGGCGTTACGACCGGGTTGGCTTGGACAGAAGTTGGCGGGGAATTGTTATCAATTGAAGCTGTAACTGTTCCTGGAAAGGGTCGAGTTACATCTACAGGTAAATTGGGTGATGTAATGCGAGAATCCGTACAAGCTGCTGAAAGCTTTGTTAAGTCCCGAGCAGCTTCCTTTGGCATAAGAAGAAGATTATTGGAAAGTAGAGATATCCACGTCCATGTTCCAGAAGGAGCGACTCCTAAGGACGGACCATCGGCAGGGGTCGCAATGGTTACGTCAATTGTATCAGTATTAACAGAAATTCCTATTCGAAGAGATGTCGCAATGACTGGTGAAACCACTTTGCGGGGTCGTGTTTTGCCGATTGGTGGTCTTAAGGAAAAGTTACTTGCTGCGCTTAGAGGCGGGCTCACAACAGTGATTATACCTAAAGATAATGAAAAAGACTTAGCAGATATACCGGATAACGTAAAACGGGGTTTGAAAATAATACCTGTTAGTATGGTTGACGAGGTGATCTCACTAGCGTTGACTGCGCAACCAGTCCCTGTAAATCTCGAAGATGACAAGGGTTTGGAGGGTATAGCGAATGCAGAGGATGATGAAAGAGACGAGGTTGTTACGCATTAAATCAGCACTGTAGACAATGTACCTATCCTTAACTAATGGATATAGATACTGTTTTTCTTGTTGTTTTATTGTATTACCCGAAAAACTACTAAAATTTGATGGAACTTAGATTGACGCCGGGGATTGCAGCGATTTAAAGTGCATACAGCCTATCGGGCTTTTATATTTTTATGGTTTTATATCTCAGGATGAGTAGGGGGGGCGTATCGTGAATAAAAACGAATTAGTAGCTAAAGTTGCGGAAGGTGCTGGCTTATCAAAGACCGATGCTGCCGGAGCGGTTGATGCAGTGTTAGATTCAATCGTCGGAGCGATGAAATCTGGCGATGATGTTAGGTTAGTTGGGTTCGGAACTTTTAGTGTCGCTTCCCGTTCGGCTAGTGAAGGACGTAATCCTAGGACTGGTGAGAAAATCCAAATACCGGCTTCTAATCAGCCTAAATTTAAGGCAGGAAAAGGGTTAAAAGACGCGCTAAATTAGAATGCAATGATAGTTATCTTGTATGGAGCGGGAATTCTCTAAAAAAATATAGGCATTTTGAGTCGGCCTCGTGAATACCCGCAAAAACGGGCGCTTAGCTCAGCTGGCAGAGCATCTCGTTTACACCGAGAGGGTCGGCGGTTCGAATCCGTCAGCGCCCACCATTTAGGTTGAAAGCTTAATAGGCATCAGGCTTTCCATACTTAGCTAGACTAATTCTTTTTATTTTAGTTTTAGATCTCTTAGTGCTATAATCCCAATACTGGAACGGTCTGTTAATGCCGCAAAGTTTCATCGCTGATATTGTACGTGTGTTCTCGGAAAACATATAAAATACACCAAAATGATATACTTATTGTAGCTTAGCTTGACACTCGTTAAGTGACTTAGTACATGAACGGAGTATTAAATTTTGGAGCTAAAACCATTTGGGGGTGTAGCTCAGCTGGTTAGAGCGCCGGCCTGTCACGCCGGAGGCCGCGGGTTCGAGTCCCGTCACTCCCGCCAGTATTTCAATTTGGTTAATAAAATGGATTGAGGGTTGGTTGGGATGATTTTGCCCATTTTAGTTTCACTGTTATCGTTGCTTCTTCAGGCTTCCTTTGACGGAGGAGTGTAATTATAATGCGCCGATGTATCTGGCTTTTTTTAATGGTTGGAATTAATCGTCTAACTATCAGGAATTTGGAAACAACTAAAAAGCGGTTTAATTTTGGTAGTAAGTTAGTGTGAGAACAACATATATGAGGCGTAGAAATAATGACGGCTCTTCTTAAAGAATACCTGCCGATTTTGATTTTTATTGGCGTAGCTGTTGGTATGGCAATAAGTATGGTCATAGCTTCATTTATTATAGCTGCCCAAAGGCCCGATTCGGAAAAGGTCTCTGCCTACGAATGTGGTTTTGAAGCCTTTAATGATTCAAGAGGGCAGTTTGATGTTAGATTTTATCTAGTTGCTATATTATTTATTATTTTTGACTTGGAGGTCGCTTTTTTGTTTCCTTGGGCAGTTTCGCTTGGCTTTATTGGCCTATTTGGGTTTTGGTCAATGATTATCTTTCTTGGAATATTAACCGTTGGATTTGTTTACGAGTGGAAAAAAGGAGCTTTGGAATGGGAGTGAGATCTCCCGAGCAGTTTGGACAATCGATCCCTCCAGGGGCGGAGCAGGATGCTATACTCCAAGCTGTCGGCGATGAGTTGCAAGAAAAGGGGTTTATTGTCGCACAAGCGGATAAGTTATTTAATTGGGCCCGCAGTGGATCCCTTTGGCCTATGACATTTGGCTTAGCTTGCTGCGCGGTAGAGATGATGCATTCTGCCGCTAGCCGCTACGACCTTGATCGGTTTGGTATGGTATTTAGGCCAAGCCCTAGGCAGTCTGATGTAATGATAGTAGCTGGTACTCTTACCAATAAAATGGCGCCGGCTTTGAGAAAAGTTTATGATCAAATGGCGGAACCTCGATGGGTGCTTTCTATGGGCTCTTGCGCTAATGGAGGGGGATATTATCATTATTCTTATTCCGTTGTTCGCGGGTGCGATAGAATTGTTCCCGTAGATGTTTATGTTCCAGGTTGCCCGCCAACCGCGGAGGCCCTTTTGTATGGATTGATGCAACTTCAACGTAAAATTCGTCGAACTGGGACAATAGCACGCTGATATTTCACGGAAAATTTTGAACCTTAGATTTTGGAGCGGTTATGGCGAGGTTGGAACCACCTCAGGCGTTACGTGAGTTAGCAGATTACATTTCTGCCCAATTGAAGGATAATCTATTAGATATTCACTGGGCTCATGATCAATTGAGTTTGCGCACGACTCCTCAAAACGTTCTCCAAGTTTTGACTTTTCTACGCGACGACCCTCAATGTTTATTTAAAACTTTGGTGGATTTATGTGGGGTTGACTATCCTGAGCGAGAGTTAAGATTTGATGTTGTATATAATCTTTTAAGCGTGAGTCATAATTTGCGAATTCGAGTGAAAGTTGCTACTGACGACGAGGTGCCTATTCCTACTTCGAGCGGG
>CAZADS010000019.1:0-5894 GCA_964483985.1 uncultured Thalassobaculaceae bacterium
CAAATACTAATATCATTACCAAAATAGAAATAAAGATCATAGACCACCCCGTTGCCGAAATTGCTAAATAAAACCCCAAAGCTTGTCCTAAAACTAAGCCTAAAAAGATACGTTTGATGGGATATCTATCAATTGCTTTCCCGACCACTATTTGCGTAAAAGCAGCTGCTGCATATATTCCCGAGGCTATTGCTCCAACTTCGGTAGCGCTGAACAGAAGGCCAGATAGCCTATCATCGAGGACTTTAGGTAATGAAACCGTCATAGAATTAAAAATAAAACCGCCCGCTGCAGTAGTTATAGCTACAACTAGCAAAACACGTTTCCAATTCAGTATTGGACCGCTTTCTGTTTTCTTATCGAATCCGACAACAAAACTCATCTTTGATGTTAATCTTGTCCACCCAAACCCCAAAAGAATGGCTATGGTTCCAGCGAAAAAAAATGCTTCCCTCCAGCCAGCGTAATCCGCAAAAACACCAATTGATAGAGCCGATGCGGCCACGCCCATATTACCCCATACGCCGTTCACGCCCACTCGCCTACCTATATCACCTCCTCCCTGGGTCACCAAAGTTAAACCTACTGGATGATAAATCGCTGCAAACATACCTACCAAAGTTAAGGAAATTGCCAATTGCCGCGGTGTATTAGCTAATCCTGTTAAAATTATCGTTCCACCCATGCCAAAGAAAAAAATAGACATCAACAATTCACGGCTAAAACGATCCGCCAACCATCCTGCTGGAAGAGAGAAAATCCCAAAAGCGACAAAGCTACCCACTGTAAGGCGAAGCAATTCTCCGTAGCTAGCATCCAGATCCGATGCAGCCAAAGCTGCTACGGCAGGGAACATCAGCATAAATAAATGGTCAATTGAATGACCAATATTTAGAAACAGAAAACGCGAAGACCGCATAGCAAAGCTCCAAGCTAAAAATGGCTCGATACAATTTTAGTGAGCAATGAGCTAAAACATTCCAACTCTTAATCAAATACTTTTATCGCTAATTTACCTGTGTCATCTACTATCTATATAATTTAGGAGCATTGTCACTATTAATGGCACCCATTGGTTTACCTACAATAACAAAAGACAAATCTGCAGCCTTAAATAATCTCTTTGACACGCGTTTTAAATCAAACATGGATATTGATGATATTATCTTAGAACGCCGAGCTAAATAGTCTTTACCTAGTCCAAACCTTTGCAATGCTGTCAGCAGACTGGCCATTTTGCTAGAATCAGTGAATTGTAGCGGATATGACCCTTTTAAATACGCCTTAGCATCAATAACTTCCGGTGCCGTTGGGCCGCTTTCCCCAAATCTACGCCAAATTTCTTTAATAGATTTCATTACTTCAGTTACATTTTTATTTGCGGTCGAAACCTGACCTACAATTATACCAGTATGCGCCAACGGTATTGGATAGGCATAAATACCGTAAGTAAGCCCGCGATTTTCTCGAATTTCCTTGGTTAGACGAGAACCGAATCCACCTGACAAAATTTCAAATAAGATTGTAGAAATATACCAGTCTGGGTCATCGCGCTGAATCCCTTCGTGACCAAAGGCTATTGTTGATTGGGGTATCTCTCGCTCGACAACCATCGTTTGGCCCAGTGCCTTCAAATTTTTAACCGGCATTACTATTTCGTTTTTAGTGTTGTTCATCAAGGATCCAAATATTTGTTCCAGAACAACTGCCAACTTTTTTGCCGTGATATCACCTACCACCCCAATGAAAAGCCTTTTCCTGGAAAGATTTTGAGCTGCAAATCTTTTTAAATCTTCTCTAGTGATATTAGACAGTGTCGAAATAGTTCCTTTGACCGATCGACTGTACGGGTGTCCTTCAAACGCCGACTCCCACCACACGCGATTTGCTATCCAATTGGGGCTTTCTCTAACCCTGTTTAAATTAGCTATGGCCTGCCCACGTACGCGATTCAAGGATTCCTCATCGAATCTCGGGGCAGAAATCGCTAATTTTAGTAATTCAAAAGCCTCTTTGCTCGTCTCTGTTAAAGTCTTGACTGTGATTGAAAATGAATCCAATCGAGCATTTGAAGTCATCAAAATAGAATTATGTTCGAGCCTCTTTTGGAAGTTTTTGGAATCAAGATGCCCAGCTCCTTCGTCTAGTAATCCGGAAGCTAAATAAGCCAAACCGGCCTTATCTTTTGGGTCTATGCTGGCTCCCCCCATAAATGTCACTTGAATTGTAACTATTGGATTTTTATGGTCCTCAATTAACCAGGCGGAGATCCCACTTTTTGAGCGTATTTCTGAAATTTCGAACGCCACTAGCAAACGTATTGGCAAACAGCACAACATCACAAAAAACACCCAAAATATAGCCAAACCAAACCTGCGCATAATAAAATTCCTACGATTGCTTAATCAGATGTTTTAGGTAAAAGTATTGAGGTGACAGATTTTTTTGAAACAAATATTTCCTTAGCAGCTAACATTATTTGTTCCGCAGAGACCGCGGCTATGTGAAGAGGCCAAGCTTCTATTTGCTCAACATTTCTTCCCGTAAGTAGGGCTTCCCCAATAATTCGCGCTGGTGCTGTGATACTATCGCGCGCTAAAATTGCCGATCGAGACAGTCTTTTTATCGCAGCCGATATTTCAGCATCAGCGATAGGTTCGCGAAGGACTCGACGTATTTCTTGATCGATAGCATCCTCAATAATTTCAACGTTATTACCGAGGCTCGGAGTACCATAAAATCCAAAAACTGAGGGTCCAAGTTGGTTGGCATTATACCAAGAACCTGCTGCCGTTGCTACTTTACTATCTACAACCAGTGATTGATATAGTCGACTAGTCGTTCCGCCTCCTAGAACTTCAGTCAAAACTTGCAAAGCATAGGTGGAATCGGTTTTTCCATATGAGTAGTTTGGAGCAAGATATTGTCGGTTCCAGCGCGCTTGTCTGATTTGAGCACTTCGCATCGTCAAACGGCGCTCAGCTAAATGCGGAATCTCCTGCACCCTTAAACGTTTTGGCAGAGCTCGGCGTTTCAAAGGAGCGTAATATTGATTTACTAAACGTTTAACCTTACCAAAAGTGATATCGCCAGCGATAATTAATACTGCATTATTGGGCACATACCATTTATGATAAAATTCCAAGGCATTTTCTTTAGAAAGTTTTGGAATTTGATCCGCCCAACCTATGATTGGGTTCCTATAAGGGTATGTAAGATACATGCTGGCGTTAGTTTGTTCTCTCCAAAGAGCGGAATCTTTACTATCTGTCCTAGTAAGCCTTTCTTCAATTACAACACTTCTTTCTGAAACAACATCATCCTCCTCCAGTTCCAAATTCACCATTCGATCTGCCTCAATATTCATTACTACTGACAGATGATTTGGAGCAACCGTCTGATAAAAAGCTGTGAAATCACGCCCAGTAAAAGCGTTTTCATTCCCACCGATTTTTGAAATTATTTTAGAGGCTGCTCCCGGAGCAAAGTTTTTAGTACCCTTAAACATTAAGTGTTCTAGAAAATGCGCCAACCCCGACAAACCCTCAGGTTCATCGGCGGATCCAACCTTGTACCAGACCATCTGCGTAACTACAGGCATTCGATGATCGCTGATAACTACAACTTGCAGCCCGTTCTTAAGTCTAAAATAGCTAGGATCAAAAACTTTCCCTGATGCAGGACGAGTTAAGTCAAAACAGTTACATAAAAAGAAAAGTATAAAAATATAAACAGATATGCGAATTATTTTCATTCAAATACTCTAATCGGCAATTTCGGTAACAATTTTTAACCAACCCTTGAGATAGCCAGAGGAGACTCTTTTCGCAGTTAGTCAGAAAGATCGATTACAATTAAAATAATTTTTCCAACAATCCATCAAATAAACCTCTTTGTTTCTTTTCAACAATTGGAGTATCCCCATCTGTCACAGATTTTCCGCTGCTAGCATTCGTTTGCAACCGACGTTTTTCTTTATTTGCGTCGACTACAACACCTGGTTGAGGGTCTGATCTCCAAAACAAGAGTTTATCCATAAAGAGAGTTTCTTCAGAAACAACTGCTGCTTTTTCTTTTTCAATCAACTGCCTAATATCTGGATTGCTTTGGGTTGTGCCAAGTAGTTTCCGAATTGTTTGATCGCCATCCGAATGGCCTTTATTATCTAATCCCCGATCTAATTCTGATCTTTTCACCTTCAAGATTGAAGACTTTACCTTATTGTCTCGACTGAATTCTTGAGGTCTTTTAACTCCAGGTTGTGGCGGACGGAGGCCAAAATTCGGCGGCACACTGAGTGGAGCCCGGGTCACAACTGAAAACTCATCTGGTGCTCGTTTCTCATAACCTAAAGCGCCTCGTATATCTGAACATGAGGACTGACTCAATACCAGCCCTACTAAAGTAACTATATAAAGACTACGACAGTTTCCTACCCAAAATTCAATTTTCAAATCGCCTCTCCAGGGGATTAAGTTTCAACGTTAGTTTTGCCTTCCAGTAAAATTATCAAATAATAACAACCCTACACCTATTGTAATTGCGGTGTCCGCCAAATTAAAAGCTGGCCAATGGCACCCTACAAAATGAAAGTCTATAAAATCCACAACAGCGCGATACCGCAATCTGTCAATAACATTGCCAAATGCGCCACCGATCACTAGTCCTAGGCCGCAAATTAATGAATTAGTTTTTGCGCGGAATAGCCAAATAATAAGTGCTGCTATAACCAATATTGACAGCGTTGAGAGTATATAGGGCATAGAATCAGAAACATTTGCTAAAAAGCCGAAACTCACGCCCGTGTTCCAGACTGGGACTAAATTTAAGAATGGTGTTATCTCGATAATTCTTGGAGGATAGAACCATTCCTCCAAAGCCCAGGTTTTTGTGATTTGGTCAGCGACAATAACGACCGCTGAAAGACTAATTCCCAAAACAACTTTTGTTTTTATCATCAAGTACTCGCTTGATTAAAAATCTCAACAGGGATTTATATCACTGACAGCATTAGCACAACGCTCACACAAAGCCTTACTATTGTTAACAACTTCTGGAAGTATTTTCCAACACCGTTGACATTTTTCCCCTTTTGCGATGTCTTGGACCACAGCCACGTCATCCACGCCAGCTAAATAAAAAGCACCCTTCGGAGGCGTCTCTATCAATAATGATGCACCCGATGTGATGAAAATATCTGCTGGGTTCAAATGATCAAAAGCTGCACGAGCTTCCGGCAATACATACACTTTAGGGCTAGCTTGCAAAGAAGAGCCAATCCGTTTTTCCGACCGTTCTATTTCTAAAGCCCCTGTCACCACTTTCCGCACTTCCCGTATTGTATTCCATTGGGCCGCTAGTTTATCATTCTTCCAGTCTGAAGGAATATCGGGAAGAAGTCGAAGGTGAACTGAGTCCTTACTATTTTTAACCCTCTGCTGCCATGCTTCCTCCGCCGTAAAACAAAGAATAGGGGCAAGCCACGCCGTTAAACATTCAAACAAAACGTCGAGGACCGTGCGTGCGCCCCTTCGCTCAACAGAATTTAATTGATCACAATATAGAGTATCTTTCCTGATATCAAAATAGAATGCGGATAGATCAACCGAACAAAAACTGTGGAGTTGGGAAAACATGAAATGGAAATCGAAATCTTCGATACTTTTTCGAACAACCAAATCTAGTTCAAATACTCGGTGTAAAACCCAACGCTCTAAATCAGGCATCTCCTCCAGATGGAGACATTCGGACTTCTCAAATCCATTTAGGTTACCAATAACAAATCGCAACGTGTTACGAAGTCTGCGATATAGATCTACGTGACGCTTTAGAATTTCAGGTCCGATCCTTAAATCATCTGAATAATCGGATCCTACTACCCAAAGCCGAAGTAT
>CAZADS010000020.1:0-12157 GCA_964483985.1 uncultured Thalassobaculaceae bacterium
CTGCAGCTGTTCATTTAAAGGCTATAGAAAATGCTGTTAAAGCCAAAGGTAGCGGCGATATAACAGGCGCGGACGTGAAAGAAGGATTTGAGAAAATTAAAGATTTCACGCTTGGCGGTTTTTTGCCACCCTTAGAAATCAATACAATAGACCATGAAGGTGGTGGTTGGGTACGTATCTTCAGGGTCGAAGGCGAGGGATTCAAACCTGTGACTGAATGGATGCGTGGTTATCGCGATGTTGTCATGGAGATGGTTAAGAAAGGCCATTAATCACAATGCATTGGCCGGTTCATGATATTTGGGCCGGCCATACTCTTTTTGGAAAGCGAGCCTGCCAGTGCTTGTGTTGAACAATATTGAAGTCATTTACGATAACGTGATCCTTGTTCTAAAGGGCGTTTCCATCGAAGCGAAAGAGGGTGGTATTACCACGGTACTTGGTGCAAATGGTGCTGGTAAGACGACCACACTTAAGGCTATATCAGGTGTCCTGCGTACCGAGCGTGGTGAGGTGACTCGAGGCTCTATTGAGTTTGCCGGAAATCGAATCGATCGGCTGAGGCCTCATGAAATTGTGAAATTGGGGATAGTACAGGTTTTTGAAGGCAGGCGGGTTTTTGAACACCTGACGACAGATGAAAACTTAGTTGCGGGCGGGCATATACTTTCTAGTAATTCACAGTTGAACCAAAACAAGGATAGAGTTTACAGCTATTTCCCAAGAATAGCTGAACGACGTCATGTACAGGCAGGTTATCTTTCAGGGGGAGAACAACAAATGCTCGCGGTTGGGCGAGCACTTATGTCTGACCCATCTATGATTCTTTTAGATGAGCCATCCCTTGGGTTGGCGCCAATGATTGTGGAAGAAATTTTTGGAATAGTAAAACAACTCCGCACTCAGGAAAAGGTAACATTTCTAATCGTCGAGCAAAATGCTACCCTTGCCCTTGAGTTTTCCGATTTTGGTTATGTTTTGGAAAACGGTTCTGTTGTGCTTCAGGGGCCGGCTGGAGAATTAAGAGACAATTCGGATATTAAAGAATTCTATTTAGGAATTCAGGGGGAAGAAAAGCGAAGTTTTCGAGATGTTAAGCACTATCGTCGTCGAAAACGTTGGCTGGCATAATAGGCATTTTCATCCTATTAGAATTTTATGAGAACATGCTCTGACCGATTTTGTGGGATAGTATATGCGCCTTCCATTTTTTCCACAAAACCGAAGAAGGCGCCGCATGGTTTGGGCAGGGATTGGTATCTTTACATTAGTTATTGCCACTTTCATTGTTCTTATTTTAGTTTTATCCGGCCCTGGTGGTTATGATCCAAAGGATCTTGCAACTCTTAAAAATCAAAGGCAATGCAATAACTGTAATTTAATGGGTTCTTCTCTTTGGTGGGAGGATCTTAAAAATGGTAATTTGACCGGAGCTAACCTACGTCGATCAAACCTCTGGTGGACGGATTTAAGCAGAGCGGACCTGAGGGGAGCGGATCTTTCAGGAGCTAATGTTTGGTGGTCTACTCTAAATCATTCAAAGTTGGATAACGCTAAGTTGATTTGGGCAGTGTTAGGGAGAGCTGTAGCCGAAGATGCTAGTTTGAAGGGTGCAGATTTAACCAACGCTGACTTAAGCGGAACGACGCTAATTCGTGCAAACCTTACTAAAGCAACGCTGAGACGGACCAACATGCTTCAGGTAATTCTTACCGAAGCCGATCTTTCCTATGCTGATATGGAGGAGTCCATTCTCCATCTTGCAGATTTACGTAAAGCTAACTTAAACAACGTTAGATTAATTGGAGGGAGTTTAACTCGCACTGATCTTTCCGGAGCACGATTGAGCAATGCAGACCTTACCGGTGCGAATCTCAGCGAAGCAATACTAGTAAACGCTATTGCTAATGGAGCAAATTTTAACCAGGCTGAATTGCCGAATGCAAATTTGACAGGGGCAAATTTAACAGGAGCAAGTTTTGTAGGAGCATCCCTTTGGGCAGTAAATTTTTCAAGGTCCGACCTTACTGATGTTGATTTTACAAATGCGGGAATGCCAGATGCTGTTTTTAAGGGCGCTAAACTTTGCCGAACAAAGCTACCTCATGGAATAGATAATTCTGGTTGCTGATCCACTGATAGGTAAAGTAGTGCTAGAATTTACGGGGTCAAAAAAGTATTGACAGTCTAGGCTATTTTGCTCGACAAAGGTATAACGCTTCTGGATATCTGGAAAAAAGATAGCCGTTAAAATAGGCTAGTAGCGATTTGAAAAATACAGACCCGCCGTAGCCAGCACCCTAGAGATCAAATATCATTAATCGCCAACATTAGACAAACGTGCTTCCTTTTGTGTTTAAAATTGGATGCCTTGGGTTCGTTATATTAGTTGTAAGAAGATTAAAATAAGACCTGCAAGTCCAACAGCCCATGCACCAGTTCTCAACCAAGGAATTCCAATTATATATATAGCGGCATAGACAATGCGCCCCCAAAAAAAGAGCTGCGCACCGAGTATCGTCATGTCGTTTGATATGTTCATCGCCCTTGCGACGAATACCAATATGGCAAAAATAACCAGGCTTTCGAGCATATTGCGATGCGCTCTTTGTGCTCTGCCACTCCAGCCTACTATCGCGGCTAGATCCTCACGGTTCCCTGCTAAGGCGGGCAACCCGACTTGGAGCATGGCGCCTAGTACCGCGATCACCATCTGTATGACGGTTAGCGCTAGAGTCCATATAAGAAGATCTAATTCATTAGACATTACTCTCTTTCCTTTCTTTAATTAAAAACGGCTCAATTCTCACGTTTGAAAAAATATCCTATTGTGAGTTATAATATGGCTTTAGACATTATTTCCCCGATTTCGTTATTGAGAACTAAGTCGGCATGATGATCTAACGGTGTGGAATCGCGATTAAGAATTATTAATTTGGCTCCGTTACGTTTGGCTACCAATGGAAAAGACGCAGCAGGATATACTACCAAAGATGATCCGATTGCGATGAATAAATCACACGCTAAAGTTTCTTCTTCGGCTCGTTGCATTGGCACCGCGGGCATGGATTGTCCGAACGAGATTGTTGCCGTTTTTACAATTCCCGAGCACGATCTGCAATGAGGTAATTCACCTCGACCAATAAAACTTTGCTTTATAATATCAAGCTCATGCCTCAGACCGCACTCCAGACACGAGGCATATGTAGAGTTTCCATGTAATTCTATTACTTTGGTTGGATCAATTCCTGACTCCTGATGTAGATTATCAATATTCTGAGTAATGATAGCAGAAACTTTTTTGCGATCGACTAATTCAGCTATCGCCTGATGGCCTAAATTTGGTTTGGCTTCTCGTATCGTATCGTCTATCGCAAACTTGCGTCGCCAGGCCTCTCGTCTCATTTCTTCGCTCGCCATGAAATCCTGAAAATCTATTGGAGCCATTTGGGTCCAGAGTCCACTGGGGCTTCGAAAATCGGGAATTCCAGACTCGGTGGATATTCCAGCGCCGGTGAAGACAACCGCACGTGAGCAATCTTCAATAATAGAAGCCAACGCCGCCGAAGGAGAAAGTGTAGGATCTAAACCGTGCATGGACCTTGTCTGTTCTATTGGAAACCAGAATGGAGTCAATAATTTTCGCACATTTTAACCAAGCGTGAAACCAATCATTCATAAATTAAGTAAACAGACTTTACCTAAAATTAATTCTGCAATAAATGGTCTTTTAAAAGAATGAATTGTTTCCATATCGGGATATAGTTTGAAGCGTTCTAAGAAAGGAGGACAAAATGGGTGTTATGAGACCAGCCGTTTCACTAGCAGCAGTTCCCCGTCGTAGGGATCGAATTATTGAAATTGCCGGGGAAATAGAGACGAGGGGTTTTGCAGGTATTTATTTGCCATCTATATCTGACAATCTATCTTTGGCCATGGCGTTAGCTCTTAGTACCCAACGCATCCGGTTTGGAACTTCGGTGACGCCTATCTATTGGCGCAGTGTGGTGGACTATGCGCAAACGGCTGGTTTTATTCACGAAGTATCAAAGGGAAGATTCAGTTTTGGAATAGGAGTTAGTCATGAGCCAGCGCATTCCCGCTTCGGAGTAAACCCTGGTAAACCTTTGAGTGACATCCGAAGATTTTTGAATGATTTTAAATCGGTAGATCGAGTTGGCGACCTTCCTCCAATAATTTTGGCTGCTTTGCGAGGAAAAATGATTGAACTTGCGGGTGAAATTGGAGATGGGCTTGTGTTTGCCAATGGTGTTCGTTCGTTTATGTCGGCATCTCTATCAATTTTACCTCCGGAAAAAAGACAGAATGAAAAGTTTTTTATAGGGAATATGATTCCAACATGTATTTCTGATGATTTAGATGCCGCCAAAGCAACCAATCGTAGGACGTTGATTGGTTATGCTAAGTTACCGAATTATCGAAACTATTGGCGGGAGGCAGGTTACGCGGAAGAAATGGAAGGAATAGAATATGCGCTAAAGGAAGGGAATCCGGAGAGAATCCCCGACTTTTTGAGTGATAAATGGTTAGAGGACACCACTCTGTTTGGTCCCCCGGCGAGAGTTTTAGAGAGTCTGGAGGCTTGGTACGATTGCGGTATTAAAACGCCAATTCTGGTGCCATCTTCGGTAGAAGGAAATCAATTTACCGCATTTAAGGAATTGTTTGAGTTGTTTGACGAATAGGTGAATTATTTGGAATCTTTATTTCTGTCTTTTTCTTATCCATTTGTTGATGACCGTATGTACCTCTCCTATCAGTTTAACATGGCTGGGGAACCTGGATTCGAACCAGGACCGACGGAGTCAGAGTCCGCTGTACTGCCGTTATACTATTCCCCATGAACCTTTAAAAACAAATAACTAACCCAACCTAGAAAGATTTTGTACCTTTTGTATTCAGCTTTTATCTCAGTCTATCAGGGTCATGTCATTTTTAGGAAGACGTTTTTTATTCATTTTAATGACATAAGGCCTTGTTTTTTCCAGTATCTGGGCCCGTGTCTATCAGTCCGCGCGCCTCTCAGGTGAGAATGATCTGAGGTTCATGAGACGGTAATAATCATCATAAAATATGCTAAATAAAAATAAATTAGGATAACCAAATCTCTTACCGATGATTCAGGAAAGTGACTATCTAAGAAGGTGCTTTCTCCATTGTGATTGCCGATTGAGGCAGAAAGTTTTAATTTGTCAGTCGCTAAGGAAGAAGGCCCGTGGCTAGCAAACTCTACTAAGCGTGTTGATAGCCAAAAATGTAAACACATTAATGCTTTTGGCTGCAGGGGGTAGGAGCGAATGAGTGATGTTAATACAATGTCTGCAATCTGTGTGGTCCCATCTGGCGAGGCGTTGGGCGCTGAAGTTCGTGGGATAGATTTTGCTCGTCCAGTGCCTGGCGATGTACGTGACCAGATCGTCAAGATTTGGGGGGATCACTTAGTCCTTCTGTTTCGCGGACAAAAATTAGATGATGATAAACTACTCGCAACAGCAGAGCTGTTTGGTGGTCACCAAACAGCCAAATCGAGAGATTTCTTTTTGCAAGCGGGCATCAAGGCAGGGGAGAATGATCGTGTCGCGACTCGACCCGGAATTTCCATAATTTCGAACGTGGATTCGCATGGCAGGGCGGGACTTGCTTCCGAAGCTGACCGAAGTTTGAGCTTGAAATGGCATTCGGACAACTCCTACGTCGAGGTCCCGCCGAACGGGAGTTTGCTGCACGCACATATCGTACCGGTTGATGGCGGTGGGGAGACATCATTTAGTAACCAGTATCTTGCGTATGAAAATTTGTCTGAGGAACTGAAAGCTGCGATCGAAGGCAAACATTGTGTTCATGACGACCATCGGAATACATCAGCCAAACTGCGACCAACAAAAAATGCCCCAAAAACTCGCTACGACATTACGGGACCTGCACACCCTCTCGTCCGAATTCATCCCGTTACCGGAAAAAAAGCGCTTTATCTTGGCCGCCATTACGAATGGCCATCAAGTTACATAGTCGAATTAAACGATGAGGCTAGTGAGGCGCTTTTGGAAAAACTTTGGATTGCCGCAACACATCATTCTCTGAAATGGACGCATAATGATTGGCAGATCGGGGACCTGCTGATGTGGGATAACCGGTGTACTATGCATGCCCGTGCACCAGTCGATCATTCCCAAGCCCGTATTTTGCACCGGACCTTGATCAAGGGAGATCCGGTAATTTCTGCCTGGAACGATCCATCTCCTGTGGGTGGAGTAGACTTCTAGACAAAGGATCTTCACGTCACGGATGCCAGCCTCTTTGTCCCTAATATTTTTAATTTCTCGTTCCGAGGTTCATATATACTAACCCGATGTAGATTGGATCATAGGTAAAGTTTTGAATGATTTGGATGCACATCGCCATCTTTTAGAACTATGATAGACAATGCGCCTAATTAATTGATGTTTGTTCCCGTATTAAAGCCCACTGCCGAATCACTCGGTATTGATCCCGTTCATTTTGTGGTTGCCACAG
The DNA here is from genome assembly GCA_964483985.1 of uncultured Thalassobaculaceae bacterium. Lineage (GTDB taxonomy): Bacteria > Pseudomonadota > Alphaproteobacteria > Thalassobaculales > Thalassobaculaceae > CAZADS01. The sequence goes on from CAZADS010000020.1 coordinate 6,535, forward strand.
TATTGATCTCCTTATTGGATTAATTGCTTCTCCATACGGGTCGATTACGCACTCTTCTTTTTAGGTTTTCTAATGTACCAATTAAAGAGTACTAACACTGAATTTGGGCTATCTTTTTGGCTACGGTTTGTATTTTACCCGCTGTGACGCTTTGCCCACCATTGACCATGTGGTTGACTGATAAGATAATGGCAATGATAAACTGTTATATTTAACGTATGGTTAGTCTTTGTATTCTCTTGACTGTAGCAATGTTTGGGCGCCAGCGTCGATATTCTTAGAGTAGAATACAGAAGATTGGATGCATTATAAACTGCGAAAATATCTATTGTTTTCCAATTTTCCGCTTAAGTTCTTCTTCCAAATCCGTCAACCGGTCCTTACCCCAAAACATCTCATCGCCAACAAAGAATGTGGGACTTCCAAAGGAACCACGCTCGACACTACCTTGTGTATTGTGGAGAAGTTTGTCCTTAATTGGTTGTTCTGAGATACGACTTAGGATATGTCTACCGTTAAACCCAGCCAAATCCAGTGTTGAGCCAATGACCTCAGGATCATCCATTTTTAATTGTTCCTCCCACATCGCAACATAAACCGCCTCCACATACTCAGCGAAGTATCCTTCTTCCTGTGCAACCAGTGCGCCCCGCATGACCTGTACCGTGTTAATTGGAAAATGAGGATTTCGCTCGAACCGCTTAAATCCATGTTTACTAATGAACCGATCCATTTCTTTTCGAAAATATTCCGGCTTGTTTTTCACACCATCGAATTGTTCCATAGGGGATTTGTTGCCAGTCAATTTAAACTGTCCTCCCAATAGCACCGGTATATAGTTGCATTTGATTCCTGTCCTACTTTCGATCCCGGGTAAAAGTCGATGGGACATATAGGTATTTGGACTTGCAAAGTCGAAATGGAATTCAAACGAAACCATGTGTATTTTCCTCTTCTATTATGTCCGGACGTCATGTGGGCGCCCAGAAAGGTTCTATCACATTAAATGGCGGGGGCGGGATTTGGTTGGCTAACGCTACTTGAATGCCGGCATGATCTCCTGGGTCAAAAGGCGTAGACTGTTGCGGACCTGCTGTTTGGTTAGCATGCCTCCGGCGTTCATCTCCAGCACTACGCCGTCGATACCGAGTTCGCGCTGCCACAGCCCAATACGCTCGATTAGCATTGTCGGCGTACCGAAAGCGACCCGGTGTTTCAGGATATCGTCGTATGATAAAGCCGACAATGCTTTGGCAATTTGGGATCGGTCAGTGTTGTTGTTGCCGCGTGCGGCAGCATCCGCTGCAACAAGGGCGGCTTGCCGATCAAAGTAGTAGATGATGTTCTCTCGCGGCTCTTCGAATGCAGCCTGCTCGGTATTGGCAGCATAGAGCGGTACACGTAGGTACGCACTTGCCAATCCATCATGGCCACATACCTTCCAGGTTGCTCGATAGCGGTCCAAGCCGTCGGCCAATTGCGATAAGTCGTCCCCGCGTAACCCGACAAAAACCGGCAAGCCTAGTTTAGCTACTTTCTCGAAGGTGCCAGCCGAGGTGGCAGCCATGCGCATTTCTGGTCCGGACGAACTATAGGGTATTGGTGATATCCGGGCATCGTAAGCCTGATAATGTTGGCCCTCGAAGGTGAAGGCTTCGCCCTTCCAAGCCTTCTTCAGGATCCATAAGGCTTCGTCAAAACGTTGCTCGCTTTCGTCATAATTAATCCCGTAGCTGCGATACATGCGCACGAAACCGCTACGCCCAATGCCGAGGTCGAACCTCCCGCGGCTGATCTGGTCGACCGTTGCCACTTCTTCAGCGATACGGAGCGGGTTATTCAAGGGAAGTACGTAGACTGCCATACCGATCCGAATTCGCTCGGTTCTTCCAGCTATCGCGGCGGCTACTACGATCGGCGAGCCCAGCACGGAGCGGTCAGGCATAAAATGGAACTCGGCTAGCCAAACGCTGTCAAGACCCCAGGCTTCGGCGTCATCAACAAAATCGAGGCCCTCACGGAAAATCTCTTGGTCCGAGACTCCATCGCGCTGACTAAATTCCATGAAGGTGCCGAAATGCATGGGTGCGTTCCTAGCACGTTCCGGCAGGAAGGCACAGCCCATGCGAGCACAAGTGTGATGGAGTGTCGGGGACAATTATTTAAGGGTGTGCAAGCAAGCAACACCCAAGATAAAGAAGCTTAAAACCGCACGTTTTGGCAACCGGACAAGTTGTCCAAATTGATATGTTTACATGCATAGTTTAAATCGTTTTGTTAAATCTAAAAAGTGATAGGAAAAAGTTCAGAGTAGGATTAGAAGAGCGGATACTAAACAGAATCATAGATAACAGCGTGCTTGAAATTTTAAGCTAATTATTTGCCATCTAGGGCCTCAGATTACCGGTCCTTCCCCCGCCACGGTAGTGCGGTGCATGACCCGTGGCTCTTCCTCGGAAAAGCCCTGCGCGCGGTGCAGCATGCAGCGATTGTCCCACATCACAGCATCGTAGCGCCGCCATTGATGGCGATAAATAAAGGCGGGTCGCGTTGTCCAGGCGACTAGGTCTTCGGCCAGTGCCCGCCCTTTCTCAGCCGGCATGCCGACGATTTCACGCATACGGCCGCTGCTGACGTAAAGCGATTTAGCACCTGTCTGGGGATGAGTGCGTACCAGTGGATGGACTGCCGGTGGTAACGTTGCTAGCTCCTCCTCGCGGACACCACGGTTGTCGACGAAACCGATGGTATGTCGGTAGTCGTGCACTACTTTTAGGTCGGCAAGTGCGATCTTACTATCGGTCGGCAATTCGTCATAGGCGACAGTCATCGAGGCATAAAAGGTATCGCCGCCCGCACTCGGTATACGTCGCGCCGATAATATCGAGGCTGATGGCGGCACGGCCCAAAAGGAATTGTCAGTGTGCCAGCGTTCGTTGACGGATAACATAGACATCCGTTCGGAACTTCGGAGCATTACCTTACCGTCCTCGTTGAGGTTCGAGAAGGCATATACGTGTGGATTACTCTTGGAAGTTGCTGAACTGAATTCGGCTGGCTGGAGCTCGCCGAAGCGGTGGGTGAAGACCAGTTGCTGCTCGTCCGTAATATCTTGTCCGCGGAACACAAGAACACCGTAGGTTAGGAAAGCCTGTTCTACGGCAGCGAAAGTTTCGTCATCCAGTGGTTGGTTTATATGAACCCCAAAAACCTCGGCGGCGAATTTTGGATGTAGAGAGCGGAACGTAAGCGGACCAATCTTGGTTTCGGCGGCAACTTCCATGGCAGCCCCCCTTAAGTGAAAGACAGTATCGACTTAGGTAGTACTTTTGACTATGTTAATTGTATCAGCTTGGTAAAGGATTCGGCAAGCCGTCAGATATTACTTTGGAAAGGAAAAAGTGTGTCTGTTTATACCATGGGTCTTTTACCCTTTGACTTATTGGCATTTGGTAAATTTTATCTGCGGGAATTGGTGTGAAAAAAGATTTGGAGTAGTATTAAAGTACCAACGTATAATGGTTTTGAACGTTAACATCTCAAATGAGCGGAAAGGGAGTGTAAAATTATGTCGACGATTGGTAAATGCCTTTGTGGTTCTATCGAGGTAACGTGTGATAAAAAGCCAGAAGAAATCATCGCTTGCTATTGTTCCAGTTGCCAAATGGCAACGGGCGGGATAGCGACATTTAATATAGTAGTTTCAGACGCCGATTGTCGAATTTCTAAGGGAACACCTAAAAAATTTGAAGAGGTAGCAGATAGTGGCGCAACTCTTGAGCGGTTTTTTTGTGGCGACTGTGGGAGTCCAATTTATTCTGCAACGCCGACATTTGGCGGTCACCTAATTCTGAAAGCAGGCCTTTTCACGGATGTTGATGACTTAAAGATTGTAACTAATATTTATACCGATAGTGCCCCGGGTTGGGCTCCAAGAGATAAGTCGTTGCCGGAACATGGGAAGATGCCGGGATAATTGAGACTTACTTAAGGCATATCCCTCGTTCTAGACAGTATAATGAACGACCGACCGAACCGGTAGTTGAATGCAGTGCTGTGACCGCCAAAATGTTCGATTATAAAGAGCTTTGTGTCATTTAGGGTTGCAGGAGCGTTTGTATCAAATTTGGCAAAACTATTTATTAGTCATTGGGTTTGGTTTTTATTTTTGATCTATCGCCTGTTTATTTGAGATTGCACCACTTAAAAAGGGTTTGAAAATCTTTTTCCTTCTATAAAATTCGGGAGGCTCACGCATGCAATTTGTTGGCTTTCCTAATTCGTTCCCGGGTCTTCTGAGTGGCATATAGAGTTCCATCATGGAAGGAATTGCCGACTGCATCCAGTGGAACCTCGGAATTGCCATAATTACATTCGAAAAACTTATGGTGAAGAACGTGAAAAAAATCCCCCAGGCGGGGATATTTTATCCCTTTGATCGAAATTGCTTCAAATCCACAATGGGTTGCGGCCGGGCCTATTGCATACCAAGAGATATGAAATACGATATGCAGGGGATGGGAAGGTAAAAATAGATGAATGATGACCGGGCTCAAATAAATTGCGCTTTCTACCGGGTGCATAGATAGGCCGGACCACGGTCCAACATTTATGTTTCGGTGATGGATTGAGTGAAAACGTCTATACAGCCATTTCGAATGTAACAGACGATGCACAGCATAAAAATGACTACTATCCCAGAAAGGAATTAGAATAAAAAATAGTATGAACCAGACCGGTCCATCACTCCAATTATGGTAGGGGATCATTTCGGTGGAGAGTAACCAAAGTAATCCACATTCATAGATTGTCCAAATAGGCACGCCGAATACGAGGGTCCAGAACATATTGTCATACACTTGGTCTCCAAAAGTGTATTTTGGGCCTTTTTGCATTTGGTTCATGCTAAATTCTAGATATTTACCCTGAAACGCCAAGCGATAGAAGAATAAGTGGAGTCCACCCGCCCAAGTCAGCATCATCAAAGCATTGATCAGGAAAATTTGTAAAAACCAAAGGTTATCGTTGTTACTGACAGTTTCCATGCTGGGAAAAACGGTTACCCATAGCGCTGCAAGAATTAGCAGAAATGGTCCTCGGACATATATGCCGAACCAGGATAAAACGATGCCTTTCAGCACCGAGATTGGATTGAAGATATGACGAAAAATTCCGCCGATTTGTATAGGCACAGCCGGTTTATAGTTCCATATTCCAAGATCGATAGTTTTTCCTATGTCTATTTCTCTTTTGCTCATGGTAGCCCGCCGGGCATGTTAATTTGAATGAGTTTTAATGCTAGCGTTACATGTATCGCTTTAGTCGGCCAGGTTACCTAATTTGCAGTTTTCATCGCCTCATATTCTTGTTCGAGAACTGTCCATGGTCTATCCTGTCCTTCAAAGTTAAATTCGACTTTGATTCCGTGCGGATCGATGCAGAAAACTTGGTGTAAATCCATGCCAGGTACTGCATGGTCAGTGAACTCCACTTTGTGTGATTTCAATCTTGCTGTAAACTTTTCGTAGTTGTGCGCTCGGAATGCTATGTGATCAATTGTACCACTATTCGCCGGCTGAGATGTTTCGGTTTCGATGAAATGTACAACAGGAGCACCGCCTAT
>CAZADS010000021.1:0-16113 GCA_964483985.1 uncultured Thalassobaculaceae bacterium
TATGAACGCGCTGATCAATATACGGGTGGAAATTCGAGCTTTAGGACTTATACTAAAGGCAAGACTCTCAAAAAGATAGATGATCATACGCTCCAAATTATAACGAAAAAACCCTATCCATTGATGCCTAATGACACCACAACCGTTATGATCATGTCGAGTGAGGCTAAAGGATCCGGAGAGGCTGGAAAAAATAAAGGTATATCGGCGAAGGATTTTAATAATGGCACGGCTGCGATTGGTTCTGGTCCGTATAAATTTGTTGAATGGAAAAAAGGGGATCGGCTGGTCTTAAAGAAATTCCATGGTTACAATGGTCCTATTGCCCAGCCCTGGGACAAGATTACATTCAAGTTCATCAAGGCCGAACCGGCCCGTGTCGCGGCTTTACTTGCTGGAGATGTGGACGCCATTGATAACGTTCCGACGACTGATATTGAGCGGTTGAAGACCAATAAAAAGGTTGCATTGAGTTCGGGCGTGTCGAACCGCGTTATTTACCTTCATATGGACCAGTTTAGGGACAACTCGCCCTTTGTTACGACCAAGGCAGGTAAACCTATGAACAAAAATCCTTTGAAAAATCCAAAAGTTCGTAAAGCAATATCTATGATGATCAATCGAAAAGCTATTGTAGAACGTGTTATGGAAGGGATTGCAATTCCTGCTGGTCAATTACTCCCCGAAGGATTTTTTGGCCGTTCTACTAACTTAAAGGTAGAAAAATTTGACCCAAAAGGGGCAAAAAAGCTGCTGGCAGAGGCAGGCTGGGGTGATGGATTTGGTTTAACTATTCATGGGCCTAATGATCGCTATATTAATGATGCGAAGATATGCGAAGCAATTGGTCAGATGCTATCTGCGCAAGGTATTCCAACAAAAGTTGTAACGATGCCCAAAAATGTCTTCTTTAAAAGAGCATCTAAAGGTGCTAAAGGCGGCCTCCCAGAATTTAGCTTTGTGTTGGTCGGTTGGGGATCGGGCACAGGAGAATCGTCGTCCCCAATCAAGTCTCTTTTAGCTACTCACGATAAATCAAAAGGAATGGGCGCCTCGAACCGCGGTCGTCACTCTGATCCGAGAGTAAATAAAATTTTAAATCAGGCTCTGGCAACTGTTGACGATGCTAAAAGGGGAGCTTTGTTGGCCAAGGCTACCGATATTGCCATTGGAGAGAACACTGGCATAATTCCTTTGCATTATCAGGTTAACACATGGGCAACCCGCAAAGGCTTAAAATTCGATCCTCGCGCAGATGAGCGAACTACTGGATATGATTACCTTCCAGTGAATTAGATCTATCGATACCCAAGGTCATAATAAAAGTGACCTTGGGTTGCCAGTTGTCAACCTAGTTGGCAAAGCGTTTTCTTCGGTTTATCCATAACGCAAATAAAGCCTGGAAAATAATGTCCGTATTTATCATTAGACGGTTGATGCAATCAGCTTTGGTCGTGCTGATTATGTCTTTTATTGTTTTCTCGGGCGTATTTATGATTGGTGATCCTGTAGAAATTTTGGTCAGTGATGATGCTGATCAAGAAGAGAGAGAACGAATGATAAAATCCATGGGGCTCGACAAGCCATTCATGGTCCAATATGGAATTTTTATTTCAAATGCAGCAAGAGGGAATTTAGGAGACTCTTTTGTGTTTGATGAACCGGCGTTGCTTCTGATTTTGGATAGAATGCCTGCAACGATGGAGTTGGCCATTGGTGCTCTTTTGATCGCGATCATTTTTGGCGTTCCACTCGGTATCTGGGCTGGATTAAAACCAGATTCTCTTGCATCTAAAAGCATTATGACGGGATCCATTTTGGGTTTTAGCCTGCCAACGTTTTGGGTTGGTATAATGATGATCTTGTTGTTTGCTGTTGTTTTGGGTTGGCTTCCATCCACTGGTAGGGGCGAGGTGCAGGTTATTCTTGGCATGCCTGTCAGCGTGTTCAGTTGGGATGGATTCAGTCACCTTTTATTGCCCGCGGTGAATTTGGCGTTATTTAAACTATCTATGGTTATAAGGCTAGCACGGGCTGGGACACGAGAAGTAATGCATCAAGATTACATAAAATTTGCACGTGCCAAAGGATTGAAAGAAACACGAATTATACTGGTACATGTTCTAAAGAATATCTTGATACCAGTAGTGACCGTCCTTGGATTAGAGTTTGGTGGTTTGGTCGCTTTTTCCGTGGTGACCGAAACCGTCTTTGCCTGGCCTGGCATGGGAAAACTTCTAATAGATTCTATCGGTCTTTTAGACAGACCGATTATAGTGGCCTACCTAATGATTATTGTCTTTTTATTTGTGCTGATAAACCTGATAGTTGATATTCTATATTCTGTGTTGGATCCTAGAGTTCGCTTACAAGATATAAAATCATGATGACGGCAGATCCAATTTTACGAAATCAACAAAAGGGTGTGATTAAGTCCAAAGTTGACGAAAGTGTGGAAACACCCCTTAAGCGATTTGCTTCCGATTTTTGTGAATCAAGATTAGCGGTTTTTGGATTTATTGTAATTTCGGTCATTACTTGTTTAGCTGTTATGGCACCGTTTTTATCGCCGACAGATCCGTATGATCTTGCCACGGTAAGTGTATTGGATAGTAGGTTGGCGCCGGGTGAAACAATGATGTCGGGCACAACAGCCTATTTAGGTACCGATGGTGCCGGTCGCGACATGGTAAGTGCAATGATATACGGCTTGCGTATTAGCTTGGGTGTTGGAATAGGTAGCGGTGTAATAGCCATGATGATTGGCATTAGCGTGGGATTGTTATCTGCTTATGTAGGAGGTCGAATTGATACCTTGTTTATGCGAATAGTAGATATCCAACTCAGTTTCCCCGCAATCTTAGTGGCTCTTGTGCTTCTTGTGACACTTGGTAAAGGCGTGGACAAAACTATAATTGCCTTGGTTGTAGTTCAGTGGGCCTATTACGCTAGAACGATACGTGGAACTGCGTTGGTTGAGAGACGGCGCGAATATATTGAATCCGCTATTTGTTTGGGGCTTTCTAAGAACCGAATAATGTTTCGGCATTTATTGCCAAACTGTTTAGCTCCTATGATTGTTGTCGGAACTATGCAAGTAGCCCATGCTATTTCGTTAGAGGCCACTTTATCTTTCCTTGGCCTTGGTATGCCTCAAACAGAGCCGTCGTTAGGGCGACTGATATCCAATGGTTTTGAATATATTTTGAGCGGAAAATATTGGATCAGTGTTTATCCAGGCATAGCATTATTGATAACAATCGTTAGTATAAACCTAGTGGGCGATCGATTGCGAGATGTCCTTAATCCGCGACTTCAGAGATGAACTACAGGTGTTAAAAATGTCTCCATCAGAAACCCCAACTCTTCAAGTCAAGGATCTCAGAACCTACTTTTTTACTAAATCCGGAATAGCTAAAGCGGTGGACGGTGTAAGTTTTTCCATTGATAGAGGAAAAGTTTTGGGTCTTGTTGGTGAATCGGGATCAGGGAAAACGGTAACGGGATTTTCAGTATTAGGTTTGGTTGATGAACCTGGCCGCGTGGTTAGTGGTGAAATTTTATATCGTGGGGAAAACTTGGTTACCGCATCTCCAAATAGGATGAGAGCTTTACGAGGTGTTAATATTTCGATGATATTTCAAGACCCTATGATGACTTTGAATCCAGTGCTACGGATAGATACACAAATGATAGAAGCTATTCAGGCTCATGAAGTTATCTCCACTAAGATAGCCCGACAGAGAGCTAGAGATGTATTGGGTCAGGTAGGAATCGCTTCTCCTGATGAAAGATTACGTTCATATCCTCATCAATTTTCAGGTGGAATGCGGCAACGGGTTGCTATTGCAATAGCGTTATTAAATAGGCCGGATTTGATTGTAGCAGATGAACCCACTACTGCTCTAGACGTTACTATCCAAGGACAGATACTTTATGAGGTACAAAAACTTTGTTCTCAAACAGGTACGGCTTTGATCTGGATAACGCACGATCTTTCTGTAGTAGCGGGATTAGCAGATAAAATTTGTGTTATGTATGCTGGGAAGGTAGTAGAGGCGGGCACAGTTGATGATATTTTAGATAGGCCAATGCATCCGTATACGAATGGATTGATTCGTTCTGTCCCGAGCCGAAATCAGCGTGGTATTCCTTTAGCCCAAATTACTGGTATGGCGCCGTCCTTGCTTCAATTGCCAGACGGTTGTTCCTTCCGTCCAAGATGTGATCGGGCTGACAATAAATGCATGGATATTCCAGATATTACAAATTATGAAAATGAGAGAAGATTGCGTTGCCATAATCCGATTAAGTTAATTTGAAGTTAGAAAACTAATGTCTAAATTTATGATTAATGCCTCTCCAAATAACCCGATAATCGCTATTGAAGGTCTTTCTAAAAAATTTGTAAAATATTTAGATTTGGCAGGATTAATTGCTCAAAAATTGGGTGCGGAAGTAAGAGAGGAAGTCGTACATGCAGTGGATGGAGTTACTCTTGAAATTTTAGATGGAGAAGTGGTAGGACTTGTTGGAGAATCAGGGTGTGGAAAATCCACGCTTGGTCGTTTGGTGGCGGGAGTGCATCAACCTAGTAGTGGGAAGGTTTATTTCAGAGGTAAAGACGTAGCAAAGTTGACGGGCTCAGAAGCACGGGAAGTTTCTCTTAAGATTCAAATGATTTTTCAAGATCCTATGAGTTCACTAAATCCTAGGTTGCGTGTAAACGATATAATTGGCGAGGCGCCCGTCGTTCATGGTGTGATTGATAAAAAAGAACTTGAGGAATATGTTGCTCAGACTATGTTGAAGGTGGGTTTGGATCCCAGCTATGCTAAGCGGTATCCACATCAATTTTCAGGAGGACAGCGTCAACGGATAGGTATTGCCCGAGCACTTGCCGTGCAACCGGATTTTTTGGTTTGTGATGAATCGGTAGCAGCATTAGATGTTTCAATCCAAGCTCAAGTGCTGAATCTCTTTATGGCACTCCGAGAGGAATTAAATTTAACCTACTTATTTATAAGTCACGATCTTGGTGTAGTAGAACATCTAAGTGATCGGGTAGTAATCATGTATTTGGGTCGTATAGTTGAGATAGCGCCGACCGAATTGCTCTTTTCTGCTCCTAATCATCCTTACACGGCGGCGTTGTTAGCTGAAGTGCCAAGGCTTGAAACTCGGCAAAGAACGTTCGCCCCGGTTAAGGGAGAAATTCCATCTCCGATTGATCCTCCACGTGGCTGTCATTTCCATCCGCGATGCCCAAAAGCTATTCCTCGTTGTGGCGAACAAATACCTCTTTTACGAGAAATCGCTCCCCGTCGTTTTTCGGCTTGTCATCTCAATGATTAGGGCAAGATTTCTTTGAACCTATTGATTAAAAAGTATGAGTAAATATCAAATATTTTAAATGGATTCCCGATTTTGAATGAAAACCAAGAACAGCTGAAAATTAAAATAACCCATTGGTCAATTCTGTTTTTATTGAATTCGTTGCAATACTAAGGGTTTGTTTTTAATCTAAAGAGGGTTTTTTGAGTTTATGATTTGACTAAATAAAGTTCACCCTTCTATGAATGCAATAAAAATAATCCCGGTCTTTTCGCGTGGATTAAATTTTTGGAATAGTACGGTTTGATTTCATGGGTATTTATACCAACAATGAGCCGGGGTGATAATGGTCGATGGAGAACCGAAAAAGCGTAGCGGCGTGATTAAACGAGTTGCTGCTGACATTGGGGGCACGTTTACGGATATTGCGGCAACAACTAATGATGGACGATTGCTTACATGGAAAGTACCGTCTACTCCTCAGAATTATGCTGACGCAGTAGTAGAAGGTATTGCTGAACTCTTTGAATATGAGGATGTTGAGGTCGATAACGTGGAGGAGGTATTGCACGGTTGCACCGTAGCGACTAATGCCATTCTGGAACATAAAGGAGCAAAAACCGCACTCATCACTACTAAGGGCTTCCGGGATGTGCTTGAACTTCAAAGAATAAGAGTTCCCAAACTTTATGATCCACTTTATGAAAAACCGATACCACTGGTGCCTCGAAATTTGCGTTTTGAAGTCGCAGAGAGGTTAGCTGCCGATGGTAGCATTATAACCCCGGTGGATATTTCGGAAGTTGGATCTCTGATAGAACGGATTCGAGCAATTGACGTGGAAGCAGTTGCAGTGTGCTTTTTGCACTCGTTTGTGAATGCCGCTCACGAGCGGCTAGTGGGTGAGATGCTTCGGGAGGCTATGCCGGATTGCTTTATTTCACTATCCGTGGATGTTTTGCCTCAAAAAAGAGAGTACGAACGCACCAGTACTACTACTATCAATGCCTATGTAGGACCTCCTGTCCGGCGGTATCTTCGGGCAATGATCAACCAGCTTAGGACTGCGCATATTTCCGGTAACTTGATGGTCATGCAATCCAACGGCGGAATTCTTGATGCAGAATCATGTCTAGAAAAACCGGCGCATATAGTGGAATGTGGTCCAGCAGCGGGAGTTGTGGGAGCCGGTTTTTTTTCGCGAAAAGCTGGTTTTGATAACGTTATTACACTCGATATGGGTGGAACAACGGCTAAGGCATCAGTCATAGAAAAAGGTGAACTTAGTCTAGCGGACGAGTATGAAGTAGGAGGCGGAATGTCCTCTTCCAGTGCGTTGGTAGGGCGTGGGGGATACGCACTTAAACTACCAGTAATCGATATCGCTGAAGTGGGTGCTGGCGGAGGCAGTATAGCTTGGCTTGATCGGGCAGGATCACTTAAGATAGGGCCGGAAAGCGCAGGTGCTATACCCGGTCCAGCTTGTTATGGTTTGGGTAATGCAATGCCTACTGTTACTGACGCTAATCTAGTTTTAGGTTATCTCAATCAGGAATCTTTAGCCGAAGGTACCGTTCCGATCGATGTGTCACTGTCAGAGAGAGCGATTAAGGAAAAAATAGCTAAACCAATGCGGCGAGGGGTTTTGGAAACCGCCTACGGAATTCACACCGTTGCCAACGCGGCAATGATGCGTGCTGTTCGTGCAGTTACTACGTATCGCGGGCGAGACCCGAGGGACTTTACTTTGTTCGCGTTTGGGGGTGCGGGAGGTCTACATGCAGTCGATTTAGCCCGAACTTTAAGAATTGGAGAAGTTGTTATCCCCATAGCAGGCGGTGTATTTAGTGCGGTGGGTTTGTTATTCAGTAATCTTGAAGTTAATGAGACAGCACCCCTGCTATCTCTATTAAGGGAACTAAATTTGGAGCAGGCTGAGCAAGCCTTTGAGGATTTGATTAATCGTATTACTACTACGATTGGAGGGAACCAAGCTAAAATTCAATTCCAAAGATTTGCGGATTTGCGTTTCCAAGGTCAAGCTTACGAATTGACTATTTCTTTTGGGGATGGGAGTTTAAACCAAGCGCTATTGAAAGATTTAGCACAACGTTTTGAAGCCCAGCATCTGGCTCGTTATGGGCACGCATTTTCCGGCGAGTTTCCTGTGGAGTTAGTCAATTTGCGGCTAGTAGGGACCCGTTTAGTCCAAACGGCCAGGGATATCCATTATATTCCCGAAAATTCTAAAAAAGAGTTTTTTCGGAGAGCTTATTTTGGGCCTGATATGGGCAACCATGATACACAAGTGATAAATCGAGGGGCGCTAACAAATGCTCCGCTTGCTGGGCCCCTTATTATAGAAGAGTACGAGGGTACGGCACTCGTGCCGCCAGATTGCAGTGCTCGGGTAGATAAGTTTGGCAACGTTATTATAACTGTACCGGAAAATTCCTAAATACGGGGGACGTAATGCAGACGTTTGATCCATTCCAACGTGAGATAATTCGGCACGCATTCGATACCATAGCTGACGATATGGCATTAACTCTTATGCGTACTTCGCATTCGGGTATAATTCGCGACTCTCTCGATTTTTCTACGGCATTAAGCGATGCCGAAGGCCAAACAATTGCTCAAGGAGTTTGTACGCCTATGCATCTTGGGTGTTTCTATGATGCGATCAGTAAAGTTGTTAGGGATTACAAGGGAAATATTCACGCTAAAGACGTATTTATTTTTAATGATCCTTTTGTTGCTGCAGGCCAACATTTGCCAGATATATATATTACTATGCCAATTTTTTATCGTCGTAAGATTGTTGCTTGGGCAACTACAGTCGCGCACCATTCTGATGTTGGTGGAATCGTTGCTGGTAGCAATGCCCTTGGGGCATATGAGATTTATCAAGAGGGCCTTAGGATCCCAATCGTTAAATTCCTAGAAAAAGGAGTAGCTAATAAAGCTCTTTGGGACGTTATTGCTCTAAACGTTAGGACTCCCGAAAAAGTTATAGGTGATTTGCAGGCCCAAATTGCGGCTTGTAAAAGTTGTGAGCGCGAATTGTTTGAGCTTTTTGAACGATACGGTGCAGAGACAATACTCGGATATGCCCAACATCTTCAAGAATATGCGGAACAATTGACCCGAGCGGAGATACGAGAGGTTCCAAACGGTGTTTATCGTTTTACAGATCATATCGATGGGTTAGGTAAAAGACCGAAACCTATTGTTTTGAAAGTTACAGTCACAGTAGAGGATGAAACCGTTCAAGTTGATTGGACCGGTTCTTCCGGTCAGGTTCCGGGCGGCATAAACCCATCGTTTCCATTTACAAAATCATGTGCTTACGCTGCCTTGCGCTCTATATTAAGTAGTGAAATACCGAACTGCGAGGGGTTCGCTCGCCCCATCACTGTGACGGCGCCTCTTGGTTCAGTGTTAAATCCTAAATTTCCAGCCCCGTCTGGGGCACGTGGTATTACAGGTTACCGGATGATCGACTGTTTATTTGGAGCATTAGCTCAAGCAGTGCCAAATAGGGTGACGGCGGATACCACCGGAGGGTCGACTGTCCCTACTATTGCAGGTTACCTCGATGGGACAGCCTACGTATTTTGTGAGACGTTTATGGGCACGTGGGGCGCTACCAGTAACCATGACGGTCAAGAAGGTGTCCCGCATATGGGAGCCAACCAGTCTAACGTATCAATCGAGATGATTGAACAAGACTACCCAATTAGAATTAACCAATACGGTTTTGTTCCAGATAGTGGAGGCGCGGGCAAGTTTAGAGGGGGATTGGCATTAATTAGGGAATATGAGTCATTGGCTGATAACGCTATCTTAAATGTGCGCTCAGACAAGAGGGATTATCCACCCCACGGCTTGTTCGGTGGTAAAGATGGCAAACCCTCTCTTAACATTCTTAATCCTGGACGGAATGATAAGTTACTTCCTGTACTGATGACTGAAGTAGAGCGTCTTAACAAGGGCGATGTATTCCGACATGTTATGGCCGGCGGCGGCGGATTTGGTGATCCATTAGACCGCGATCCTGATAGTGTCCTACGGGACGTGGTTGAAGAAAAAATTGGTCGCGAAACTGCAGAGAGCGATTATGGTGTTATTTTCCTCGATGGTCCTAACGGTATAGGTATTAATGATGAAGCTACTTCAGATAGACGACGGACTTTAAGAGAGGCTGTGAAATGACCATTTTTCAACCTATTACATTCAAAGATGGTGCTGCTTATGACAATATGATGGGCGTTTGGAGCCAGTTAGTGGGTGATATATTTTTGAATTGGCTAGATCCTGAGCCAAACAAGAATTGGATTGATATTGGTTGCGGGAGCGGTGCATTCACTGAACAAATTATTGAACGAACATCACCAAATAAGGTTGTAGGAGTTGATCCATCGAGTGCACAACTAGGATTTGCTCGTTCTCGACCAGCAACCAAATTTGCTGTATTCGAAAAAGCCGATGCCATGTCCCTACCTTACGACGCAAACTATTTTGACGCATCTACCATGGCGCTGGTGATATTTTTTGTGCCCGACCCCAAACTGGGTTTGGCGGAAATGGTTCGTGTAACTAAACCTGGCGGCTTAGTTGCTGCGTACGCATGGGATGTTTTTGGGCAAGGTTTACCTTTAGAACCTTTTCAGGCCGAGTTTCGTGCTTTGGGAATGGAGTATCCATTACCTCCCAGTGTTAACGTCTCAAGATTGGAGGCACTTCAGGAACTATGGCAAGAAATGGGACTAAAAAAAATTGACTCCCGGGTGATTGAGGTAGAGCGAACATTCTCCTCATTTGAAGAATTTTGGACAATAACCTCGAATTCTTCAGTGTTACAACAAACGCTAGAAAATATGAACGCCGACGCTTTGTGTGATTTAAAGACCAAAGTAAATTGTCGTTTACCAGCGGACTCTCAAGGACAAATCACTTATTCTGCTCATGCAAATGCCATAAAGGGGGTGGTGTCTGATTAAAAGTGCTTTCCTTTGTTTATTGATTTTAAAAAATGATATTAAACTTATGAACTGTGGCGATCGATTGGTTTGAGAAGATAGATGGATCACTTAAATTTTTATGCTTGGAGTTCGGTGTCCAGAGATTTTTCTTATTCGGATTGTTATCTTAAATTGGCTTTGGGTTGCCAGATTTATCCAATGCCACAAAGGTAAAAACGCCGTCAGTAACTTTGACTCTTTTCCCCACGCGATCTCTTAAAACCCAGGCTTCAAGGTTTATGGTCACTGAAGTTCTACCAGTATTTTTGATGGATGAATAAACACAAAGTACATCTCCAATATAAACCGGTTTCAAAAACGACATTTTCTCGACGCCAACGGTAACAACTCGACACTGAGCATAGTTAGTGGCGCAAATTCCTGCTGCAATATCCATTTGTGAAAGAACCCACCCGCCGAAAATATCACCGGCGGGATTGGCATCAGCGGGCATAGCTAATGTCCGCAAAGTTAACTCTCCGAAGGGGTTAATTTTTTCCAAAAATTTAGACAAAGGGTTGAACTTTCATGTTTCAAAGAATAACAAGATTTATAAAACTTTGGTTTTGGTCCTACAACAGGGTTGTTCAAAACCCATAAAATTTTCGGCTTTTAATAGTAGCTGTTGGATAAATGATGCTATAGACATCCTTTTGAAACAAGGTTTTGACAAATGTCGGCAACCATGAGCTACGCTCGCGTTCCTATCCGCTAATGGGTATGAGCATTTAGCTCTATCTCAACACGAAAACTTCCAACTTTGGACTGAGAGCCGTGATTTTTGAGTGCTGGGTCGCTTTCACATAGTTCATGAGGAATCGAATTTGAAAGTTGGAGCCGGATAGGATGATGTTTTGTTAAATACCAAAACAAACCAACTTCATATAGTTTATTACAAAAGCGCGTCTGTTAAATCTCTTCGAAGGGGAGTAACGTTGGATAAACCTCTGAAAGCGTTCTACCAACGCTAAATATACTTTTACATTTGAATCACGCGCCGGTTGGGATTTTGACACTTTTGATATTGGGTGCTTCCTGCACTGTGAGGGTGACCGGTTTGCCGGAAATGCTTTCCTAAATGGAAAAATAGGATTAGCTATTTTAATATATCTCTTTTGTCATATAAATCCGAGAGCTATGGATTGAACCTACTTTGAGATCAATTAGAGATACGATAGAGAAAAGCAGTGTTCCCCCACATAATCTTTATTGTGAGTATGGAAAATTTCTAGGCGCTATATCAGTTAATTAAAAAAAGCTTGGTTTGAGTCACGAATTTGTTTCTCTGATATCATCGAAATAGCATTGCAGGTTTCCACTCGTTGTGACCACAAAATGGGTCGGTCCTATAGATATGGGCACTGGCGCAATGGTTAGCATTGAAAAGATTTCGCTTCGTTCTCTAGATTTCTGGGTTTTCCTTAGCCTAGTTGAGTCAGATTTTATAAGCGTTGGACTTTCTTAATGTTTAATAAAGGTTTGTGATGCCAGTGTAATATATACTGGTGAGAGATCACCTTAAAAATGGTGTTTGTACTGGCATGTCTAGTATTTCCTTTATAACCTCATATTTTGTAATTAGAGGACTCGATGTAGACATATTTCCACTCAGTCTCCCTGAAAACTGAGGCCAAATTCAGGTTAGTAATATACAAGCATTTACCTATCCGGTTCATTTTTCTCAAATTTTAGGAATGGGAATTTGTCTAAGGAATTATAAGGAAATCAACTTTTCTTTAAAAATTTCCGTTCGATATAGAATGCGCTAAAAATCGCCTAATTTGTTAACCGTAATGGTTTCTATTTTCGATTTGGTCACTTATCTATAAACTGAGCAGAACCTAGTTACAAAATTAAAGAAAGGTAATCATTTACAATAAGCTACATTTTGTTAACGTTGGGGCTCTGGAAAGGCGCCATTTGAAGAGTGTCAATCCATAATCAAACATGGGGAGCTGAAATGCTAAGTTTTCGAACTTTTATAACCGCCTTAGTCGGCGCAGGGATAGTTATTGCATCCACTAGCCTCGCATTTGCCATAGAGCCCATTAAACTTCGTTGGGCTTCAGATCATACGGGTCCGCCACATCCAGCTGGTATTGCCGAAGTGTATTTTGCTGAACAATTGGAAAAAAGAATTCCAGGGAGTAAGGTTCAAATTTTCTGGGCGAAATCACTTTATACCGTGCCGCAAGGTGTTAAGGCTCTGACGCAAGGTAACTTGGAAATGATCACTGGCCAATTCGGTAAAACCTCCAGCGTGGAGCCGCTCGCAAACGTGCTTTTAGGAGCCGGAAAATTATCGACGGTAGGAGCTATTGATGGCATTGATTCAACTAAAACCTTTAAGGAATTGGTGGCCCATTTTAATAAAGTTCACGACATCACAATATTTGGTGCAGGTCACCTCAGTATGTATATGGGAGCCGGGGCGGTAAAAAGCCGTTTAATCGGACCCGCAGATTTTGCTGGTAAAAAAATGCGTTCTATGGGACCAGCGGAAAATGCTTTGTTAAGCGCTTTGGGGGCAAACCCACAGGCGATGGCCTTTGGCGACGTCCCGCCCGCCCTGCAAACCGGTGTAATCGATGGTCTTCTAACCTCGCTCGGTGGTTTTAATGTGACTAAAGAGCAAGCGCCATATTTTACTGTAGCAGGCCTTAATGGGATTGTTGGTGACTATTATTGGTTTGGTACTTCCAATCGTTGGTGGAAAAAGTTGTCGCAGGCGCAGCGTGATGTCGTGACTGACATAATATTGAATGACTTTATACCTTTTCAACGTGTTATCAACTATTGCAACGACAAACGTACGTTGGATAAATTCGTCACTAAGGACAAGAGTGCTCCCGGTATTTATGTTTTGAGTCAGGAAGAAGCTGCTGTCATAAAAAAAGCCGAAAATGGTGCTACTAATATTTGGATAAAGACTAAGGTCAATGACTTTGGCGACAGATTAGTCGATCAATTTACCAATGAAGCTAAATATCTGGTACGAGACAATCCTCCGGGCTCTCATGCTCTTGAAAAAACAGACTGTTCGAAATATGAAAAGTATTTCACTCGCTATGGTAAAGGAACTGCGCTTTACAAGGCGAAAAACCGGAAGTGACATTAGTAAAATAGGAGATTTAAAGGGGTTGCTACTTTTGTGACGGCCCCTTTGATCTTATTTGAGCGAGCTTATTTTTGAAAAGGGAGTGGACATGAATGAATTCCTCACTTTTTCACATCGTGTAAAAGAAGCAATTCATTTGGTGCTTGGGGGTATAGCATCAGCAATATTATTGCTCCTGACTTTGTTCGCGTTGCTGGAAATTATTCGTCGTTATATTTTTGGAGTTGTATTCGAATGGGGGCAAGATGGAATCATTGTTGGGATGATTTCGGCGGTTGCGTTCTATTTTGTGGTAACTCAAATTCGACGAAGCCATTTAATCATGAATGTTATAGTGCAATTAATTCATGCACGGGGTCATTATAGAGCAGTTGGTTTAATGAAAATTGCCGTATCGGTGATTATATTACTTTTTTGCGGGTCTATTGGCGTTACCGGTTGGTCGACTCTTAGTTATGCGTGGGATAGAGACCTGTCCACCTATAGCCTTTTGATACCTTTGTGGCCTTTTTATCTCATCTTGATGTTTGGATTTCTATTGATGGCTTTGGTAGCGTTTTTGCAGACGATTGAGGACATAATTAGCCTTGTGCGTGGAGAATATCTAGACGCCGAGGTCGAAGTGACCACCGAAATTTAATTTCCCGTTGGTAATGATTGTGGGAGCAGTTTAATGCTCAGTCTAGCTGTTGCTCTTTTTGGATTACTTTTAGTAGGGGTTCCGATTGGCATTTCTTTAGCGGGTTCGACTGCTATTTTAGTTTTGTTCGACGATTTTCTCTCTTTTAGTACGTTGTTTGAAGCATTTTTTATTTTTATCAGCAAATATACTCTGATAGCCATCCCATTTTTTATCTATGCTGGATTTCTTATGGAAAAGACCGGCTTAGTACGCGGCCTATTTAACTTCGCTGATGCTTTGATTGGTTGGGTGCCTGGAGGTTTTGCTTATGCTACATTGATTGCAGCAGTGTTGTTTGGGGCCATTTCGGGATCATCTACAGCCATGGCTGCCGCCATGAGTGTGATCGCTTATCCCGAAATGATAAAGCGTGGTTACCCAAAGTGGATGGCGGCAGGCGTAATAGCTTCCGCTGGAGGTATTGCACTATTAATTCCACCTAGTATTACGTTAATATTGTTTGGTGTTATCACAGAGATATCTATCGTGGAATTGTTTTTTGCTGGTGTAGTGCCCGGAATTATGCTGGCTATTAGTGATGCGGTAATCATAGTTTCTGTATCAGTTTTTATAGTTAAATTACCGGCGGGTAATTTTGAACTTCGCAAATGTTGGACAGCTTTTCTTGAAGCGTTGCCTGCCCTATTGATGCCCGTGCTCGTTTTAGGTGGCCTTTATGGTGGGTTATTTACGCCCACTGAAGCCGGAGCGGCGGCGGCGTGTTACGCTTTAGTCTATGGCGTATTTTTTAGGGGAAAGCCTTTCTTAAAGGAATTGATGGGTGTGACGCGTCGGGCGATGAATTTGACGGCCATTGTCTTCTTTTTGCTCGGCTGCGTTGGTATATTCCAGTTTTTCCTCGCAAATATGGGTTGGCCGCAGGAAATCGCTGAATGGGCTGGTTCGTTTGGGTTCTCTAAAATTGCGTTTCTATTCGCGTTGATGGCTTCCTTACTGTTACTTTCGATGTGGCTTACCGGAGTGGCAATTCTTGTACTTACCGTCCCGATTTATTTCCCAGTAGCATTATCGCTAGGAGTGGATCCAATTCACCTTGGGATATTAACTGCTCTTTGTATTGAAATTGGAAGTGTCATTCCGCCTGTGGGACTCAATTTATTTGCTGTAAGCGGTGTCACCGGGTTACCGGTGACCCAAGTTATCAAAGGGTCGTTTCCGTTTTGCATATCGGACACAATAGTACTCGTGATTGTATTATTATTTCCGATGTTAGCATTATGGTTGCCCGGTCAATTGATAACGTCCCACTTTTAAACGCTATTTCTACATTGTTTCCCAGTCTTTGGATTGTTCGAAGGTATGAGCCACCCGATATATCATCATTTCGTCAAAATGCTTTGCTATGAGCATCATGGAAACGGGTAGACCGTCCGATTTCCCGCAAGGAATTGCCATTGCAGGATGTCCTGTGACATCAAAGGGTGCCGTGTTGGCCACCATTTCGAAAGCACGGGTAAAGGTGTCCTCTCGAGGATCCTCTGGCTGGGGTAGTTTTGTAGCTTTTAATGGCAAGGTTGGCATCAATAGAAGATCATGGTGTCCTAAAACATTATCATAGGCCGTTCGTAGCCGGCGTGAAATATTTTGGGCTTTAGCATAGAATCGACCTCCATAGGCATCGATCCCAAATTGACCTGTGAACATACAAATCTTTAGTGTGTCGGAGAGTTCGTTTGCTTTTGTGCGCCACCCAGCATGGGCATCCATAAGAGTTGGCGAATAAAGTCCCTTATAGTTCATGCCGTACCCGTTTCCAAGCATCATTTGCCATTGAAGCCCTTCTAAGGCTATCGGTGTCCATATTGCTACACCCTGTAGGTGCATCGGAATCGATACCTCTGTTATTATAGCTCCTAAACTTTCTAGCTGACGGACAGCGGCGTTAACCTTAGCATCGACTTCCTCTTCGGAGTTTTGTTGTCCAAAACCTTCAC
>CAZADS010000022.1:0-14387 GCA_964483985.1 uncultured Thalassobaculaceae bacterium
AAATCCTGAACACGAGAGATGGGTTGCCGAAGTTATACGGCTAGAGGCACCAGAAATGGATGTTTTAATTTCAAGTGAAGTTTGGCCCGTTATTCGCGAATACGAGCGGACTATTACTGCAACCGTCGCCGGTTATGTTCGCCCGCAGGTGGTCAGATATCTTAGTTCTCTTCAAAGATCGCTAAAAAATCTGGGCGTATATACCGAACCCATGATTACGAAATCGAATGGCGGCGTGATGTCGGCTGAAATAGCAAAAACACACTGTGCGCAAATGCTATTATCGGGAACAGCTTCTGGTGTTATGGGAGCCGCGAGTATCGCACGTCAGGTTGAAGCAAATATTGCCATGAGTTTAGATATTGGTGGTACGAGCGCGGATGTCGCAATCATAGAATCCAGCCAACCTCAATACGGGACTGGTGAAATGGTCGGTGAATTTCCGATATACATCCCCACGGTGTCGGTTACTTCGATTGGGGAAGGTGGGGGATCGATAGCCTGGATTGATGATTTGGGAATTTTGAAAGTTGGACCGGAAAGTGCAGGGTCATATCCTGGACCTGCTTGTTACGCGAAAGGCGGGGTGCAACCTACGATTACAGATGCACTGGTTGTTATGGGTTTTCTGGGTCAAATTCCTTTGGGCTATAAATCGGTAGATATTCGGCCTGAGCTTTCGACAAATGCAATTGAACCTCTCGCTAAATTACTGGGCGTTAATCTTTTAAGGGCAGCCGAAGATATTATTCATGTCGCGATCTCTAGGATGTATCTAGAGTTAAGCAAAATGATCTCCCGCAATGGAATTGATCCAAGGGAACTATCCTTAATCGCATTTGGAGGAGCAGGCCCCATGTTGGCTTGTTGGTTGGTTAAAGAATTCGATATGAAAGAAGTTATAATACCGAAAATTCCTGGCGTTTTGAGTGCCCTAGGTGGGCTTATAGCGGATGTTAAAAATGACTTTATTCGAACTGTTTACCTGGATCTCGACAAGACGGCAGTAATGTCGCTTCAGGAAGGGTTTGGAGAGCTTGCTCGGAAAGCAATGCGTTGGATCCGAGAAGAGCAGGGGTTCGAGGAAGAGGTGGCAATGCTAACTTCTGCAGATATGCGCTATCGCGGGCAATCCTACGAGATAGATATCCCTTTGGAGCCTATCTGGATTGAGCAGGGAGATATTATCTCAATTGAGAAGGCATTTCATGAATTACACGAAAAAGTTTATAGCCATTCTGACTCTCGCGCAGCGGTACAAATAATTAACCTTCGATTGGTGATCGTCGGTGAACCCGTAAAGCCCAAATTTTCGCCAACTTCTGTAAAGGAAACACCCTTGATCGCGGATGGGAACATCAAGGTGTTTTGTGAAAATAATCTACACGTTGCCGATATTTATAGTCGCACAAACTTATTATCTGGCCATGGGTTTGCCGGCCCTGCGATTGTTTTTCAAGAAGATTGTACGACCTGCATCTTGCCTGGGTTTGTTAGTAAGGTAGATCCGTATGGAAACCTCATCGTTTCTCTTAAGAAATAATCATAATGTTAGATAAAATAACTTTGGAAATACTAAAAAATCACTGTCGAGCAGCTGCTGAAAGCATGGCTTTTACCTTATATAGAACGGCGTATTCTACGTTTGTAAAAGAAACTGAAGATTTCACTACCGGGTTGACTACACCTGAGGGAGAAACATTTGCCGTTCCTGTAGAGTTAGGGGCCACTTGGTTTGTAGGGCTTAATTATAAGACAGTCATTGAAAAGATAGATTCTTATTATCCGGGCGATATCTGCATGACGAATGACCCATACAGCGGTTATGTTTGTACACACTCGCCCGATATGCATGCGTGGAAACCAGTATTTCATAAAGATGAAATTATCTGCTTTGTCGTTGGACATGTTCACAATACTGATGTGGGTGGAGCGGTACCGGCAAGCATATCTCGAACTCTATCGGAAACCCATCAAGAAGGTATTCGTATGCCTCCAATAAAAATAGTTCGGCAAGGAAAATATAATCAAGAATTAATAGACGTATTACTGGCGAACGTTCGTATGCCGGAACAAAACTGGGGGGATCTCAAGGCACAAATTGCGGCTATGAATGTTGGGGAACGTCGTGTCCACGAGATGATATCAAAATTTGGGATTGAGACTTTTCGGACAGGTGCCCAGGAATTATTAAATTACGCCGAAACACAGGCGAGAGCTGTTATCTCAAGTTTGCCTAATGGCCAGTACTTTTTTGCGGATTACATGGATGAGGATACGCCTGATGGTTTTCCCTGTCGTTTGGCTGTCACTTTAATTATAAAAGACGAGGAAGTAGAATTGGATTTTACGGGAAGTGATCCCCAAATTGAATCAGCGATCAATATCCCAACGGGCGGTCAAGGTCGTCATGCTTTGCTAATGGTGGGTTTGATTTATGTTTTGTACTCGTTAGACACGAGTTTGTTTCTCAACGCAGGAGTATGCAGAGTGGCAAATTCAATTTTGCCAGAGGGGACCGTTATAAACCCTAGTTTTCCGGCGGCTGTGGGACTCCGGACACTTTCGGTCCAGCGTTTGATGGGGGTGATTTTTGGGGCCTTCGTTCAAGCTGCGCCAGACCGGCTTCCTGCCAGTCCTGCTAGCGGTGGGCCGATTATGAATGTAAATGCTATAGATAATCGCACTGGTCGTCGAGTAGTGGCGGCTATAGGACCAATTCTCGGGGGAGCTGGGGGAAGTCCGTGGAGTGACGGAGCCGATGGCTCAGGAGCAAACTCTTCGTTCCTTAAAAACACTCCGATTGAGATTAATGAAATGGAAGTACCGATTAAGATTGAACGTTATGGATTGGCAAAAGGTTCCGGTGGGGCTGGAAAATATCGAGGTGGGTTGGCTTTAGAAATGGCGTTCAAAGCTCAAGCCCCTAATACCAAAGTGACCGCGCGAAACAGAGACCGGACAAGGTTTGCATGCTGGGGGGTACAAGGAGGTAAGGCGGGTGGTCATTCTAAATTTGTTCTCAATCCTGGCACTAATAGGGAAAAAAATCTTGGAAATTTTGATTTTTTAACGATTGGTCCTGGGGATTCGATCTATGTTGCTTCGGGTGGCGCTGGGGGATGGGGAAGTCCGCTGGAAAGAGATCCCAAGTTGGTCGCGCAGGATGTGGATCGCGGACTTGTCTCTCCAAAGGCTGCAGAAGAAAATTATGGTGTCATTATTCAGAATGGAATTTTAAATTTTTCTGAGACTATGGAACGAAGAGTTCGTCTCAGAGCCGATAAAGATAATGGGGAAGAATTTTTTGATTACGGGCATGCGCGTAATACGTTTGAGTTAGTATGGACTAAAGAAAACTATGATCATCTTACTGCACTGTTAATGGATATACCGGTTCATTGGCGTTTCTTTGTTAAACACCGTATTTTTGAGTTGATGGGTAACAAACCCGAGGTTACAGCAGCAAAAAGTGTTTATTTATGTTATCAACAAATTCTTAATGAATTCCCTCAATTACGACAAATTACTGGGGAAACAAAATCATAGAAATATGTTGACATGGCCGCTATGAAGAAATGCGAGAAGATGTGGGAAATTGGTGTTGACGTTGGAGGAACGTTTACGGATTTCTCATGTAGCGCCCCTAATGGTCGGCAAATAGTATTAAAGATTGCAAGTACACCGGAGGATCCCAGTTGCGCTGTAATGGCAGGAATCCAAGAATTGAAAACGGTTCATAGTTTGATGCCGAATAAGGTTTCCGTATTTTCCCACGGAACTACCGTTGCCACCAATGCTGTATTGGAAAGGAAGGGAGCCGTTGTTGGATTAGTGACTTCAGAGGGATTTCGAGATGTTCTAGAAATTGGTCGCCAAATGCGCCAACAAATGTATAGCGTTCGATTGAAACCCGAGACTCCAGTATTTCTGGCCCCCGGTCGGATGCGTACCGGTGTAATTGAACGAGTAGGTCCTGATGGTCAAGTACTGAAACCATTAGATGAAGCCAGTGTTATTAAGGCGATTGATTATCTAATAGCGGAAGGGGCGGAAACGATTGCGGTCGTGCTACTTTTTTCTTTTATAAACGCTGTTCATGAGCATCGAATAAGAGAGATCATACATAGTCGTTGGCCTCATATCCCTGTGTCTTTATCGAGTGAAGTGGATCCTGTTTTTCGAGAATATGAAAGGTCAGTGGTTACAGCGTTTGATGCATATATCAAACCAACCGTGGAGGACTATCTTTTTAAATTGGCCGGTGCGTTGATTCGTGAGGGTATCGATGCTCCACTTCAAATTATGCAATCCCGGGGGGGGTTGGCAGGCGTTGCGACTGCTCGCCGTCGACCAGTTCGACTATTTTTATCTGGTCCGGCCGGTGGAGTGATAGGCGCACTTTATGAAGGTAAAAGAGTTGGTTTTGAAGATCTGATCACGGTCGATATCGGGGGTACAAGCTGTGATATAGCTCTCATTAGCGGCTCTAAACCATTAATACGACAAGAGGGCATGATCGACGGATTTGGAGTCCGTGTTCCCATGGTTGATGTTAATGCTATCGGCGCTGGTGGTGGCAGCATTGCCTGGATAGATGGTGCTGGAGGGTTAAGGGTAGGTCCTCATTCGGCCGGTTCTTTTCCGGGACCAGCATGTTATGGGCGTGGGGGTATAGATGCGACAGTGACTGATGCTTCTGTTGTGCTGGGGCTAATAGATCCCAGCTTTTTCGCAGGTGGGAATTTACAACTTTTTCCGGACAATGCGCGACAAGCGATAGAACAAGAAATTGGGATTCCCTTATCGCTTTCCGTTGAAGCCGCAGCACTAGGTATTCATCGTGTCGTAACTTCGCAAATGGCGGAAGGCATAAGACTCGTCTCCATCAAACAGGGCTTTGATCCTAGAGATTTTTCTTTGATTGCGTTTGGGGGAGGTGGTCCGTTACATGCCTGCGCTCTTGCGGATGAATTATCCATTCGTCGAGTCTTGGTGCCTCGGCACCCTGGAGTGCTGTCGGCTTCTGGTCTCCTTCATGCTCCGATTGAGCATGAAGTCACTAAATCTTTTGGTCGCAATATGAATGATTTGGAAATTGGCGCAGTATTAGATGTTCTTAAACAGTTGGATAAAGATGCGAACAAGTTGATCATAGAAGAGGGACTGGAACCAGGGTTTGTTTCAATTTCCTACGCAGCGGATATTTGTTATGTGGGCCAAGGATATTATTTGGAAGTGAAATTAGATCTCGAGAGACCGAACCCACTCTTGCAGCTTTACCAGGACTTTCTTCTCCTTCATGATCGTATTTATGGTCAAGCGTTAGAGAGTGAAACCAGAATTGTAAATCTAAGAACTGTTCATAGAATTGAAGCCCCAACCGCCTCAACAGCAATTCACTGGACAGATGACGATCCTATAAAGACTACAAGAACGGTTCTAGTTGGAGATATGCCAACCGCGGTAGATAGCGTGGTTATGGATCGTGCAAAAATGTCTCCTGGATTTAATTTCATTGGCCCCGCAATCATAGAGCAAGAAGACACGACTACGTGGATTCCTCCAGAATGGCAATGCGAGGTTCTTGAAAACCTGCTTTTAGTGCTGGAAAGGGTGGAGAAAAATTAATGAATCGGCATGATAATGAGGGAACTGATTCAATCACTGTTGAGGTCGTGCGTAATAAATTGGATGGTATAGCTAACGAAATGCAATCCACGTTATTACGAAGCTCTTTTTCTCCTATCGTTAAGGAAGGGCTGGATGCTTCTGCTAGTCTTTTCACTCTTAATGGAGAGACCTTGGCTCAGGCGACTGCCATACCTATTCACTTAGCGACATTAATACCCGTAGTTGGGTCTATTTTTACAGAGTTCCCTGTAGAATCCATGCTAGATGGTGATATTTATGTAATGAATGATCCTTATTTAGGCGGCACCCATCTTCCAGATATAGCATTGGTCATGCCGATTTTTCATCGAGGCGATGTTGTGGCTTTTAGCGCAGCCATGACTCACCATCAGGATGTTGGTGGCATGTCTCCGGGGTCTGTTCCCACTAACGCAACCGAAATTTTTCAGGAAGGGATTCGTATTCCGCCGCTTAAATTATCTGAAAAAGGGGTCCTTAACGAAACACTAATTAAACTTCTTCGCCTTAACGTACGAATGCCAGAAAGTTTTATGGGTGATCTTAATGCACAAGTTGCTGCGTGTGAAATAGGACGTCGACGGATCAGCGAATTAGCTGATCGCTATGAGGCAGCCGTGCTAACCCGGATCTTTGATGATCTTTTGGACCGTTCAGACGATTTAATGAGGCAAGCAATTAAAGCAATTCCAGATGGTGCATACAACTATTCCGATTTCTTGGATAACGACGGTATAGATTTAGATAAACCCATAAAAATAGAAGTAACTGTGACCATTTCCAATGATTCGATTCATGAAGATTATTAAGGTACTGAAAACCAAGAACGAGGTACTATTAACTGCATGCCATCAGAATCATTTGCAGCAGCGTATTTCGCCGTCAATGCGATGACCGATCCCTCGATCCCTATTAATGGCGGATGTTTTAGAGTTATAAGCTTAGACTTACCTGAGGGTAGCCTTGTAAATCCAAAAGAACCGGCTCCCGTAAATGCAAGAACGTCTACGATTAAACGTATAGCAGGCTGTATCATCGGAGCTCTCGGACAGGCTATGCCAGAATTAGCGCCTGCTGATGCTGCAGGCGAGATGTTGCTGTTAGCTTTTGGGGGAGCAAGGTCTGACGGAAGTCGTTATGTGGTGGGAGAAATGATCGCGTCTGGCAGTGGTGCAAGTCGAGGTATGGATGGAGTTGACGTGATCGAAACGGATGGCACGAATTGCATGAATCTTCCCATTGAGGCTCTAGAGATGGATGTGCCTATAAGAATTCACCGTACAGAACTCCGGAGAGATTCGGGGGGTATCGGTGAGTTTCGAGGCGGCCTTGGACTAATTAGAGAATATGAAATCCTAACTGGTGAGGTTATTTTAACGCACCGTGGTGAAAGGCATCTTTATCCCGCAAGGGGGCGTATGGGTGGTGGATCAGGAGCGAAGGCCCAGTCTATTATACGAAGGGCAGACGGGTCGAGTGAATTCATCAATTCCAAGACTGTTGACCGACTGTTCCCTGGTGACCATTTGATGATTGAAACCGCTGGAGGGGGCGGGTATGGAGAATTTTTTGCCAGAAAATTGACTTCAATTTCGGATGACGTGGCTAATCGAAAAGTGAGTGATGACATGGTTAGCAAGGATTGAACGTTGCAGTAATACTCTTTGGAATTATTAAAAATTTATCGGCAGAAAGATGTCGTGGGGAGTCTTAAATTTGATATCAAAATGGATGCTCCCACACGGAAATAAAAACTTTGGAGATAATTAATGGAAATTGAAAATAAAGTCGTTCTTGTTACTGGAGCCCAACAGGGTATCGGTCGATCTATGGCGGACGCTTTTGCTGAGGCAGGAGCGGATCTAGCTATTAACTGGCATGACGATAAGGGAAAGGCTGATGCGGTTGCGGAGGAAGTTAATAAACATGGTCATAAGACTGTATTGGTGCAGGGAGATGTTTCAAAAGTTGGTGATGCTCGTCGAATCGTCGATGAAACCGTTTCGATTCTTGGCGGTATTGACATCCTGATTAATAATGCAGGTATGTTCCCAAGGGTTTCTTTTCTAGAAATGGAGGAAGAGGATTGGGATTTTGTAATAGATATTAATTTAAAGGGAACTTTTTTCTGTAGCCAGGCAGCAGCTCGGGCTATGGTAAAAGCTCAAAAAGGCGGCTGTATAGTAAATCTAGCTTCGCAATCAGTGCGAGGGACTTCTCCTTTAGGGTCACATTATTGCGCAAGTAAGTGCGGTATTGTAGGTGTCACCCGTGCTGCTGCAATGGAACTTGCCCCTAATAAAATACGAGTCAATGCTGTCGCCCCAGGGTTGACGGATACAGCGCAGCCAAGATACGGAAATTCCGAATCAGATCTAGCAGCCATGGCTTCCCAAATTCCTCTGGGCCGCATGGCAAAGCCCAAAGAAATAGCAGATATGGCGGTATTTTTATGTTCGGACCGCGCTTCAATGGTAACGGGTCAAATATACAATGTTAACGGCGGATCTTACATGCCGTGAGCGATAAAATTCACTACTTTTTATTTCCAGTCGGATTGGTAATTCTATGAATTTTCGAAAACAGAAGCCTGCTTATGACTGGGAATTTATCCAAGAACTTTTGGAACGTTTCCACGGGTTATCCGTTAGCGATCAAGAGTCGGCTGGTTTAGAAAATATGCTCGTACCGATAGAAGATTTGGCTGATCAAGCGGCTAGTGGAATAACCTTTGACAGCGAGCCATCGGACTTCTTGAGGGTAATAGATTTTGACCTATTAGAAGATAGAAAAACATAATAGTCATGAGTGCAGTGACCGATTTAACCTTGGTGGAGGTGGCAACGAGAATCGCTTCTGGAGATTTTTCCTCCGAAGAAGTTACTCAAGCCGCCATTACGAAAATTGAAAAGGTACAATCAAAGCTTAATTGTTTTATTTCTATTGAGGTAGAATCCGCTCTTCGAGCGGCTAAAGACGCGGACAAGTGGCGTTCTAGCGGTCAAACGTTAGGACCGCTGCATGGAGTTCCGCTTGCCCATAAGGATATGTTTTATCGGGCTGGGAAAATATCAACTTGTGGATCGAAAATCCAACAAAACTTTGTTCCCACTTATTCTGCAACAGTGATGAAGAATTTGGAAAAGGCAGGTGCGATTTACCTTGGTGGATTAAACATGTCCGAATTTGCAAGTGGGCCTGTGGGCCATAACCAATATTTTGGGGCTTGTCGAAACCCGTGGCATATTAATCACGCGCCTGGTGGTTCTTCTTCAGGTGCCGGTTCAGCAGTAGCGGCTCGGTTAGTATATGGTGCTCTTGGCTCCGATACTGGTGGATCTGTGCGAATTCCTGCAGCTTTGTGTGGGTTAATAGGGATGAAGGGGACTCAGGGGCGCGTTAGTCGCCGAGGGGGCATGCCTCTATCGTTTTCGATGGATTGTTTTGGGCCGTTGGCACGCACGGCCCAGGATTGTGCTCGGATTTTTTCAGTTATAGCAGGGTCAGACCCATTAGATCCAACGTCGAGTCTGCAGCCCGTTTCCGATTATGAGGGTGCTTGTAGTCAGTCCATAACGGGGCTGCGGGTTGGATTGGATCCTACGTATGGTGGTATTGAACCAAGTGACGAAGTTAAAGTGGCATTAGCCAAAGCAGTTGAAGTCTTTCGAGAACTTGGCGCCGAATTAAAACAAGTAACTATTCCGAATCAAGACGAGTTAAATGCATTGTCCAATATTGTCACAAGGTCTGAAGCTGCAACCGTTCATAAGGCATGGTTGCGAACTCGGAGAAATGATTACTCGCCTCAGGTTCGACGACGAATTGAAATTGGATTGGCTATTCCGGCGACCCGATATATTGAAGCGCTGACTCTTCGTGCTTCTCATTTGCAAAATTTAAAAGATATGGTTTTTAAACATTGTGATGCTTTGATTTTACCTAGCGTAGGCGAACCAGCTCCTACATTGGGAGAATTGGATGTCGGTGACTCGGATGCCCTGCCGGAAATGTTAAAGCGGCTGACTGGATATACGCGACCGATGAATTACTACGGAGTGCCAGCGATTAGTGTCCCTGCTGGTTTTTCTAAAACTGGTTTGCCAATAGCGTTTCAACTGGTAGGACGCCCTTTTGCTGAGGCTTTATTATTTCGGCTAGCTTCCAATTTTCAGAAAATGACAAGTTATCATCAGGAGGCGCCGATAGTTGACAGTAAAAACTAAACGGACTTTTACCGTCAAGGTTCTTGGTGATTCAATCCAATATCAGTGCGAGTATAATCCATTTAGACAAGGGTAGGTTAAGAATCATTATGTTTAATAGAGCTTATCCAATATTCAAGATGATTCCGTTACTCCCTATGGACACTATAAAATAGATAGCGAGGTCATAACTGATTGAGATGCAGAACTAGTTTTCCTCGTGTTGGGGAGGGATAAAAGAGACTATTACGCCGGATGTAGTAGGATTTTGACTTTAATTAGCATCACTAGATAATGCCGTTTTTGGATAACTTATCTATCTCGGTTTTTTCCATCCCGAGGAAGTCACTCAGTATTTCGTAATTATGCTGACCAGGGGAAGGGGGCGCGCTACCAGGTTTTCCAGGAGTGGCCGACATTTTCACGGGAATTCCAAGGAGTTCCATTGCAGACCCGTCCGAAGTTGGAGCAGCAACAACCATATCATTAGCTCTAACTTGTGGATGGTCTAGCGCTCTGTCAATTGTATTGATTGGAGCCGACGGGATGCCTGCTGTTTCCAATTGCTCCAGCCATTCCTCCATTGTACCGTCCTCAAGAATATTCTCAAGATCAATTCGAAGGAATTTTGAATGTTCACAACGCGATCTATTATCTACATAACGAGGGTCCTTAGTTAAGCTTGGTGCTTTTAGCATTTTACAAAGACTCAACCAATTAGACTGGGTGGCCGCGCCAATCAAAATATCACCGTCTGCACATCGGTACGCGCCGTATGGTGTTATGGCATTGTAGCCTGCACCTTCCCGTTGCTCGATAGATCCGAGTTGGAGATAATTCAAAGCTCGGAAACTAAGTAAAGCCACGGCCGATTCCAACAGTGAGGCATCAATACGCTGTCCTCCGGCACGTCCCTCTGCACGCGCAAAAAGTGCTGAGGAGATCGCCCCGTAAGTTAGCATTGCAGTAGCTAAATCGACAGCGATTACTCCAGGTCTAGCTGGAGGGCTATCTGGGTCACCGGTTATTGACATAATTCCAGAAAAAGCTGTCACCATCGTGTCATAGCCGGGTTTATCTTTGAGTGCTCCTTTAGTTCCATAACCGGATATAGATGCATAAATTAGTTGAGTATTAATTTTAGAAAGGGTTTCGTAATCCGTTCCTAGGGATTTCGCTGTTTTTGGTAAAAAACTTTGGACGACAACATCTACTTTACTTGCCATCGTATGCATTATTTCCCTTGCCTCTGGGGACTTTAAATTTAGTGTGATACTTCGCTTTCCTCTGTTAGCACTCAGAAAGTTCGTACTCAATCCAGGTGAGATGACTGTTGGGAATCCACGATTCATATCGCCGCCCGGAGCTTCCACTTTTATTACATTGGCACCGTTATCGGCCAACATTTGACAGCAATAAGGACCAGCTATCACGCGGCTTAGATCAAGAACCGTTATGCCATCCAGAGCACTCATAGTTTTATCCTAAGTCAGTTAGCGAAATCAGAGAGTTTGGGCATTTGATAACGATCATCTGGATCTAACCATCCTTTGAAGTTTGGTTTCCTTTTTTCGGCAAACGCCGCTCTGGATTCCATTCGATCATTAAGGTCTCCATGTTGGTGGAGGGCTTCTGCAAGACGATCTTGTTGCAGTGTAAGTGATGGTCTAATTTGTCGCATCATGTGTACTGTATTGACGCGAGAGGCAGGCGGAAGAGTGAGTAAATGTTCTGCCATTTCTATAGCTGTTGGAATTAATCGTTCTGTTTCGACAAGTTTGTTTAAAAAACCGAGTTCGTAAAACCTCTGCGCAGTAAACCGGAATCCGAGTGCCATTTCCATAGCGATTGGATAAGGAAGATTGGCGAATGTGCCGTGATTGTAGCCACCTAGGAGCCATCTTTTCGCTTCAGAAACTTCGAAAACAGCGTTGGTTGACGCCACTCGGAGATCTGTACGCTCTACCAGCATAAACCCACCGCCCATAGCGAAACCGTTTATAGCTCCTATTACTGGCTTTTCTAGTTCCATTTCCCAAAAGGGATCATGAATTTTAATAGCACCACCACCCGGTGCTCCGTCAGCGAGCGACTCTTTCATGTCCTCTCCCGCACAGAAGCTACGACCAGTTCCGGTAAATATAGCGACCTCTAATTCAGAATTTTTTCGAAACATATTCCATGTTTCAGCCAATCTTTCCCGAAGTTCTCTGCTCATCGCATTAAGGCGTTCGGGCCTGTTCATGCGTATGATAATGATTTGTCCATGTTGCTCGGTTTCTACGACAGCCATTTTAAACTCCTATCATTAGGACTAAATATTTTACGACTTAACTCCTTGCCTACGTTAATAAGATTACTATGCTATGAGAAATTGTATAAGAAAATGATCTGGGACAAAGAAAATGACGGTAATGGCCATGGACCCGCTGCATGATGATTTTGGTGCACATGTCACTGGATTGGACCTTGGTATTAAGCTTAGTTTCGATGAAATTAGCAGTATTAGGGAATCGATCGACAGATTAAGTTTATTGGTCTTTTCAAACCAAAACCTTAACGATGAAAGTCATCTAAAATTTACTCGAGCACTCGGAGATCCAGAACCCAATCATGTTTCACTTGGACGTGATGGTGTAATAAACTATTTCGGGACGATTGGTAATGTGCAGCCAGATGGAACGGTTTTAGGTAACGAGCATAAGCAAACTAAATTTTTAGCTGGTAATAACATGTGGCATTCGGATTCATCTTTTCGAAAGGTCCCGAGTTTTGTTTCTATCATGTATGCTTATGAAGTACCTGACGTAGGTGGCCAGACACAATTTGTTAGTTGCCGTGCAGCTTATAACCGGTTAACCGACAATATAAAGGAGGCTATCGATCCTCTAGAAGTAATTCACGATTACGTCTTTTCGAGATCAAAGGTTGCCGAAGTAGACCCAAATCATGCCGCCTCTTTACCGCCCACAAATCAGAGATTGGTTCGAAAAAATTCCAGCACTGGCGATAAGAATTATTATATTGGCTCTCATGCTAAGGCGATCGCAGGCTGGCCGGAATTGGAAAGTCGTCAATTATTAAGCAATTTATTGGATAATGCGACCGGAGAAGGGTACATTTATACCCATCATTGGAAGCCTAGGGACCTCGTTATTTGGGACAATCGCTGTATGTTACATCGTGGAACTGGCTACGATGCAAATAAATACCGGCGATTGATGCGGCAGACCCGAGTAGCTGGGGTCTGCCCCACTTTAGAAGAATGAAATATCAAAATAAATCATTGGGGAGCTATCATATATGCATCCCTTTGCACATTTTCCATATTCATCCCCTCGACCCGAATTAGGCGGGTAGACCCCTCACGATGTGGAGAATGCAGATCGCCAACTTCATAAAGGTAGGCTGCACCGGGTTCCAATTCGTAAGTTTTAACCTTTTCCACTAGGCCTGGGCTATTAGCAGACGGTGCTTCCAAGCATTTCCAATCGGTCATTTCCGTCGTGCCTATTGCTTGTCCATAGATTGCCCAGCTAGGCCCATGGTCATGCGGTGGGCTCGTCTTGGCCCCTTTATGGACGTGCGCTAGAATACAAAATTTTAGCTCAGGGTCTTCATATAAAATTTTTCGAGGGGAGTCGTTGTCTGAGCCTAAATATGTTTCAATAAATTTAGAATCTTTACATGCTTTCTGAACGTATTGACGAACCAATTCCTTCCCCTTGGGTCCCGCATCATTTTGCAGAGCAGCTCTGCAATCGGTTGAAAATTGTTCGAGTGTGTAACTCATATTAATAGATCCATTTTCTTAAATTGTTCAAGCTCATAAAGGATTAGCAGAATTAACGATTTGCAATAGCATATATTAATTTTTGTAGAGGTCACTAAATATCAATCAATTATAATGCCAAGATGTAAAGACATTGTCGGATTTAGGGCTCGCGGTTTTTTTTATTCTGCCGTTGGTTAGACATAGTCTTATTTTTTAGAAAGGGTTTGATCTTACGTTTGACTCGTCGTGTTTTTACCTTCAAAGAACGTTTCGGAATCCCCCCGGCCACTTGAATTTTTTGTCTTATAAGGGCTTCAATATCAAGCAGGTAGTTTTCTTCACTTGGAGCACATAAAGAAATAGCAACCCCGGAGGATCCAGCCCTAGCAGTGCGCCCTATACGATGGATGTAATCTTCCGGAACGTTTGGGAGTTCAAAATTGATAACATGCGTGATGTTATCGATATCAATCCCGCGTGCAGCAATATCTGTTGCTACCAGAACATTGACTTTTCCAGCGCGGAAAGAATCCAAAGTTTTCTGTCGTGCTGACTGGGATTTGTTCCCATGAATCGCATCAGCATCGACTCCTAGTTTTTTGAGTTGTTCTGCAACGCGATTTGCTCGATGTTTTGTCCGAGTGAAAATAATGGACCTTTCTATTTGGAGATCTGAAAGTAACGCCGCCAGATGCAGTCGTTTTTCAGTTGGTTCAGCGAATATCACAAACTGTTGGACGAGTTCTACCGGCGTC